>JAKFFB010000191.1:0-71376 GCA_036675425.1 Actinomycetales bacterium | reverse complement strand
AGCAGTTGCTCGTCGGCCGCCTGCTGAACGAGGAACACGGCGTGTGGCAGGGGGGCGCTCATGGGGCCGCGGCAGCCTTGATGTCGCTCAACGCTTCTTCGCAGTCGTCGACGAGAGCCGTCAGTTCCTCGTCGAGAGCCTCCAACTCAGCCAGCAACTCAGCCGCTGCTCGGAGGCCAGTGCGTGCGCTCAGCAACTTGTTAACGACCTTCTTTCGGACGTCCTCCGAGCCGTCCGCCGTTGCTTCTGCAGCAGTCTTCAGATCGCCCTGTGAGCGCAGCGACTTCAGTCCTCCCGGGCTGCTCACGACTCGCGCAAGCAGGCCGAGATCACGCGACTCCGCAATCACCCGACCTTGGCCACCCTCGTCACCGAAGATCCAGGTCAGCAACTCACCGAGTTCGTCGGTCTTCTCGTCAGGCACCGGATCCGCGCCCGTCTGGACTTGGCCGGGATCCGGCGCACCGATGAAGGTCCGCAAGGCTCTATGACCCATGGCTGACGTGAAGACACCAAAGCTTTCCTCGACACGATCGGTGTCGAGCTCGTGGGCCTCACGAGCTTGCTTCAAGATCGAGTAGTTCCTGTAGTTGCTCGCGACATCGCCGCGCTTCTCGCCGACCAGGGCCGCGACCTCCGCAAATGGCAGGCCCTCATCGTCGACGAGGGCCGCGATGAAGCGGGCCTTGGCAAATGGCTCCCATTGCATGATCCCGGAGATGTGCCGGAAGCCAATGATCGGAGCGACGGTCTTCCGATCCGACACCACCAGCACGGGGACGTCGACCGGCAGCGAGTGCTTGGCCTCGGCATCCGCTGCGGCCGCCTGCCAGAGACTCGGCGACTCCAGCTTGGCCCGGATTCCTGGATCCGTCAGACCCAGGAGCGCCGTCAGCCGTCGGTTGCCCTCAACGACAACGAAGACGTCTCCCTCCGGCACCGCGATCAGCGGCTCAGATTCGAAGTAGCCGTGCTCCGCAATCGAAGTGGCCACACTGAGCGGGTCGTACGCCTGAGAGATGTACTCCGCCAACTCTTGCTGCGAACCGCCTTGCACGTCCTCAGGCAGGCGTGGATTCAGCGGATCCAGCCGCAGCTGCACCAACGGCAGGCGGTTGATCTTTCCGCTCTCAACCATGTGACTCCTAAGACGCTGTCGCGGACGCCGGGTCGGGCAGACGTACGGCCGGCCAGCCAACTTCGCTTGCGTCAAATAGCGCACGGCTGACGTGCTTCACGACGCCGACGTTCACGGCGTTCCCCATCTGCTTGTACGTCACGGCGTCCTTCTCGTGCAGTACGAAGGTGTCAGGCAGCCCCTGCAGCCGGGCGGCCTCGCGCGGCGTGATCCGCCGACGGCGCGACCCGATGATCGACGTCTGGTTGATCGCGACCAAAGCAGGGAGGTACGTCGGAGGCTTCACGCGCAGTCCGCTAGGCCGGAGGTGCATGACTGTCTTCCAGAGATCCGGGTTGTCGATCTTTCCGACCTGCCACTCGAACTTCTGGCGTGACTCTGGGAAGTCATCGACGTTGTGGCGGCGCTTCCAAGCGTCGATCCAGGGATTGCGCCGGTAGAGCGCCGCGTTCTTTTCCAGGAAGTTGACCTTCCAAGCCGGTGTCCAACTGAAGTAGCGGGCCTTTGAACGGAACTCGGCCGCCCAAATCGGATGTCCTGGAAGCTGCTCGGTCGCTGCCAGCCGCTTCACGAAGTCGTCCCACGCGGCAATCCACTGCAGTTCGTTCGGACGCAGCGCATACCGGCTGAGATGTTCGATCTCGGAGTCCTCCTGAAGCCAGTCCGTGATGTCCCACTTACGCGGGTGCCAGCCTGATACCGGCCCCCGCTCGACCAGCGGATCGACATCCATCCAAGCCAGATCCTTCTCCACGACGTACTCGGCGAGGATGAACACTCGCTCGCGAATCTGCGGCCGGCCATCCTCGTTCTCGCTGAGAAAGTGAGGGCTGAATACGGTCGGCCGGTCGGGCACTCGATAACCGAGTTGACGCAGATTAAGGATGATTGTGTCCCACGTTGCGCGCTGCCGCGGACCAGCGAGATTGCGAACATTCTCAAGGATGACGAACCGTGGCCGCCGGGCCTCGATGATCTTCAAGATGTTGAAGAACAGAGTTCCACGCGTTTCGTCCATGCCACGCTGAAAGCCGGACTTGCTGAAAGGCTGGCAAGGGAAACCAGCGCAGAGCACGTCATGCTCTGGAACTAGGACTTCGGGTCCTTCTGTGAGAGGTCGGATGTCGCCCGCAGGCTCTATGCCGTAGTTGGCGCGGTACACCGCGCGAGCTTCCCGATCGATCTCGGACGCGAACACGCATTCGCCACCGAGTTCGGTCATCGCCTGGTGGAAGCCACCGATGCCCGCGAAGAGGTCGATGAATCGGAATCCTCGGGTTGCAACCGCCAGGGCGGGCTTGATCTGCTTGCGGCCGCTCATGCGCGAACCCTATCGGCGGCCCCCGACAGAAGGAGCGTTCCGCCGCGCGGCGCGCGGGGGCCTGAAGCCACCCGCCTGGCGACTCATCGCCCTAGACTCGCCAGTGGCTGAGGGACCGAGGTAATTCAGGTACCTCGGTCCCTCAGCCGGCTGGCTTCAGCCCTGGCCTACGCGTACTGCTTGAGCTTCCAGGTCACGGCCTTGTTCTTGTACGGCGGGAAGACGTTGTGCTTGGCAATCGGGGCTGTACCTCCGTCGCCAACGACCTCCCAGACTCCACTCTCCGGGGAGCGCTCCCCGGTCTTGCCAGTCGTTCCCAGGGGAACCATTGGCCTTCCTCTCTGTAACGGCCCGGGGGAACGGCGCGCCTTGCGCCCGAGCTGGATCCATGAGAGCACCGGCCCCCGACACGGTGTGGGACCTCGCTCGCCGGGCGTGTCGCAGAAGGCAGAGGTCACTCGAAAGCTTGGCATAAGGACAATCTCAAAGCTAGTCGACACGCCGATCGCCAGCGTCATTCTCAACTTTGTGTGGAAGGGCCGTCGGTCCGCCAAGCGCGCGTACATGGGCACTCCGCTGCACGCCGTACTGCTGAAGACATCGCTAGCCTCCGGGCATGTTCAACCTGATCGTCGGCTACACCGACGGCTCTGCAGGCGCCGCGCGCATGTTGGAGTACACGGAAGACCCTGTGCGCCAGTACATCCGGCCGGATGGCCGGATCGACGTGAGTCGGCTCGTGAACTTGCCAACGGTCGTCATGCCCGAGACCGGCGACGGCGATTCAGAACAAGTCGCAAGGATCGGACGCCTGCACCACTTGACGCCGAGCGGAGGGACGTTCCGGTACCAGTTCACGCCGTTGCGGGTGGTCCCCAGCACTCTTGTGGTCGCGAAGGCGAATGAACTTGGGATAGGCGACTTTCAGTTCACCCGCCATCACTGGTCCGTGAAGGACGCCGATCTACACGGCGTGTTGTTCGATGAGTTGTCATCCACACCTACACCCAAGGTTTTCAACCTTCCGTCGTCCCCGCGAGAGCAAGACCTTGTGGCGGTGATGATGCCGTTCGGCGCCGGGTTCACTCCCGTCTACAACGCCTTGAAGGACGCGGTGACATCCCTCGACCTTCGCTGCCTGCGCGCGGACGACATCTGGGAGAACGACACCGTCATCGATGATGTCGTTTCGCTGCTCTGGCGGGCGCGAGTCGTCATCTCGGACCTGTCGGGCAGGAACGCGAACGTCATGTACGAGACGGGGATCGCCCACACCCTCGGCCGAGACGTCATCCACATCACGCAGTCAGCCAGCGATGTCCCGTTCGACGTGCAGCACATCCGCTACCTGTCTTACCTGCCCAACCGGGAGGGTCTCGAAGACCTGAAAGCCCGGCTCGTGAGCCGCGTAAGTGATTTGGTCAACCGCCCCCAATGAGCCGGTTAGGGCGGCGCCGGGCACTACCTCCACGTCGTCTCAGGCGCGCCGGACTGTTCGCTTGCACTCGTCTAGGTACATGAAGGGTGGTCCGTAGCCTCCCTCCGGCGTGTCTTCCCAGTCGAAGAAGACGAGTGGCTGCGTGCCCATGTCTTCTTGAACGTCCTCAACCACGCCGGTGATGACGGCCCCTTCACGGTCCGGGTTCCGGTACTCGACGCGATCGCCAACCTTGAACTTCTTGCCTCCGAAGAGCCCCAACGCGGACACGCACCTTTCGTCGGTTTCGAAGCGTCACCCTGCCCCGCTACGAAAGCGACTCCGCAAGGGACACCAGTGTGGCGAGCCGCGCGGCACCTGCTCGCGCAGTCCCCAACACGAGAATGCCGCTGTGGCTACATCGTCGGCTACAGGCCGGCGGACTGTCCCGGTGTGAGCGCCCTGCCAACAGCCGCCTGACCAGCGGCGTTACCGTGTGCGCCCGAAGGGATTCGAACCCCTAACCTCTTGATCCGTAGTCAAGTGCTCTATCCGTTGAGCTACGGGCGCGTGTGCCGCGAGCGGCACGAGAGGGCAGCATACCGGGTGCCTCGGCGGGCACTACCGGCTGCGGCGTCCGGCTCGCACGCCGAGCAGCACGGCCCCGGCCACCAGCAGGCAGCCGATGCCCACCAGCCCCGGGGCGTCGTCGGTCTCGCCGAGCAGCGCGGCGATGACGCCGATCCCCGAGACGACCAGGGCGAGGAGCACCTCGGCGTAGAACCGCATGCCCCACAGGATGGCCCACCGCTGGGAGGAAGGACGCGCCGCTCGCCCCCATCGAGGCTCCAGGTGCACGATCCACCCCGGCGCACCCCGAGGTGCACGTGCTTCCTCCCGCGAGCGCGACCGCCATGCCTCAGTGGCTGCTGTGCCCGAAGCCTGGCTCCATCTTCCAGCCGCGCTCCATGAGCATCGTCTGCATCTGGTCGATCTCAGCCGTCTGCCCCTGCTCCATCCCGCGGGCCAGCCCGACCAGCTCCGGGCTCTCACCGCGCTCCACCTCGTAGGCCGCCATCGGCAGCGCGCCGGCGTGGTGGCGGATCATCAGCCGGAGGAACTGCTCCTCCATCTGCTTCACCGGCAGCGTCTTCAGCGCCGCGATCTCCTCGTCGGTCGCCATCCCCTCCATCGGGCCCGCGTGCCCCATCCACGACATCACCGGCCGGGTGGAGGTCTGGGTCTGCCGCCACAGGTCGAGCCAGCCGCTCATCATGCCGATCTGCGCCTGCTGGGTGGTCAGGATGTCGAGGGCGAGGTAGCTCACGTCCGGATCCGACGAGCGCGCGTGGACGATCGCGCTCATCTCGGCCGCCTGCGCGTGGTGGATCTTCATGTCCTGCGCGAAGCCGACGTCGACCGGGTTGTCGATCCGCTCGACGCCGGAGGTCATCCCGCGGCCGAGCAGCAGCCCGCCACCGAGGGCGAGCACCACGAGGAGCCCGGCGAGCAGCGGCCACCACGCGATCGGCCGGCGGGCCGGCACCTCCACGGACGACGAGCGCTCAGCAGTCGTGGTCATGGTCCGAGTCTGCCCCGGGTACGACGGGCGTGCAGGAGGCGGAAGCACTCACCACCCGGGACCTTCGCCTCAGGCACGACCCGGCGGAGCGACCGCACCCTGACCCCATGCTCTCCCCCTCCCAGGCGCACTCCGTCGTGGAGGCCGCCACCGCCGCACCGTCCGTGCACAACAGCCAGCCCTGGCTGTTCGCGGTCCTGCCCGATCGCGTGCAGGTGCGCGCGGACCGCAGCCGGTTGCTCCCCCGGCAGGACCCGGCCGGCCGCGAGATGCACATCAGCTGCGGCGCCGCCTCGCTCAACGCCCAGCTCGCCCTGCGCGCTCTCGGCATGACGGGAACCCCCACGCTGCTTCCCGAGCCGGACGTCGTCGCCGAGCTCGCTCTCGTGCACGCCGTCCCGGCGACCGCCCACGAGCTGCGGCTGCTCGCGGCCGTCCCCCGGCGACACACCGACCGGAGCGCGTTCTCCGACGAGCCGGTCTCGAGCCACGTGCTCGCCCGCCTCGAGCAGGCAGCGGAGACGGAAGGCGCCTGGCTGCAAGTTCTCTCGACCGGCGACATGCTCGAGCTCGCCGTCCTGCAGGCGCACGCCCAGGCGAGCCTGCGCGCCGACGTCGAGGCCCGGCAGGAGCGCGCCGCGTGGGCCCGCGACGAGCCCACCCCGGCCGACGGCCTGCCCGCCGACCTCGTTCCCGGCTGGGCGCCGCGCAACAGCGCCTCACCGGTAGCCCGCGAGACCAGCCTGCGCGATGTCGTCCTCGTCCTCGGCACCGCCGGCGACGAGCCGGTCGACTGGGTGCGCTCCGGCCGCGCGCTCGCGCGCGTGCTGCTCGAGGCGACCGATGCCGGGCTGGTCGCAGCACCGGCCACGCTGACCCTCGAGCTGCCGACCGTGCGGGACGCGCTGCGCGGCGTGCTCGCCCTGCAGGGGGCACCGCAGATGGTGCTGCGCACCGGCTACCCCTCCGGCCTCGGCACCGCCCGCACCGGGCGACGCCCCGTCGAGCAGGTCCTGGTCCCCGACTGAGGGACTGTCGGCCGGACCCGGCGGGACCTTGGTCCCGGGTCAGGCAGGCCCCTCCCGCCCGAGGCTGGACAGACACCCCGCACCGACGCCTGGAGCAGACCCGTGGACCGCACCACCACGCCCCCGCGCAGCACGACCGTCCCCGGCACCGGACCGCTGCTCGCGGCCCGCCGCTTCCTCACCAAGGAGACGGTGTCGACCGACGGCCGCACCCTGCACCAGGTCAGCGACAGCAGCTGGGACAGCTTCTACCGGGACCGCTACAGCGCCGACAAGGTCGTCCGGTCAACCCACGGCGTCAACTGCACCGGCTCCTGCAGCTGGAACGTCTTCGTCAAGGACGGCCTCATCACCTGGGAGCACCAGGCCACGGACTACCCGACGACCGGTCCGGACAGCCCCGACTACGAGCCCCGCGGCTGCCCCCGTGGCGCGTCGTTCAGCTGGTACACCTACTCGCCCAGCCGCGTGAAGCACCCGTACGTCCGGGGCGTCCTCATGGCCATGTGGCGCGACTCGCTGGACCGCCTCGGCGACCCGGTCCTCGCCTGGGCCGACATCGTCGAGAACGACCTCAAGGCGAAGGCGTACAAGTCGGCCCGCGGCAAGGGCGGCTTCGTCCGCGCGACGCAGGACGAGGCGGTCGAGATGGTCGCGGCCGGGCACGTCTGGACGACCAAGACCTACGGCCCGGACCGCGTCGTCGGCTTCTCCCCGATCCCCGCGATGTCGATGGCGTCCTTCGCGGCCGGCACCCGCTACCACTCGCTCATCGGCGGCACGCTGCTGTCGTTCTACGACTGGTACGCCGACCTGCCGATCGCGAGCCCGCAGGTGTGGGGCGACCAGACCGACGTGCCCGAGTCGGCCGACTGGTGGAACAGCACCTACCTGGTGATGTGGGGCAGCAACATCCCCATCACCCGCACGCCGGACGCGCACTTCCTCGCCGAGGCGCGCTACCGCGGTACCAAGGTCGTCGCGGTCAGCCCGGACTACGCCGAGAACGTGAAGTTCGCCGACGACTGGCTGGCCCCGCACCCCGGCACCGACGGCGCCCTCGCGATGGCGATGGGCCACGTCGTGCTGACCGAGTTCTTCCGCGACCGACAGGTGCCGTACTTCCTCGACTACACACGGAAGTACACCGACCTGCCCTTCCTCGTCACCTTGCGGCGTACGGCCGACGGCAACCTCACCGCGGACCGCTTCCTCACCGCGGCGGACCTCGGCGACACGAGCGAGAACGCCGACCACAAGACAGTTCTCGTCGACGAGGTCACCGGTGAGCTGGTCGTCCCGAACGGCTCGCTCGGGTTCCGCTGGGGTGCCGAGGGCATGGGCAGCTGGAACCTCGACCTCGGCGACGTCGTCCCGGCCCTCGGCCTGCTCGATCGCACGCCCGAGACGGCCGAGGTGCTCATGCCCCGCTTCGACGTCGGCGCGACCGAGGGCGGCGGCATCATGCGCCGCGGCGTGCCGGTGAAGCAGGTCGGCGAGCACCTGGTCACCAGCGTCTTCGACCTGCTGCTGGCGCAGTACGGCGTGCAGCGCGACGGCCTGCCCGGCGAGTGGCCGACGTCGTACGACGACGCGTCCCAGCCGTACACCCCTGCCTGGCAGGAGGCGATCACGTCGGTGCCTGCCGAGCTCGCCGCCCGCATCGGCCGCGAGTTCGCGCGCAACGCCGAGCGCAGCCGCGGCCGCTCGCTCATCGCGCTCGGCGCCGGCACCAACCAGTGGTTCAACTCCGACATGACCTACCGCGCGTTCATCGCGCTGGTGACGCTGACCGGCTGCCAGGGCGTCAACGGCGGAGGCTGGGCGCACTACGTCGGCCAGGAGAAGGCTCGCCCGGTCACCGGCCAGCAGCACATGTCGTTCGCCTTCGACTGGCAGCGCCCGACGCGGCACATGGCCAGCACGCCGTTCTGGTACCTGCACACCGACCAGTGGCGCTACGAGCGCGTCTCCGCCGACGAGCTGTCCTCCCCGCTGGGCGAGGGCCGCTTCACGGGCATGGCGTTCGCGGACGCCGTGGCGTACGCCCAGCGGCTCGGCTGGACCCCCGGTCACCCCGCGTTCACCCGCAACCCGCTCGACCTCACCGACGAGGCGAAGGCCGCCGGGGTGCCGGTGCAGCAGTACGTCGTCGACGAGCTCCGGGCCGGCCGGCTCAAGGGCGTCGCCGAGGACCCGGACGACCCTCGCAGCTTCCCGCGCGCGCTGACCCTGTGGCGGGCGAACCTGCTCGGCTCGTCCAGCAAGGGCAACGAGTACTTCATGCGCCACCTGCTCGGCGCCACCTCCCTCGCGCAGCTCGACGAATGCCCCGAGGACGGCCGGCCGCGCGACGTCGAGTGGCGGTCCGAGGCGCCGATCGGCAAGCTCGACCTGCTGACGGTGCTGGACTTCCGGATGACCAACAGCGGCCTGCACGCCGACGTCGTGCTGCCGGCCGCGACCTGGTACGAGAAGCACGACATCTCGACCACCGACATGCACCCGTTCGTGCACGCGTTCTCGCCGGCGATCGACCCGCCGTTCGAGAGCCGCACCGACTACGACACCTTCCTGGCACTTGCCGACGGCTTCAGCAAGCTGGCCGTGGACCACCTCGGCGTACGCACCGACGTCCTCGCCGCGCCGCTGCAGCACGACACCCCTGACGAGCTGGCGACACCGCACGGGCGCGCCCGCGACTACAAGCGCGGCGAGTGCGAGCCGGTGCCCGGCAAGACGATGCCGAAGCTGGTGGCGATCGAGCGCGACTACACCGCCATCGGCGCGAAGATGCGTGCGGTCGGCCCGCTGCTCGACACGCTCGGCACCACGACCAAGGGCATCACCGTCGACGTGAACGCCGAGATCGCCTACCTCAAGCACCAGAACGGCGTGATCGAGGACGGCCCGTGCGCAGGTCGGCCGAGCATCGCCACGGCCGACCGGATGTGCGACGCGATCCTGGCCCTCTCCGGCGTCTCCAACGGCCGCGTCGCGGTCGAGGGGTTCACCCGCCTCGAGGAGCGCACCGGGCAGCCGTTCACCGATCTGGTCGAGGGGCACGAGACCGACGTCATCGCCTACTCCCAGACGCAGGAGGGACCGCAGCCGGTCTTCACCAGCCCGGAGTGGTCCGGCTCGGAGAAGGGCGGCCGGCGCTACTCGCCGTTCACCCTCAACGTCGAGCGCGACAAGCCCTGGCACACCCTCACCGGACGGCAGCACTTCTTCGTCGCGCACGACTGGATCGCCGAGCTCGGCGAGCAGCTGCCCGGCTTCCGCCCGCCGCTCGACATGGTGCGCCACTTCGGCTCGCCCGGCGAGATGGTCGACGACGGCGTGGTGGTGCGCTTCCTGACGCCGCACGCGAAGTGGTCGATCCACTCCATGTACCACGACAACGAGCTCATGCTCGCTCTGTCCCGCGGCGGACCCGCGATCTGGATGAGCGTCCAGGACGCCGAGCGGATCGGCGTGAAGGACAACGAGTGGATCGAGGCCGTGAACCAGAACGGCACGATCGTCGCCCGCGCCATCGTCAGCCACCGGATGCCCGAGGGGACCGTCTTCCAGTACCACTCCCCCGAGCGCACCGTGAACGTGCCGAAGTCCGAGAAGAAGGGCACCGGCAAGGGCAAGCGCGGCGGCTACCACAACTCGCTGACCCGGCTGATGGTCAAGCCGACGCACCTGGCCGGCGGGCACGCCCAGCTGACGTACGCCTTCAACTACTACGGCCCGATCGGCTCGCAGCGCGACCAGATCACCGTCATCCGTCGCCGCTCGCAGAACCTGGAGTACTGAGATGGTCCGAGTCCTGGCCCAGGTCGCCATGGTGATGAACCTCGACAAGTGCATCGGGTGCCACACCTGCTCGGTCACGTGCAAGCAGACGTGGACCAACCGCGAGGGCACGGAGTACGTCTGGTTCAACAACGTCGAGACCAAGCCCGGCATCGGCTACCCCAAGGGCTACGAGGACCAGGAGCGGTGGAAGGGCGGCTGGGTCCTCGACCGCAAGGGCCGGCTGCAGCTGAAGTCCGGCGGCCGCGTCAAGCGCCTCGGCCAGATCTTCGCCAACCCGCACCTGCCGACGATCGACGACTACTACGAACCCGCGACGTACGACTACGACGCCCTGCTGTCGTCACCGGCGCGTACGGACGACACCCCGGTAGCGCGGCCCATCTCGAGGCTGACCGGCGACGACATGGCCATCACCTGGGGCGCGAACTGGGAGGACCAGCTCGGCGGCACCGCGGAGCACGGCCCGCAGGACCCGAACCTCGCGACGCTCACCCCCGAGGCCCGCCAGAAGGTGAAGTTCGAGTTCGAGAAGACGTTCCTGTTCCACCTGCCGCGCATCTGCGAGCACTGCCTCAACCCGGCCTGCGTCTCCGCGTGCCCGAGCGGCGCGATGTACAAGCGCGAGGAGGACGGCATCGTCCTGGTCGACCAGGACACCTGCCGCGGCTGGCGCATGTGCGTCACGGCGTGCCCGTACAAGAAGGTCTACACGAACACCTCGACCGGCAAGGCCGAGAAGTGCACCTTCTGCTTCCCGCGCATCGAGGCCGGCATGAACGACGAGTGGATCGAGGCTGCCCAGCTGTCGCCGATCTGGAAGCTCGCCATGAAGTTCCGCGTCGCGCTGCCGCTGCACCCGGAGTACCGCACGATGCCGATGGTCTGGTACATCCCGCCGCTGTCGCCCGTCCTCGACGCGGTGAAGGACCGGGGCGGCGACGAGACCGACGCCGACGACGTCTTCCACGCGATCGCCGACCTGCGCATCCCGGTCGAGTACCTCGCCAGCATCTTCACCGCAGGCGACTCCGACGTCGTCGGCGGCGTGCTGATGAAGCTGGCGGCGATGCGCAGCTACATGCGCGAGCTGACCCTCGACGGGACCGTCCGCCAGGACCTGCTCGACGCGACGGGCATGAACGCCGAGGACCTCGAGGAGCTCTACCGGCTGCTCGCCATCGCGAAGTACGAGGACCGCTACATCATCCCGGCCGCCGCCAAGCGCGACGCCGCCGAGCTCGAGGACACCGCCAACTCGGCGGCGTGCAGCCTCGAGAAGGACGGCGCCCCCGGCATGGGCGGCGAGACGGTCGGCGCCGGACAGGTGCTGTTCGGCGCGACGCTGCAGGTGCGCAAGGCATGAGCAGCGACCGGACAGCCCTCTTCACGCTCGCGTCGCTGCTGCTGCAGTACCCCGACGAGCAGCTCGTCGCAGCCGGGCCGGAGCTCGTCGAGCTGGCCACCGCCGTCGGCGACGCGGGGCTGGTCGCTCTCGCGACCTCGATCGCGACGGACCCTGCGATCGAGACGCAGCGCCGCTACGTCGAGACGTTCGACCTGCGCCGCAAGTCGAGCCTCGACCTGACCTACTACCTGCACGGCGACACCCGCAAGCGCGGCCTCGCGCTGCTCACCCTCAAGCAGCGCTACCGCGCGCTCGGCTTCTCGGTCACCGACCGGGTGCTGCCGGACTTCCTGCCGGTGGTGCTCGAGTTCGCCGCCGTCGCCGGACCCGGTGCGGGCGAGGCGCCGCTCCGCCAGCACCGCGCCGGGATCGCCCTGCTCGCGGCAGCGCTCGCCGACAGCGGATCGCCGTACGCCGCCGTCCTCGACGCGGTCTGCGCGGTGCTCCCGCAGATGACCGACGCCGATCGCGCGGCCGTGGCCGCGCTCGCCTCCGACGGGCCACTCGACGAGATGGTCGGCCTGGAGAGCGGCCCCGAGTTCTTCGCCCCCGAACGCCCGACCTTCTCCCGCCAGATGGAGCCGTGCTCGTGACCACCTTCCTGTGGGTCGTCGTCCCCTACGCCGCCCTCGCCGTCTTCGTGCTCGGCCACGCCTGGCGCTGGCGCACCGACCAGATGGGCTGGTCGACGCACACCAGCCAGGTGCTCGAGAGCCGGATCCTGCGCCTGGGCTCGCCGCTGTTCCACCTCGGCATGCTGATGGTCGTCGGCGGACACGCGCTCGGGCTGCTCGTGCCCGCGTCGTGGACCGAGGCGGTGGGCGTCTCCGAGGACGTCTACCACTGGGTGTCGCTGGTGGCCGGCGGCACCGCGGGCGTGATGCTCACCGTCGGGCTGGCGCTGCTCGTCGCGCGGCGCTTCGTCAACGGCCGGGTCCGGCGCGTCACGACCCGCATGGACAAGGTGCTCTACGGCTGGCTGGTCGCCGTGATCCTGCTCGGCATGTCGACCAAGGTCGGGTCGATGCTCGGTCACGGGCACGACTACCGCGAGGACGTCTCCGTCTGGTTCCGCGGCGTCTTCGCCCTCGACCCCTCCGCCGAGCTGATGGCGTCCGCGCCGCTCGTCTACCAGCTGCACGCGCTGGTCGCGTTCGGGCTGCTCGCGCTGTGGCCCTTCACCCGGCTGGTCCACGTCTTCAGCATCCCGCTCGCCTACCTGTGGCGGCCGTACGTCGTCTACCGCAAGCGCCCTGCCGGCGTGGACGTCGTCCCGATCGGCGTGCCGCGCCCGCCGGTGCACGCGAAGGAGCCCGCGCACCACTAGGTCGGTACGGTCGCACCCCAGCCCGTACGAGGAGGACTCCCGTGCCCGACCACCTGCCCACGGTCTACGTCGACTTCACCGAGCGCTTCCCCGACGTCGCGGAGGCGCAGGGGGAGATGGCGCGCCGGATCCGCGAGCGCACGCCGTACGACGAGGCCACCAACCGGCTGCTCAAGCTGGCGCTCGCGATCGGGGCGGAGTCCGAGGGGGCAGTCCGCTCGAACACCCGAAAGGCGCTGCAGCACGGCTCGTCCCCGGACGACCTGCGCTCCATCGCACTGCTCGCCATCACCACCTGCGGCTTCCCTGCCTCCGTCGCGGCGCTGGGTTGGATGCAGGAGGTCTTCGACAGAGAGACCCCCTGAACCCCGCTGATCAACGGTGTCTCGTCGCAGGTGCGTCCCGACGCAGATTGCTGCAACCGGAGCAACGCCACCGCCGGGCGGGAGCCGAAGCAGCCAACGTGGCCCTGGATCTTCTCGCCTCGCAGCGCACCGCCGACTGCCCCGGATGCCTCGGGCGCAGCACCTGCTGGGTGTGCCAGGGGCTGGGCACGCTGGTCCGGCGCGACGGCGAGGCCTACCCCTGCACGACCTGCTACGGCGGGCGGCTGTGCAGCGTGTGCCAGCCGCTTCCCACGCAGCGGAACCCGAAACCCTGACGCCGGAGCAGTTCCATGACGGACGCATGACGGTCCCGCGACGTCGGTGACCCGTCCTAGGTGAGCCGCCCCGACCCGTCTACGGTTGGCCCCGCCATGACCGGACCCGACCCGCTCCCCCCGGACGTCGTCGCGTTCCTCGACGAGCAGATCTTCTCGGTCGCTCAGCTCGAGGTGCTGCTGCTCGTCCGCGCCGCCGACGGCGAGACGGTGAGCCTCGACGGCCTCGCGCGGGAGTCCTACCTGCCGGCCAAGTCGATCCAGCCCTGGCTCGACGCGCTGGTCGGTCGTGGGCTGCTCGAGGCGGTCGACGAGGGTTACCGGTTCGCGCCCGCGGACCCCTCCCTGCGGGAGACACTCGACCAGGTGGCGACCTGCTACGCGCGAAGGAGGGTGACCTTGACGCGTCACGTCTACACGTCCAAGGAGGACCCTGCGCAGAAGTTCTCCGACGCCTTCCTCTTCCGCAAGGACCGCGACTCGTGAGCGGCGCGTCGCTGGCCTACGCGCTGTGCGCCATCACCAGCACGGTCTGCGCGGTGCTGCTGGTCCGCAGCTACCTGGCCGGTCGCGTGCGGCTGCTCCTGTGGAGCGCGCTCTGCTTCGTGGGCCTGGCCGTCAACAACGTGATCCTCGTGATCGACCAGAACATCCTGCCGGACATCGACCTCTCGCTGCTCCGGGGCGCGTCCGGCCTGGCCGCGGTCAGCGTCCTGCTGTTCGGGTTGATCTGGGAGTCGCGGTGAACGACTTCCTCGACGGCGCGACGATGCTCGCCTCGCTGGGCGTCGCGCTGTTCTTCCTCAAGTACTGGAAGAGCACGGGCGACCGGCTGTTCGCCGCCTTCGCCGCGGCCTTCGCCGTCTTCGCCGTCAACCGGGTGGTCCTCATCTCGCTCGACGAGACGTCGGAGTACCGCACCTGGGTCTACATGCTCCGCGCCGCCGCGTTCGTGCTCATCGCCCTGGCGGTCGTGGACAAGAACTACGGTCCCCGCCGCCGCTAGACGTCCGCTCAGCCGCGCAGCACCACGCCGAGGAAGAGCGAGAGCAGCGCGAACACCCCGGTGGCCGCGCCGCCGATCGCCAGCCCACGCCGTGAGGTCGCCCGCGCGTGCCCGAGCGCGGCGGCGCCGGAGAGCGCGACGACCACCAGCTTGAGCACCAGCGTCCGCCGGTAGTCGTCGCCGGCGGTCCCGTCGATCGCGGCGATGTTCCACGCGCCCGTGACGACGAGGACGAGGTACGCCGGCCAGGCGATCCGCGCGAACTGCCGGGCCACCACGCCCGGGGCGTCAGGCCCTACCGTCCGCAGCACCGGAACCAGCCCGGCCAGCACGAGCTGGCCGCCGACCCACACGGCAGCGGCCAGCAGGTGCAGGAACAGCCGGACCTCGTCCAGACCCACCTCGAGCATCGGCTCATCCAAGCGCACGCCGCCTCAGCAGGGCTTCTCGCACCCCTTGCGCTGGTAGTAGAACCAGTTGAGCGCGACGTTCGCCAGCGCGAAGACGGCGACGGCGTAGAAGAACGCCTTCGCGTTGCCGGTCGCGCCGATCACCGCGCCGAGCGACACCGAGAACAGGAACGGGCCGAAGGCCGCGACGGCGGCGGTCCAGCCGATGACGCCGCCGGCCTGCCGGGCCGAGAAGATCAACGGCATCTGCTTGAAGGTCGACGCGTTGCCGATGCCGGTGAAGAAGAACACCGCGATCATCCCCAGCAGGAACGGTGTGAACTGGTCGCGGCTGTCGGGGGTCAGGTTCAGCGTGACGAACAGCGCCGACGCCGCGACGCCCAGGCCGCTCACCGTCGTCCACACCGCGCCGCCGAAGCGGTCGGTGAGCGGCCCCCACGCCATCCGCACGGTCGCGCCGACGAGCGGTCCGAGGAAGGCGTACGTCAGCGGGTCGGGCGCGTTCTCGAAGCCGCCGTAGACGTCCTTGATGAGCAGCGCGAAGGTGGCTGCGAACCCGGAGAAGGCACCGAAGGTCATCAGGTAGATCGACGTCATGAACCAGGTGTGCTTGTCGCCGAAGATGTCCATCTGCTGGCGCAGGTTCGCCTTGACCGGGACGGTCTTGAGGTACTTCCACGCGAGCGCCGCGCCGACGAGCACGAACGGCACCCACACGAACGCCGCGTTCTGCAGCCACACCTGCGTGGCCTCACCGCCCTTGGGCGTGAAGGTCTGGTCCGCGCCGAGCAGGCTGCCGAGCAGCGCGAAGCCGATGATCCACGGCGTCACGAACTGCACGATGCTCACGCCGAGGTTGCCGAGACCGGCCTGCAGCCCGAGGGCAGTGCCCTGCTTGGCCTTCGGGAAGAAGTAGCTGGTGCTCGGCATGAAGCCGGAGAAGACGCCGCCGCCGATGCCGGCGAGGAACGCCAGCACCACGAAGACGCCGTACGGCGTGCCGGTCGACGTGACCGCGAAGCCCCAGCCGACGAGCGGCACGAGCAGCAGGAGGCTGGAGAACGTCACCAGCCGGCGCGTGCCGAGCAACGGTGGCAGGAACGTCCACACCATCCGCAGGACACCGGCCGCGAGACCCGGCATCGCGGTGAGCCAGAACAGCTGCCCGGTGGTGAGCGCGAAGCCGGCGTTCGGAAGGCGCACCACCAGAGCGCTCACGACGTACCAGGTGATGAACGCCAGCGTCAGGTTGTAGGTCGTGATGGACAGCGTCCGCCACGCGACCGCCTTGTCCCAGTGGTCCGGGTCGTTGGGGTCCCAGCCGACGAGCTCGTCGGAGCGGCGTTGCGGCGGGAGCAGCAGGGTCGACGGCTCGGGGGACAGGGTCGAGCTCATGAGGTGCCTCCGGAGGTGTGGGGTGTGTCGAACGTCGATGCCAGCTCCGGCGACCGGTCGTGCAGCATCCGGTGCACCGTGAGGTGCATCCAGATCGCGGCGACGAGCGTCAGCACGAAGAGGATGAAGAACGTCGTCTGCGGCAGGCCGGTCCAGCGGGTGCCGTAGGCGAACAGCGGCGGCAGC
The DNA here is from genome assembly GCA_036675425.1 of Actinomycetales bacterium. Lineage (GTDB taxonomy): Bacteria > Actinomycetota > Actinomycetes > Mycobacteriales > SCTD01 > SCTD01. Next base: position 54,690 of record JAKFFB010000191.1, on the reverse strand, counting down.
ACGAAGCCGCCCAGTGCGCCGAGCGTGCCGACGAGACCGCCGACCGCGCCGACGTCGTTCGGGAAGTACTCGGGGATGTGCTTGTAGACGGCGGCCTTGCCGATGCCCATCGCGATGCCGACGACGAACAGCGCGATCGTGAACGGCACGACGCCCAGCTCGTACGGCAGCACCTCGCGCACGCCGTCGGCCTCGTACTTCTCGGGGACGTGCAGGACGATGTGGCCGAACGGCATCATCAGCAGCCCGGTCGAGAGCAGCATCGTGGCGAACGTGCCGTACATCACGCGACGTGCGCCGAAGCGGTCGGAAAGGTAGCCGCCGAAGGGGCGCAGCAGGCTGGCCGGGAAGATGAACAGCGCGGTGAGCAGTGCGGCCTGGTAGAGCTTGAGCCCGAAGACGTCGACGTAGTACTTCGGCATCCAGGCGGCGAGTCCGACGTACGCGCCGAAGACGACGACGTAGTAGAGGCTGAACCGCCAGACCCGGATGCTGTTCAGCGGCCGCAGCATGTCGCGCAGCGGTCGTCCCTGACCCGGCTTGCGGTCGTGCCGCGGCGCGAGCGACCACATCGCCGCGGCCATGACCACGAGCGCGATCGCGTAGCAGAACGGCACGAGGCGCCAGCCACCCGGGATCGCGCCGCTCGCGAAGCCAGCCGCCGGCACCGACGCGATGACGGCCGGTGCGACGAACTTCGTGACCGACGCGCCGACGTTGCCTGCGCCGAAGACGCCGAGCGCGAAGCCCTGCCGGTGGCGCGGGTACCACGCGGAGTTCCACGCGATGCCGACGCTGAACGCGTTGCCCGCGAAGCCGGCGAGGAAGGCGTAGAAGAGCAGCGCGCCGTACGACGCGACCTGCGACACCATGTACGCCGGCAGCGCGGTGAACAGCAGCATCGCGATGAACACGCGACGACCGCCGTAGCGGTCCGCGGCGATGCCGGCCGGCAGCCGCCACAGCGCGCCGTTCAGGATCGCCACCGCCGACAGCCACGACAGCTGCACGTCGGTGAGCCCGAGCTCGTCGCGGATGGGGATGCCGAGCACGCCGAACATCAGCCACACGGCGAACATCAGGGTGAAGCCGGTCGTGGACAGCACGAGCACGCGACGGCGGTCGCGCGCCTCCTGCGCGTCGCTGTCGACGGCGATCTCGGTACCGACGACCGGTGGCGGCGTCAGCAGGGACATCGGAGCTCCTGGGGCAGCAGTGGTCGAGCGCGTCGCGCTCGCGTTGCTCCAGGGTTCTGCGTCAGGGGCCGTCGGGCAGGGGGCCGAAGGTCCCTTCGTCGGGGCCGAAGGACCCGGCCCGCGACCCGACATCCGCGGCGCGACCAGGACGGATCGACATGCCGACGCGAGAACGTGCCAGGATCGTCCCGACATCCGGGTGCGCCATCCCCGCAGCCGGCGACGACGATGGAGGAACAGTGAGCGACGCGACCACCGAGACGGCCCCCGCGCCGGCCAAGAAGGCCAGCAGCCGGAGCAAGAGCACGAGCCGCCGCAAGGCGCCCGCGCGCAAGACGACCAGCCGCACCCCGCGCGCGGCGTCGAGCGCGAGCAGCAGCTCCAGCCGCAGCACGACGGCGAGCACCGCGCTCGCGACCGCGCTGCGCGGCCTGGTCACCGGCATCGAGGACGAGGTCACCGCGATCACCGGCCTGTCCGGTCAGATCGACCAGCACGTGAAGGCGCTCAACGACCTGCGCGCCGAGGCGACCCGTCGCCTGCTGCACCTCGACGACCTGCAGGCCGCGGCCGAGGACGTCAACCTCAGCGCCTTCCTCGACACCACCATCCAGCCGCAGCTGCCGCAGGTGGAGGAGGAGTTCCCCGCCCGCATCTACGGCGGCTAGTCCATCCGCGTCGAACGGCCGGCATCCCGCACCGGGTGCCGGCCGTTCGCCGTTCTCAGCCGCGGGGGACGGAGAAGCCGAAGACGGCGCCGCCCTTCGGGTGCGGCCGGAACCACGCCGAGCCGCCGTGCCGCTCGGCGAGCGTGCGCACGAGGTAGAGCCCGATGCCGGTCCCGGCGCGACGGGTCCCCGGCGCGCGCGAGTACTGCTCGAACAGCAGCGGCTGGAAGTCGGCCGGCACGCCCGCTCCGCGATCGCTGACCTCCACCGCGACGAGCTCGCCCTGCGTCGTCGCGGTCAGCCAGATCGGCGCGGCGCCGTACTTCTGCGCGTTCGAGAGCAGGTTGCCGATCATCTGGTCGAGCCGCACCGGGTCGACGTGCGCGACCAGGTCCGGCGGGCAGTCGACCGAGACGTACGACGACGTCGACGCGGCCGCGGCGAGCACCGGCAGCAGGGTCACCGGCTCCGGTGCGACGTCGAGCACGCCGATCTCGGACTGCGACGCGGCGAGCAGGTCCGCGGTGAGCCGGTCGAGCACGCGCGTCTGCCGGTCGATGGCGGCGAGCAGGTCGGCCTGCGCCTGCGCGGAGAGCCGGTCGGACTTCGCGGTCAGCGTCTGCGCCGCGCCGAGCAGCGCGGCGACCGGGTTGCGCAGCTCGTGCGCCGTCGACCGGATCGCGGCGCGCAGCCGCGACACCTCGCTCTCCTCGTCGTCCACCACGACCGGCGACGCCACGGGCACCGGCCGCTGCACCGGCAGCACCGCGTCGGGCCGCGCGACGCGTCGGACGCATCCGATGATGACGTCCGGCGACGCGCCCTTCTGCACGTACGCCGCGGCACCCGCGGCGGACGCCGACGCGGCCATCGACGTCGCCTCGAAGCCGGACAGGATGACGACCTGCGTGCCCGGACTGACCGCGCGCACCAGCGGCAGCGCCTCGAGCCCGTCCATCACCGGCATGGCCAGGTCGAGCAGCATCACGTCGGGGCGGTGCCGCCGCGCCGCCTCGACCGCCTCGCGCCCGTCGCCGGCCTCGCCGACGACGTCGATGTCGGCCTCGGTGCCCAGCGCCATCCGGAGCAGGAAGCGCAGGTCCGCGGTGTCGTCGACGACGAGGACGCGGATGGCCGACGGCGTCGTGACCGTAACGCGTCACCCGCGGACACGTCGGCGGCACGCTTGCGCACCAGGCTGTGCCGGGCCTTCGCCTCCTGCACGCCGAGCAGCTCGGTGATCATCCCGCTGGCAGACGCGATCGCGGTCTCCACCGCGCGGTAGGCCTTGTCGCGCTCGTCCAGGTCGAGCGCGAGCTTGGCGACGACGAGGCCCTGCAGCACGTTGTCGTTGAGCTCCAGCGCCTGCCGCTCGCGCTGCTGCATGTCCTCGAACAGCTTCGCCCCCTCCATCAGCGAGCCGTACGTCCGCCGCAGCGTCCAGTAGTAGATGCCGACCGCGGCCGAGATGACGTCCCACGTCGCGCTCGGGAAGCTGTAGGTCGCGCGCATCGCCAGACCCTGGTCTTCGGCCAGGCCGAGGTAGGGCAGCACCACCATGTGCAGCGTGTGCGCGCCGTGGTGCACGGCGCAGGTGAAGAAGATGGCGGCGGTCGCGGCGCCGAGCCGGTTGCTGCGCAGCTGCTTGGCCTGCACGAGCGGGCGCACGATCGCGAGAGCGATGAGCAGGTACGCGACCGCGACCAGCGCGTTGGCGATCGACGCCGTGGTCCACCACATGTCAGCTCCTCGGCTTCGGCATCGCTAGAGACCCCACAGGGCGAGCGCGACGGTGCCGCCGACGGCGAGCGCCGGCGCCGTGCGACGGCGGTCGGACGGCAGCGGGGCCGACGTCATGCGGCGCAGCACGAGGACGCCCGCGCCGACGGCGAGCAGCTCGTACGTCACGGCGAGGGCGTCGACGACGCCGATGCGCTCCGCACCCAGCGTGCGGCTGGCCAGCCACAGACCGACCAGCGCCAGGTGACCGGCGCAACCCGCGACCAGCACGGAGTACGACGGGCGCAGCAGGAGCGCGGCCGCCCACGCCGTCTGCGCTCCGGCGGCGAGCAGGAAGAACGCGCCGGTCACCGCCGAGACCGCGAGGTGGTCCCCGGCGACCAGCGCGTGGATCCACGCCGCCGCCACGCTGCCCACCGCGGCGGCGCGGAGCGCGGGGTCGGGACCCGGCCGGTCCTGCACCGCGAGCGCCTGCCGGGTCGCGAGCTCGACGAGCCGGCCGTCCCGGGCGGCGCGGCGCAGCCGGGACACCGCGAGGGCGGACGGCGCCGCGGGAGCGGGGCGCAGCAGCACGACGAGCAGGCAGAGGCCACCGGCCACGACCGCGGTGTGCACGCCGTGCGCCGTCAGCTCGGCGGCACCGGCCAGCAGCACGCGGACCTCCGGGGACAGGGGCCCTCAGTGTGCGACCCCGGGCGGCGTCGCGCGCGGCGTTCGCCGCTATGTCCGATCAGTCCGTGTAGAGCCGGTCGGGGAAGACCTCCTGCACCTGCGGCAGCGGCGCGCGCGTCGCCGTCTCCAGCCAGGCCTGCAGGGAGGGGTGCTCAGCGGCGGCGACCAGTGCGTCGAGGTCGATCAGCCGCTGCGCGGCCTCGGCCCGCGCGACGTTGACCGCGCGCACGTGCTCGTCGATGCGCCGGCACAGGCCGGTGATCTGGGCGACCTCGCTCTCGATGCCCCAGACCAGCCCGCGCAGGTCGAAGGTCAGCGACCCGGCAGGTGCTGCCGGTGTGGTGCTCATCGGACCTCCGGGGCAGTGCGGCGGGCCGGTGCCCGCCGTCTGCCTCGACCGTACAGGCGCCTCAGCGGATCCAGCCGCGACGCAGCGCGAGCGCCACTGCGGCAGCCCGGCCGGTCGTGCCGGTCTTGAGGAACACGTGGTCCAGGTGCGTCTTCACGGTGGCCGCGGCGACACCCAGGGCCTGTGCCGCCTCGACGTTGGTCAGTCCGTCCGCGACGCAGCGCAGCGCCTGCAGCTCGCGCTCGCTGAGCGGGCAGCCGCGCCGGTCCAGCGCCGACAGCAGCACGGTCACGTCGCTGGTGATCAGGTCGGCCTCGAGCACGGGCGCCGCGGCCGGGCCTCCCACGACGATCAGGCAGTCCGGGTGCACCCGGCGCACCGCGGCCACCAGGCCGGCCGGCGCCGCGCTGCGGACGTGCACGCTGATCACGACGGCGGCCGCACCACGGGCGGCCTCGGCCAGCTCGGCCGCCGGCAGGTCGCCCACGACGTCGGCGACGTGCCCGGCGTCGCGCAGCAGCTGGGCCAGGCTCTTGAGCGCCAGCAGGTGCCGCTCGCCCGGGGGCACAGCGAGCACGACACGAGGCGCGTCGTGCGGCGGGGACGCCGGGCGGAGCCGGTGCAGCACCGCCGAGGCGGCGGACGCCACCCGGTGCTCGTGCGCGATCGAGCACTCCCCGGCCGCCCAGGCGGCGCCGACGCCGGCCAGCACCCGGGCGACCGCGCGGTGGCAGCGGGCCAGGTCGCCGGTGCGGCGGTGCAGCGCGCGAGCCGCGTCGTACGCCCGGTCCTCGTCGGCGTCCTCCAGGCCCAGCCGCAGCTCGGCCTCGAACAGCGCCGCCATCCCGTCGGACGCCGGAGCGGGCGAGCGGAGCGCCTGTCCGAGGTCGATCAGCCTGCGCTGCAACGGGATCGCGTTCGACACCTGCAGGTCGCTCATCGGTCGCTCCCGAGCAGCGACGGCAGCAGGGTCGGGATGCCGGCCGGGAGCTGGACAGCGGGAAGGGCCCCGCTGAGCGGGTCCTCGATCTCCTCCGGCGGGCTGCTCGGCCCCGGCGACGGGCTCGCCGGCGGGCTGCTGCTCTGGGGCGCGGGCGCCGCGGCGGGATCGCTGAGCGTCGCGGCGAGGAAGGAGCTGCGCGCGGTGTTCCAGTGCGTCTGCAGGTAGCTGCCGCGCGGCGCCGCGGTCGAGAAGTAGTCGTCGTTGCGGCAGTCCAGGATGCGGACCCGCTCCTTGCCGCACACGGCCCGCTGCGCGCTGCCCGCGGTCCCGTCGTCGTAGCACATGACGTCGAGTCCGTCGCTGCAGTGGAAGCCCGCGGTGGCGTTGGTCGCCGACCGCTGCACACCGCCGAGCATGTGCACCAGCTCGTGCGTCTCGACCTTGCCCCAGCAGCGACGGTCGATCCGGGCGTACGACGGGAGGCTGCCGTTGTTGAGGTTGTCCAGCCCCGGCGAGTCGTCGACGAAGCTCGTGGCGAGCCCGCAGACCCGGTCGACGTCGGCCCAGACGAGGTACTTCGAGTACTCCGCCTTCAGGCCGCGCTGCTCGAGCGCGTCGACGGTGGCCTGGAAGGACCGGAACGCCGTGTCGGGGAGCGTCACCGAGAGGACGACCACCGCGCACGACGGCCCAGGGGTGGTCGCCCAGCGGACGTGCCGGCGGCCGCCGGTGCGGGCGGCGGACTCGTCGAACTGCGCGCTGACACCGGCCGCCCAGCTGCGGATCGACGGGAGCGACTCGGCGAAGCGGTCGGGGGCGGTCTGCGGCCGGGCGTAGACGGCGCGCACCCGGCGGCCGTCGGTGCCGTTGCCGTAGCACCCGATCGAGCCGGTGGTGCCGGTCGCGCCGGTCGCGCCGCTGGCGGCCTCCACGCTGTCGGGGGCCGCGTCCTCGCCGTGCAGGCAGAGCGGGACGTCGCCGGCGCTCAGGGTGCACTCCATCCCCATGGAGATCTGCTCGCGCACGATCTGGGCGGCCTGGACGACAGCGGCCGGGCGGACGACGGCGGGCGCCGTGACCGCCGCCGGCGGGGCGGCCGCCGGCAGGTCGCTGACCGCGGCGGCGGGGACCAGCCCGGCCACGGCGACGGCGCCGGACAGCAGGGTGACGGACGAGACGAGCAGGTAGCGCAGCGGACGGGTCATGGGGTTCTCCTGAGGGGAAGCGGACCTTCCCTGTCCGCTGAGAACCTGTTCGTCATGTTGCGCGGCACTTCTGAAGCACTTGTCATATTTTGAACCAAAGTGTGGAACGCGTCGCGATCCCCCGGATGGCGTACGGAGTCCGGCGCGACGCAGCTCTTGCACCGGAACGCAGCGCATCCCGTCCTCCGGACGGGGGTTCGCGGCAACGCTCGATCCAGGGAATTTCACCCGGATGGAGCAGTGGGCGGAGGCGGGGAGATTTGAACTCCCGATGGGCTTGAGACCCAAACCGCATTAGCAGTGCGGCGCCATAGACCGGACTAGGCGACGCCTCCCTGGCAGCCTCGCGACTGCCGGGACGGATGCTACCGAACTCCCTGCAGGCCCCGCGCCGGGCGAGGGATCCTGGGCCGGCTCCACTGCGTCACACCTGCAGTCGCAGACCTGGGAGGTCGCCGTGCCGTCTCGCCGTCTCGTCACCAGCACCGGGATCGTGGCCGCGCTCGTCCTGGTGGCAGCTGGGCTCACGCTGCTGCCGGGCGCCGCCCCCAAGGCCGCGGCCGAGGGCCTCGTGCCGTACGACTCCTGCGGCGAGCTGCTGGACCACTACCGCAGCGAGCTGCGCAAGAACGCCACGCCGTGGGGCGTCGGGGGTGGCGGGGGCATCGCGTACGCCGAGGGCGCGCGGGACACGGCGGCCGTCGGCGCGCCGAGCGCCGGGGCTGCTGCCGCGGCGGGTGGCGCCGACACCGGCGCCGTCGGCAGCGGCCCGACCGGGACCAACCTGCAGGAGCAGGGCGTCGACGAGCCGGACCTGGCCAAGACCAGCGGCGACCTGCTGCTCGCCGTGGCGCAGAACCGGCTGCAGGTCGTCCGCCGCGGCGCGCAGCCGGAGCTGCTCAGCAGCACGTCGCTCGGCCAGGAGGTCTACGGCTCCGAGCTGCTCGTCGACGGCGACCGCGTCCTCGTGCTCGCCCCCAACGGCGGCTGGTGGGGCGGTCCCGCGTCGTCGTTCCGCTCCATGCCCTGGGGACCGTCGAGCATGAGCACCACGGCGCTGCTCTACGACATCGCGAACCCGGCCGCGCCGAGACTGGTCGAGCAGGCCAAGCTCGACGGTCGCTACCTGTCGGCACGGCTGTCGGACGGCGCGGTGCGGCTGGTCACCAGCTCCACCCCGATGCCCGAGGGGGTGCAGCCGGTCCAGCCGTACGGCCAGGCGCAGAACGACGCCGCTCTCGCCGAGAACCGCAAGCGCGCAGGGGCTGTCGGCCTGGCCGACGTGCTGCCGACGATCGAGCGACGGGACGCCGACGGAGACCTCATCTCCGACGACCAGGCGGTCGGCTGCTCGGACGTCCGGCACGCTCCTGACCCGCGCGGCGCGAGCACCCTGCTCGTGACGACGCTGGACCTGCAGCGAGACCTGCAACCGCTCGACACGACCGCCGTCACCACGGACGGCGAGCTCGTCTACGCCTCCGCCGACCGGCTCTACGTCGCGACCAGCCGCTGGGGCACGGCGGCGCCGGCGATGGCGGACGACGCGGTGTCCAGCGCCCCGTCCGACACCTCGACCGTCGACGTCGAGAACGAGGTCACCACCGAGCTGCACGCGTTCGACACCTCCGCCCCGGACCGCACCTCGTACGCCGGGAGCGCGTCGGTCGACGGCTACGTCATCGGCCGGTGGGCGCTGTCGTCGTACGACGGGCACCTGCGCGTCGCCACCACCAGCGCGCCGCCGTGGGGCGGGCAGACCCCGAGCTCGTCCAGCGTGATCGTGCTGGAGGAGCGGGACAACGGGCTGGTCCAGGTCGGCCGCGTCGGCGGGCTCGGCATCGACGAGCGGATCTACGCGGTGCGCTACTTCGGCGACCTCGCGACCGTCGTGACGTTCCGGCAGACCGACCCGCTCTACGTCCTCGACCTGTCCGACCCGGCTGCGCCCCGCGTGACCGGTGAGCTGAAGATCCCCGGCTTCTCGACCTACCTGCACCCGGTCGGCGACGACCTGCTGCTGGGCGTCGGGCAGGACGCGGACGCGCAGGGCCGGGTGACCGGCATGCAGGTGTCGCTGTTCGACCTGTCCGACCGCACGAAGCCCACCCAGGTCGACCGGCTGCCGCTCGGGCAGGGCTGGACGCCGGCCGCAGACGAGAGCCGTGCCTTCGGCTACGACGTCTCGCGTCGGACGGCGCTGCTGCCGCTGTCGGAGTGGGACGGCCGCGGATCGTGGTTCGGCGCGCTCGGCGTGCGGGTCGAGGGCAGGACGCTGGTCGAGGCGGGCCGGATGGAGGTCATGGCCGCGCAGCCCGAGCGGGTGCTGCACGACGCCGACCGCATCTACGCGGTCAGCCAGCTCGGGGTCGTGGCCGGCGACGCGGACTCGTTCGCGCGCACCGGCTCGCTGTCCTTCCAGCCGTAAACGGGGGGTGGCTACCGGCCAGTAGGGGGAGCGCGGGACGATGGAGGCCAGCGCGGTGTCGTCCGCGCCCCTCCATCCCCGAACTCGCAGGAGCACCTCCGTGTCCGACATCAGCTTCGACGGCCGCGTCGCCGTCGTCACCGGCGCCGGCGGCGGCCTCGGCCGCACCTACGCCCTCGAGCTCGCCAAGCGCGGTGCCGCCGTCGTCGTGAACGACCTCGGCGGCAGCGTCGACGGCCAGGGCGGCGACCACACCGCCGCGCAGAAGGTCGTCGACGAGATCAAGGCGGCCGGCGGCGACGCCGCCCCGAACTTCGACTCGGTCATGACGCCCGAGGGCGGCGCCAACATCGTCAAGACCGCCGTCGACACCTTCGGCAAGGTCGACATCGTCATCAACAACGCCGGCTTCCTGCGCGACAAGAGCTTCCTCAAGCTCACCTGGGACGACCTCGACGCCATCATCGACGTCCACCTCAAGGCCGCCTTCTACGTCAGCCAGCCGGCGTTCGCCGTCATGAAGGAGAACGGCTACGGCCGCTTCGTCCACACCGCGTCCAACGCGACCTTCGGCAACTTCGGCCAGAGCAACTACTCGGCCGCCAAGATGGGTCTGGTCGGCCTGTCCAACACGCTGTCGGTCGAGGGCGCCCGCGCCGGCATCCTCTCCAACGTGATCATGCCGGTCGCCAAGACCCGGATGACCGAGGAGCTGCTCGGCGACTTCGCCAACTACCTCGCGCCCGAGCTCGTGACGCCGATGGTCGTCTACCTCGCCAGCGAGGCCTGCACCACGACGCACGGCCAGTTCTCCGCCGCCGGTGGTCGCTACGCCGCCGTCAGCTGGACGCTCGGCCAGGGCTGGTTCGCCGGCGCCGGCGTCACGCCGACCGCGGAGGACATCCAGGCCCACCTGGACGAGATCAACAGCACCGAAGGGTCGATCGTCCCGCAGTCCACGACGGACGAGATCGCCGCGCTGGCAGCCAAGTTCACGGCGTAGCCGTTCGCTGATCAACGCCGGGTTCCAGCGCTTCTCCGTACGTCGGGAAGTGCGGGAGCCCGGCGTTGATCATGTACGGGGGGTCATCCCGCGGCCCTCTTGCCGGGGTCGGTGGTGAACGCCCCGGCCGCGATGCACCGGGTCGACCAGCGCTCCAGCGCCGCGACGACCCGCTCGAGATCCGCGCCGAGCGCCTCGACGAGCCGGCGCTCGCCCCGGTTGGTCTCGACCTCCAGCTCCGTCCGCAGCCGCGCGCCGTCTCCGGTCAGCCGGCTGTCGCGGACCAGCCCGGCGGAGCTCAGGCGCTCAAGGGCGTCCGCGGCCTGCTCCGCCGACCAGCCGCGGGTCAAGGTGTACGCCGGCGCCGGCAGCCCGTGCCAGAGCTCGGTGAGCAGGTTCGCCTCCACCGGGTGCAGCCCGCGCGCCACCACCGCCTGCAGGTGGCTGTCCCCGCGGTGCTCGCGGAGCAGCTCGCAGGCGCGCCAGAGCCGGCCGAGCGGCTGCGCGGGCAGCGGCGAGCCGAGCAGGCCGGCGAACAGCGGGCGACCGCCGGGCGGCAGCGCGGACACGGCGCGCAGCAGCGGGCTCACGACCGCGGAGACGTCGGACTCGCCCAGCACCCGGTGCAGGCTGAGCACGACCGCGGCCTCGCGCACGGCCAGCAGCCGGTCCCGAGGGCAGGCGGACCGCGCGGAGGCGTAGGCGGCGCCGAGGCGGTTCGGCTCGAAGACGCCGAAGGTCGCGACGACAACGGCCGGCGACGGCTCCCCCAGCGCCGCGGCGCGACCCCACACGTAGCCCGAGAAGCGGTCCAGCCCGAGCTCCTCGAGCGCGGTGCGCACGTGCGCGGATCCGGTGGCGTGCATGGCGAGGGGCTCGGCGGCGTCCCGCAGCCGGCGAGCCGGGTCCGCGAGCGCAGCCGCCCGGTCGGCTGCCACCAGCTAGATGACCCCGTCGGCCGCCAGCGCGGCTCGCTGGTCCTCGGACAGTCCCAGCCACTCGCCGTAGACGACGTCGTTGTCCTCGCCGAGCTCCGGGCCGGTGCGCCAGACCGCTCCCTCGTCGTTCACGAAGGTCGGGACGACACCCTGCATCCGCACCGGTCCGAGGTCGCGGTCCGCGACCGTGACGACGGACTGCCGCTCCTCGACGATGGGATCAGCCAGGATGTCGTCCATGTCGTAGACCTTCGAGGCGACGACGCCGGCCGCCTCCATCACCCGCAGGCACTCGGCCGTGTCGTGCTCGGCGATCCAGGCGCGCAGGCCGTCGTCGAGCTGCTGGGTCCCGGCGACCTGGGCCGCCTGCGTGGAGTACTGCTCCGGGTCGAATCCCAGCAGGCGGGCGATGTTCTGCACCGAGCGCGGCGTGCCGGAGGTCACCGTCACCCAGCCGCCGTCAGCGGCGCGGAAGACGTTGACGACCGCGGCCGGGGCCACCGCCAGCTGGTTGCCGGACCGGTTCGGGGCGTAGCCCAGCTGGTCGCGCAGGATGACCTGCCACTCGACCAGGCGGAAGAGGGTGTCGGACAGCGCGAGGTCGATCCACTCGCCCTTGCGCTCGGGATCACGCTCGCGCCGGTGCAGCGCCGCCATGACGGCGAACGCGCCCATCAGGCCGGTGGTGGCGTCGCCGTGCGAGAACCCGGTGTGCACCGGCGGCCCGTCCGGGAACCCGGTGAGGTGGACCAGCCCGCTGCGGGCCTCGCCCATCTTCCCGAAGCCGGGCAGGTTCCGCTTGCTGGTGCGGGCGCCGTAGCCGGACACCTGCAGCAGGACGGCAGACGGGTTGACCGCCTGCACGCTGGTCCAGTCCAGGCCGTACTTCTCCACCGTGTCCGCGCGGAACGTCACGATCACGACGTCGGCCCAGGCGACCAGGCGTCGCGCGGTCGCCCGTCCCTCGTCCACGCGCATGTCCAGCGTCACCGAGCGCTTGTTGCGCCCCAGCACCTTCCACCACAGGTGGGCGCCGTTCTTGTCCGGACCCATGTAGCGCGCGCTGTCACCTCGGCCGGGCGCCTCGACGTGGACGACGTCGGCCCCGAGGTCGGCCATCAGCGTGCCGGCCAGCGGTCCCGCGATGACCTGCGCGAACTCCACGACCTTCACGCCGGTGAGCGGTCCGGTCGGACCGGAGGCAGCGGTGTTCTCGGGCACGGTGGATCTCCTTGCAGTCGGGTGGGATAGGGGTCTCAGCCGTACGGCAGCGGCTCACCCGGCTCGCGCCAGGGCATCTGCACGAGTCGGCCGGTCGTCGACAGGGTGATGTAGGCGGTGCTCATGTCGTCGCCGCCGAAGCAGATGTTGGTCGGCATCGCGTCCGGCACCGGGACGACGTCGACGATCTCGCCGGCGGGGCTGACGGTGGTGATCGTGCTCGAGTAGAGCGCCGCCACCACGATGTTGCCGGCGGCCGTGATCGCCAGGCTGTCAAGCCGGGTGAAGCCGGGCAGCGTGGCCAGCAGCCGGCCGCCGTGCGGGCTCGGCCACGGCTCCTTGCGCAGCTGACCGGGCCCCTCCACGTCCCAGGCCCAGATCCGGGCCGTGTCGGTCTCGGCGACGTAGAGCGTGCTTCCGTCCGGGCTCAGCCCGATGCCGTTGGCCCCGCCGGGAACCGGGAAGGCGACCTCGATGATCGTGCTGCCGTCGATGGTGGCCCAGTAGACACCGCCGTGGTTGCGATCCCGCGCGCGGTGCTTGCCGATGTCGGTGAACCAGAAGCCGCCGTCGCTCGGGCTGCCGACGGGCGGGAAGACGATGTCGTTGGGCCCGCTCAGCGGGTGGTCACCGCACCGGTCGTAGAGCCGGGTCACCTCGCCCGAGTCCGGGTCGACCCGCTCGATCCGACCGCCGCTGTAGTCGTCGGCCTGGCCGTGCGCGCGCAGCAGGCCGTCCTTCTCGATCCAGTTGAGGCCGCCGTTGTTGCAGACGTAGAGCATCCCGTCCGGGCCCCACGCCAGCCCGTTGGGACTGCCCCCGGTCTTCGCGATCTGCCGCTTGGCGCCGGACTGGTCGACCGCGGTGATGGCGCCGGAGGCCAGCTCGACCACCGCCACACCGCCGTCCTTGAGCATGACGGGGCCCTCGGGGAAGCGCAGGCCGTCGGTCAGGAAACGCATGGAGCACTCCTCTCTCGGCGCCTGGCCCCTGTGGCCGGGCGCGCCTTCAGCAGGTCGGCGGTGGGCTCACACCGCGAGGTAACCCCCGTCCACCGGCAGGTAGGCGCCCGTGACGTACGACGACGCGTCGCCGGCCAGCCAGGCCACCATCTCGGCGATCTCCTCGGGGCGGCCGACGCGGCGCAGCGGCCAGCCGGCGGCCAGCTCCTCCAGGCCCTGCTCGGTGTGCCTGCTCTCCAGGAGCGGGGTGCGGATGAAGCCCGGTCCGACGGCGTTGACGCGGATGCCGTCCGTCCCGTGGTCGATCGCGGCACCGCGGGTCAGCCCCACGACGGCGTGCTTGCTCGCGACGTAGGCCGCCGAGTGGTGGCGGCCGACCGCGCCGAGCACGGAGGACATGTTGATGACCGATCCGCCCCCGCTGCTGCGCATGATCCGCAGCGCCGCACGCAGGCAGAAGAACAGCCCGTCGAGGTTCACCGACATGACCCGCCGCCAGCCGTCGTCGTCCAGGTCGGCGAGCGGCACCATCGGCAGAGCGAGGCCGGCGTTGTTGACCAGCACGTGCACGCCGCCCAGGTCGTCGACCACGGCGCGGAACGCGGAGTCGACGGCCGCGGGATCCGTCACGTCGACCTCGTAGGCCCGTGCTCGTCCGCCGGTCTCGCCGATCTCGGCGCAGACGCGCTCCGCCGCCGCGGCGTCGACGTCGAACGCGGCGACCGTGGCACCGCGCTGCGCCATCAGCAGGGCGCAGGCCCGGCCGATGCCCGACCCGGCCCCCGTCACCACCGCCACCTTGTCGCGCAGCTCGTCGGTCGTCATCGACCTTCCTCTCTCACGCGGCGCGCAGCAGCTGCGCCAGGTCGGCGAGCAGGTCCATCTGCTCGATCTCGTCGGACAGCGGCGTCAGGACGTAGGCGTCGACGCGGTCGATGCCGGCGGTGTGGGCCCGCACCTTCTCCAGCACCTCCTCACGACTGCCGATCGTGTACGTCCGCAGGGCGTCCTCCCAGCTGCCGTCGAAGAAGCGCGCGAGGGCGGCTTGGCAGCGCTCGACCGCGCCGTCGCCCTCCAGCACGTAGCACCAGTCGGAGAAGACGAAGTCGAGGTCCTGCCGGTCGCGTCCGGCCCGCTTCGCGCTGTCCAGCACCAGCTGCCAGGCCGAGGCCAGGGTGCTCGCGGCGAGCCTGCGCTTGGCCGAGGCGGAGTAGACCAGCGGCACCCAGCCGTCAGCGAGCCGGCCGACCCGGTCGAGCTGCCTCTGCGCCAGCGGAGGCAGCTCGTCGGTCCAGTCGAGCCGCTGGCCGGGTGAGAAGGAAGCCAGCCACAGGGGCGGGCCGCCGGGGCGGACAGGTGGGGGCACGACCTGGACGTCCGTGAAGGTCCAGGTCGGGCCGGCGTGCGAGACCGGCTCGCCGCTCCAGAGCCTGCGCACGAGGGAGAGCGCCTCCTCGAAGCGCTCGCCGCGACCGTCCATCGGAAGCCCGAGGACCTCGAACTCCCTTGCGTTCCAGCCGATCCCGGCACCGACGACGAGGCGACCACCGGACGCCGCGTCGAGCGACGCGAACGTCTTGGCGAGCTGGACCGGGTGGCGGTACGGGAACACCAGCACCAGGGGGCCGAGCAGGATCCGCTCGGTGCGCGCCGCCATGGTGGCCAGCGCGACCGTGACGTCGAGCATGGAGGCGCCGTAGACGACCGAGCCGGTCTGGCTCACGGCCTCGGACAGCATCCGGTCGCCCACGAAGGCGCCGTCGAAGCCCAGCCGCTCCGCCCGCTCCACCCACGCCACCAGATCCAGCACGGGTCCGGACGTCGGGGTCACCCACCCTGGGGGCCGGATGCACACGAGCGGACGACGGTCGTCCTGCCGTGGCGTGGGCATGGGGGCCTCCAGACGGGGGTCGTGGCGAGGGGAACGGTGACGATCGCGCGCCGTCAGATGCCGAGGTAGGCCGCCTGCAGGTCGTCACGAGCCAGCAGCTCCTGGCCGGTGCCGGTCATCACCACCTCGCCCTGCTCGAGCACGTAGCCACGGTCGGCCATGTCCAGCGCGTCGTGCACGTTCTGCTCGACGAGCATGACCGTCATGCCCTTGTCCGCCAGCTGGCGGACCAGCGACAGGATCCGCTCCACGATGATGGGGGCCAGACCCAACGACGGCTCATCGAGGATGAGCAGCTTCGGCTTGGCCATGACCGCGCGGCCGATGGCGCACATCTGCTGCTCGCCCCCGGACAGCGACCCACCGAGCTGCTTGCGTCGCTCGAGCAGGACGGGGAACAGCTCGTACACCTCGTCGAGGCTGGCGGACAGGTGCGGCCGGGCGCTCTTCGCGTAGCCGCCCATCTGCAGGTTCTCCTCCACCGTCATGAACGGGAAGAGCTTGCGGCCCTCGGGAACCATCACGAGCCCGAGCTCCGGACGCGCGTGGGCGGGCACGCCGGACAGGTCCTGACCGTCGAAGGTGACGGTGCCGCTCCAGACGTGCACGAGACCGGTCACGGTCTTGAGCAGCGTCGTCTTCCCGGCGCCGTTCGGGCCGACGACGGTCGCGATCCCGCCCGCGTCGACGTCGAAGCTCACGCCGCGGACGACGGGCAGGTCGCCGTAGCCGGAGTGCAGGTCGCGCACCTCGAGGAGAGCCATCGTTACCTCCGGTTCCCGAGGTAGGCCCGGACCACGTCCGGGTGCTGGAGCACCTCTGTCGGCGTTCCCTCGGCGAGGACCGCGCCGTGGTCCAGCACCACGACGTGCCGGGAGAGCGTGCGGACGACCTTCAGGTTGTGCTCGATGAGCACGAGCGTCATCCCCTTCTCGTGCAGATGGGCGAACAGGTCGACCGCATGGCCGATCTCGGTCGGGTTCAGCCCGGCCATCACCTCGTCGAGCAGCAGCACCGCCGGCTCGGTGGCGAGTGCCCGCGCGACCTCCAGCCGCTTGCGCCGGGCCAGCGGGAGGTCTCCCGCCCGGTCCTTCGCGACCGCGGCCAGGCCCACCTCCTCGAGCACCTGGTAGGCCTTGTCCTCGGCGTCGGAACGCCGGCGGTGCTTGAGGAACGCACCCATCATGGTGTTCTCGAGCACGGACAGGTCGGGCAGCGGGCGCACGACCTGGAAGGTGCGGCCCAGACCGAGGCGCACCCGCTGGTGCACCGACAGGCCGGTGATGTCCTCGCCGCGGAAGCGCACGTGACCGCTGTTCGGGCGGAGCTGGCCGGTGAGCAGGTTGAACAGCGTCGTCTTGCCGGCGCCGTTCGGACCGATGATCCCGAGCAGGTCGCCCTGCCTGAGGGTGATCGACACCTGGTCCACCGCCGTCATCCCGGCGAACCTGCGGACGACCGCGTCGCTCTCGAGCAACGGGGCTGCGGTCGACGTCATCGCTTCCACCTTCCTCGGGCGCTCCGGAAGAGCCCCGCCGCCGTCCCGACGATGCCGCGACGCAGCGCGATCGGGATGATCACCAGCGCGAGGCCGACTGCGACGAGGTTGAGTCCGGGGCGCTGTCCCGCGAGCTCGCCCTGCAGCAGGGTGATGCCCGGGATGAACAGCAGCGCCCCGACGACGGGGCCCATGAGGGTCCCGATGCCACCGAGGAGCGCGATGAGCACCATGCGCACGCCCACCTCGGGTAGCCCGAGCACGGACGCGGGGTCGATGTAGCGCACGAAGACGGCGAACAGGCTGCCGCCCAGACAGGTCAGCGCGGCGCTGATGAGCATGCCCTGCATCTTGACCGCGAAGACGTTGAAGCCAACTGCTGCGGCAGCCTCGTCGTCCTCACGCACGGCTCGCAGGGCGTAGCCCAGCTTGCTGCGACTGACGACGGTGGCCACGGCCACCGTCAACGCGACGAAGGCGAGCATGACGACGGCGTACTTCCACCGCTCGACGAACGCGAGGTCGCGCAGCGACGGGGAGAAGGGGAGGGTGATGCCCTGCACTCCTCCGGTGACGCTGCCGAAGTACGTCGCCAGCACGAGCGCCACCTGGTTGAGCGCCAGCGTCGCCATGGCGAAGAAGGGACCGCGCAGGCGGAACGTCGGCCACGAGGTGAGCGCCGCGACGGTCATCGCGATCGGGATGGCGACGACCATCGCCGCCCACGGCGACCAGCCGTACCTGTCGTAGGTGATGCCCACCGTGTAGGCGCCGATGGCGAAGAACACGCCGTGCCCGAGGGACAGCTGCCCTCCGAACCCACCGATGATGTTCCAGGCCGACGCGAGGCCTGCGAACAGCAGGGTCAGGATGAGGATGTTGAGCCAGTAGGCGTCGCCCTGCACGGCGAGCAGCAGCAGGACCAGTCCTGCCATTCCGGCCGTGTAGCCGGTCCAGACGAACCGCGAGCTCTTGCTCGTGGCTCCGCTGCGGACTCCGTGGATCGCCGCGTCCTGGGCGTCGACGGCGTCTTCCGAGGTGCTCAATGTCCTCCCACCTTCTCCGAGCCGAGGCGTCCGAACAGACCGGCCGGCCGCACGACCAGCACGACGAGGAACACCATGAAGTAGAAGGCGGTGCCCAGCGTCGGATCGAGGTAGTAGCCGCTGAACGCCTCGACTGCACCGATCAGGAAGCCGCCGATGTAGGCGCCGGTGACGCTGCCCAGCCCACCGACCACGACAACCGCGAAGCCGGCGAAGATGAAGTTGGCGCCGATCTGCGGGGTGATGCTGTAGACGGGCGCGAGCATCACGCCGGCCAGTCCAGCGAGGGCCGCTCCGATGCCGAAGGTGATGAGGAACGTCCGCTCGACGTTCACCCCCATCAGCCGGGCCGCGTCGCGGTCCTCGGTGACGGCCCGCATGGAGCGACCGAAGGTCGTCTGCTGGATCACCTGTCGGAGCACCACGGCGATCACCGTCGTGACGATGACGATGGACAACCTGCCGTAGTCGATGCTCGCCGAGGCGAGCTTGAAGGTGTCCCGGGCGAACCGATCGGTCAGCGTGTAGGTGTCACCACGGGTTGCCGCGAGCACCGCGCTCTGGAACAGGATCAGCAGCCCGAACGTCGCCAGGAGCTGCATGGCGGCCTCGTCCCGCAGCGGCTGGATGACCAGCCGCTGGATGAGCAGCCCGAGCACGAAGAGCGCGGGGACCACCAGGAACGCGGTCAGGTAGACGTTGATGCCGAGCTCGCGGTTGGCGAAGTACGCGCCGTACATGCCGAGCATGACCAGCTCGCCCTGCGCGAAGTTCACCACCCGGACCACACCGAAGATGAGGCTGAGGCCCATCGCGACCAGCCCGTAGATCCCCCCGAGGAGCAGGGCGATCACCAGGATCCGGAAGAAGTCATCCATGAGTCGTCTTCACCTCACCTTCGGTGCGTCCGGCCGGCGTCACTTGCTGCCGAGGACCTTGGCGTCCGGGAGCTTGGCTTCCTCGGGGTAGATCGTCACGACCTTGCCGCTCTGCCACTGCAGCATCGTCGGGAGGGCCAGGGTGTTCTGGAAGTTCTCGTCGAACTTCGCGCCGTAGCCGGCTGCGTAGCTGCCCAGCGGCTTGTCCCAGCCGGAGATCGTCTCGAGCACCTTCTTCGGGTCCACGCTCTCGGCCTCGTTCAGCGCGTCGAGGAGCATCTTCATGCCGGTGTAGGCGCTCATCGTCTGCGGGAAGGTCGGCTCACTGCTGTGCTTGGCCTTGTACTTCTCGAGGAACTCGGCCGCTCCCGGCGCGTACTCGTCCTGGAGGTCGAAGTGGGGGTAGCCGACGACGAAGGTGCCGTCGAGGTCCGCGCCGACCGCCTCCTGCGTGAGTCGCGTGTCACCCGAGCCGATGGAGACACGGGCCTTGGGCGCGAAGCCCTGCTGCTTCGCGGTGCGCAGCAGCAGGTTCACGTCCGGGACGTAGCCGGTCTCGATCCAGACGTCCGGCTTGCTCTGCTGGCACTTCAGCACCACGTTGCCCAGGTCGGGCGCGGTGGGCGCGTAGGCCACCTTGGCCGAGATCTTCGCGCCCTCGGCCTCGAGGGCCTCGATCACTCCCTCGGAGATGCTGGTGCCGTAGATCGACTCCTCGTGCGTGACGCAGAAGCTCGTCTGGTTCAGCGGCTTGCCGACGACGCCGGGGATGATCTCCTTGATGCCCTCGCCGGCGACCTGCGCGAACTGGTCGGCCATCGGGCCGCTGCGTGCGAAGTTGCCGAGCTTGCGAGCGGTGAGGTTGGCGGCGACCGCGTTGGTCTCCCAGTAGAGCTTCCCGTAGCGAAGCGCGGTCTCGCTCGCCGTGTTGGCGATGCCGCTCAGGTAGGTGCCTGCGAAGAGGTCGACGTTCTCCGACGTCGCCAGCCGGTTCACCTCGCTGATGCCCTGCTCCGGGGCCGACGCGTCGCCGCGCAGCAGCACGACCTTCTTGCCCAGGACGCCCTTGTCGGCGTTCGCCTCCTCGACGGCGATCTCGTAGCCCTGGAAGGTGGCCTCGCCACCGGGGGCGTTCGGACCGCTGAACGGGTTGATGACGCCGATCTTCAGCTCGCCGGACAGCTTGCCGCCGCCGTCGCCGTCGCCTGTCGAGTCGCTGTCACCGCCACCGCAGGCGGCGACCGTCATCGCCAGCGCCAGCAGCAGCCCCAGCTTCGCGGGTGCTCTTCCCATCGGATTCTCCTCGATCCGCACCTGTCGGGTGCCTGGTTGTCGTGCTGGATGTGGTGGGCGTGGCCGCGAGTCCTCGACAGCGCCGCGGGGATGCCGCGGGGAGGGCCAGGAGCAGAACGTGACGTGCGCCACGTCGGGATGGTTGCGGGCTGTGGGCCGTACGTCAATACCTTTGGACCAAACTTTTTCAGTTTCGGTCCGACTATTGACCGGATGACCGGGCAGTCGTACGGTCGCCCTGCCGCACGAGCCTCGCTGGGAGCCGCAGTTCGTCTCCACGGCGTCGGCGCCCGCACCTCGACGGTGCCCGCGCCGGCCCTCAGCCCCTGACGGACCCCGCGGCGGTGAGCAAGACGTCGTGCACCCCGACCCGTCCTGGAGGACACCGATCATGACCGATGTGTGGCAGCTCTCCGACGAGCTGCGGGGCCTGCAGAAGGTCACCCGCGACTTCGTGCAGAAGGAGATCGTCCCGGCCGAGGAGAACCTGGACTTCGACGCCTACCAGCTCCCCCAGGACGTGCTCGAGGCGGCCCGCAAGAAGGCCCGCCAGGCCGGCATCTGGTGCGTCAACTCGCCGGCCGCCTACGGCGGCAGCGAGATGAGCATGCTCGCGCAGGTGATCGTCGCCGAGGAGGCGTCGCAGTGCCGGATGGGTGCCTACGTGCCCGCCGGCGGCGCGTTCGGGTGGGACCCGCCGAACGTCATCTACAAGGGCACCGAGGAGCAGATCCAGAAGTACGCCGTGCCGACGATCGAGAAGGGCGGCAAGACCTTCGTCGCCATCAGCGAGCCCTCCGGTGGCTCCGACCCCGCGCGCAGCATCCGCACGACAGCCGTGCGCGACGGGGACAGCTACGTCCTCAACGGCACGAAGACCTGGATCTCCGCGGCGAACTACTCCGACTGGGGCGTCGTGTTCGCCCGCACGTCGGAGGGCCGCAACGGCGTGAGCTGCTTCGTCGTGGAGTCCGACACCCCGGGGCTGACCATGACGCCGATCCCCGTCATCCGGTCCTGGTACCCCTGCGAGCTGTCCTTCCAGGACTGCCGCGTGCCCGCCGAGAACCTGATCGGCGAGGAGGGCCGTGGCTTCGAGCTGGCTCAGGTGTGGCTCAACCACGGTCGCGTCCCTTACGCCGCAGCGACTCTCGGCATCGCCAGTGCCGCGCTCAAGATCGCCATCGAGCACGCGCGCAACCGGGAGGTGTTCGGGGGCCGGCTCGCCGACAAGCAGGCCATCCAGTGGATGATCGCCGACTCCGAGATCGAGATCCGCGCGGCCCGCTGGCTCTGCTACGAGGCGGCCTTCAAGGCCGACTCCGGGCAGGACTACAAGTTCGAGGCCTCGGCCTGCAAGGTCTACGCCACCGAGACCGCCGGCCGGGTCGTCGACCGCTGCGTGCAGATCCTCGGCGGGATGGGCGTCGCCAAGGAGCTGCCCCTCGAGCGCTGGTACCGCGAGATGCGCATCAAGCGCATCGGCGAGGGCCCGTCCGAGGTGCACCGCATGGTCGTCGCCCGTCAGCTCATCAGCGGCAAGAAGAGCAGCGGGAGCAGCTGAGCGTGGCCATCGACGTCGACGTCGACGACGGCGTCGCCCTCATCACGATGAACCGCCCGGAGCGGATGAACGCCATGGACGCCGAGGCGTACGCCGCGCTGTCCGCAGCCTGGACGCGGGTCCGCGACGACGGCGACATCCGCGTGGCGATCATCACGGGCGCCGGCGAGAAGGCCTTCACCACCGGTGCGGACCTGAAGAGCTTCGTGGGCAAGCAGACCGACCTGTCGCGGTTCTGGCTGACCCAGCAGGGACAGCTGCTCAACCGCGGTCTCGAGGTCTGGAAGCCGGTGATCGCCGCCGTGAACGGCTACTGCCTGGGCGGGGGCATGACCCTGCTGCTCGGGACCGACATCCGCATCGCCACGCCCACGGCGACCTTCGGGCTCAGCGAGGTGCAGCGCGGCGTCGTCGCGGGGAACGGCGGCACCCAGCGCGTGCTCGAGCAGCTGCCGTACGCCATCGGCATGGAGATGCTGCTCACCGGGCGGCGGCTCGACGCGGCGACGGCCGAGCGCTGGGGGCTGGTGAACCGCGTCGTGCCGCAGGAGGAGCTGCTGCCGACCGCGTTCGAGCTGGCCCGGGAGATCGCCGCGAACGCGCCGCTGGCCGTGCAGGCGTCGAAGGAGCTGGCCGTCCGGTCACGCGACGTCGACCGGGTGACCGGGCTGCGCCTCGAGCAGGCGATGAACCAGGTGCTGCAGTTCACCGAGGACGCTCAGGAGGGACCCGCCGCCTTCGCCGAGAAGCGGCCCGCCGAGTTCAAGGGGAGATGACGATGGACAGCGCGCCCTTCGCCGGCGTCACCGTGGTGGACCTGGGGCAGATCTACAACGCCCCCTACGCGACCCTGCTCCTCGCGCTGAACGGCGCCGAGGTCATCAAGGTGGAGCCGCTCACCGGCGAGAACCTGCGTGGTCGGGGCCGGGTCGCCGGCGCCGGCGCGCCCTTCGCGATGCTGAACAGCAACAAGAAGGACGTGACCCTCAACCTCAAGGACCCCGAGGGCGTCGCGCTGCTCGAGAAGATGGTGGCCAAGGCCGACGTCTTCGTCGAGAACTTCCGCCCCGGCGTAACCGACAAGCTCGGCATCGGCCCTGCGTCGCTGCGCGCGATCAACCCGCGGCTGATCTACGCGTCCGGCTCCGGCTACGGGTCGACCGGCCCGTACCGCGACTTCCCGGCCATGGACATCACCATCCAGGCGATGTCCGGGATCATGTCCGTCACCGGGTTCCCCGACCGCGAGCCGGTGAAGGCCGGGCCGGCGATCAGCGACTTCATGGGCGGCATCCACCTCTACGGCGCCATCGTCAGCGCGCTGTACCGCAGGGAGCGCACCGGCGAGGGCACCACGGTGGAGGCGGCCATGCTCGACTCCGTCTACCCGAGCCTGATGTCGAGCCTCGGGCTCTACTTCGGCAGCACCGGTGACATCCCCACGCGCACCGGCAACCGGCACTCCGGGATGGCGGAGGCGCCCTACAACGTCTACCCGACGACCGACGGACACATCGCGCTGATCTGCGTCAGCGACGCGCACTGGCGTGGGCTGACCCAGGTGATGGGCCGCCCGGAGCTCGGCGACGACCCGCTCTACGCGAGCCGGGTGCTGCGGGTGCAGCGGATCGACGAGGTCGACCGGATCGTCGGCGAGTGGACCGGCACTCTCAGCAAGGCCGAGGTGGTGGACCTGCTGAACAAGGCCGGTGTCCCGTCCGCCCCCGTGCGCGAGCTCGGCGAGGTGGTCAACGACCCGCACCTGCGCCAGCGCGGGATGCTCAGCGAGATGGACCACCCCGAGCTCGGGCCGCTGGTCGTCCCGCACAGCCCGATCCGGGTGGGCGACCACTACGCCGAGCTGGTGCCCAGCGCGACGCTCGGGCAGCACAACGACGAGATCTACGGCGGATGGCTCGGTCTCGATGCCGACGAGCTGACCGGCCTGCGCGAGCGGGGGGTGATCTGATGCGCGGCAAGGCCGTCATCGCGGGGGTCGGGCACACCGCGTACGGCAAGCTCCCCGGCCGTACGACCGACTCCCTCAACGTCGAGGCCAGCCGCAAGGCCATCCAGGACGCCGGGATCGACAAGGACGCCATCGACGCCGTCTTCGTCAAGTACCCGACGTCCCAGCACCGCTCGATGTACGGCCAGACGGTCGCGGAAGCGCTCGGCCTGCAGCCGCGGATCGGCGGCGTCTGGGACCAGGGTGGCGCCACCAACATCTCGATGATCTCGTTCGCCGCCATGGCCATCGAGCACGGCCAGTGCGAGGTCGCGCTGGTGACCATCGCGGACAACCCGAAGACCGGCACTCGGCAGGCGTACGAGCGCGGTTGGGGCGACGACGCCGTCTACGGCTGGTTCGGGGTGGCTGCCGGCTACGCCATGATCATGCGCCGGCACATGGAGGAGTTCGGGACCACGCACGAGCAGTTCGGCGCCATCGCCCGGGCCTGCCGGAGGCACGGCGCGGAGAACCCCCACGCGCAGCTCCGGCTGCCGCTCACCGAGCAGATGTACGCCGAGTCGCGCCTGGTGGTCGATCCGCTGAGGCGTGACGACATCTGCCTGGTGTCGGACGGCGGCGCCGCCGTCGTGGTGATGAGCGCGCAGCGCGCCCGTGACCTGGGCGTGCCCGCGCCCGTGCCGATCCTCGGCTTCGGGCAGGGCCAGACCTCCTGGGAGGTGGCCCAGCGCCCGGTGCTCACCTCGACGGCGGCGGAGGTCTCGGCGAGGACGGCGTTCGCGATGGCCGGCCTGACCCCGAAGGACATCGACGTGGCGCAGATCTACGACTGCTTCACGATCGCGGCGCTGATGACGCTCGAGGACTACGGCTTCGCCAAGAAGGGCGAGGGCGGAAGGTTCGTCGAGGACGGCAACGTCGAGATCGGCGGCGAGCTGCCGATCAACACCAGCGGCGGCCTGCTCTCCGAGACCGGGATGCCCGGCATGCAGCTGGTCATCGAGGGCGTTCGGCAGGTCCGCGGGACGTCGGTGAACCAGGTGCCCGACGCGCGGACGGCGATCGTGAGCAACCAGGGAGGCATCATGCACACCCACTCGACGCTCATCCTGGGGCAGTGATGGCCGCCGAGGTCCCGCTCCCGGAGGTGACGGCGCTGACCGAGCCGTACTGGTCCGGGCTCGCGGCCGGCGAGCTGCGGCTGCTGCGCTGCGGCGACTGCGACAACGCGTTCCTGCCGGCGCGTGAGGAGTGCCCCTGCTGCTTGTCGGACAACGTGTCGTGGCAGGCCTCGGCGGGACGGGCCCGGCTGATCAGCTGGGTCGTCTACCACTCTGCCGTGCACCCGTCGTTCGCAGATCGGCTGCCCTACAACGTGGCGATCGTCGAGCTCGACGAGGGTGCCCGCCTGATCACCAACATCAACGCCTCCGAGGACGAGCTGTCCATCGAGATGCCGCTCACCCTGAGCATCGAGCAGGAGTCGGGTGTCAGCATCGCCCGCTTCTCGCCGGCCTGACCACCCCTCACAGAGAGCAGATGTCGATGCCCCCCACCACAGTGACCGTGCAGGAGCTCGCGGCTCTGGGCGAGACCGACCTCGGTGTCAGCGACTGGATGGACATCGAGCAGCCGCGCGTCCACGTCTTCGCCGACGCCACCAACGACCACCAGTGGATCCACGTCGACCCGGAGCGCGCTGCGAGCGGGCCCTTCGGCACGACGATCGCCCACGGGTACCTCACGATGTCGCTGATCCCGTACCTGCTCGACCAGCTGCTCGCGATCACCGATCAGACGCGCGGGGCGAACTACGGCGTCGACCGGGCGCGGTTCACCAACCCGGTCCGGGTCGGCTCCCGCATCCGCATGCGCGCCCGGCTGCTGACGGTCACACCGCGCTCCGACGGCGGCTTCCAGTTCAAGGTCTCGGTGACCATCGAGATCGATGGTGAGGAGCGACCTGCCCTCGTGGGCGAGTTCCTCTACCTCACCTACGGCCCGTGACCACGCGGTCTCCGGCACTGCGATGAGCGCGCTCGAGGACCGGGTCGCGCTGGTGACCGGGGCCGGTCGCGGCATCGGGCGCGCCATCGCGCTGCGGAGCTCCGCCGAGGGCGCATCGGTCGCGCTGGCCGGTCGCTCCGTCCGCGAGCTCGAGGAGGTCGCCGACCAGATCACGACGGCCGGCGGGCGCGCCCTGGTGGTACCCCTGGACGTGCAGGACGCCGACAGCGTCGAGGCCGGCGTCGCCCGGATCGAATCGGCTCTCGGCGAGGTGGACGTGCTGGTCGCCAACAGCGGCGTCGCGGGACCGACCTCACCCCTGTGGGAGGTGACGCCGGAGGAGTGGGACGCCACGTACGCGGTGAACGTCCGGGGGGTCTTCCTGTCCTGCCGCGCGGTGCTGCCCTCCATGGTGAGGCGCGGCACGGGTGCGATCGTCGTCATCGGCTCGATGAGCGGGAAGCGACCCATGGCACACCGGACGCCGTACACCTCGAGCAAGACGGCTCTGATCGGCCTGGTCCGCACGCTGGCCGTCGAGGCCGGCGAGCACGGGATCCGGGTCAACCTGGTCTCCCCCGGCCCGGTGACCGGTCCACGGCTCGACCGGGTCATCGCCGCCGCGAGCGAGGCCGGCGGCCGCACGCCCGACGAGCAGCTGGCGGAGTACGCCACCGCCTCGCCGCTGCGACGCCTGGTCGACCCCGACGACGTCGCCGCGGCGGTGGTCTTCCTCGCCGGCGACGACGCCCGCAGCACCACCGGCGAGGACCTGAACGTGAGCGCCGGGATCACGATGCACTGACAATGGACGCCATCTACCACCCGCGCCGGCCGGACCGGCGCCCACCACTCACCCACAGCGAGGCCACATGACCAGTGCCGAGGAAGCCGGGTCCGGCTTCGCCCTGGGCCCGGTCGCCGTTCCCAAGGCCTCCGACGTGCTCGCCAACCACCTGCGCGAGCAGATCCTCAACGGGACCCTCACCGAGGGCGCCGCCCTCCCCGTCGAGCGGGAGCTCGCCGCCTCCGTCGGCCTGAGCCGCGGCACCGTGCGGGACGCGTTGCGCGTGCTGGAGATCGAGGGGCTGATCACCACCCGGCCCGGCCGCGCCGGAGGATCCTTCGTACGCCGACCTGACGCGACCACCCTGCAGCGCAGCCTGAGCGCCCTGGTGAGCGGGCGCGGTGTCCGCTACCAGTCACTGCTCGAGACGCGGGACGCCCTCGAGCCGGCTGCCGCCGGTCTCGCTGCGATGAACCGCACGGACGAGGACCTCGCGCGTCTCGACGAGGCCGCCGCCCGGCTGAAGGAGGCGCTGGACGACATCCCGGCCTTCCTGCAGCGCAACGCCGAGTGGCACATGGCCGTCGTCGCGGCCAGCGGCAACGAGATCATGCAGATCATCCTGGACTCGCTCTCCCAGGCGATCGTGGCGGCGACCGACATCTCGGAGTTCAACAGCCCCAAGACGATGGCGGACACCCTCGCGGCGCACGACCGGATCCTGACCGCGATCCGCAAGGGCGACCCCGCCAAGGCGGAGGCCGCGATGAGCAAGCACGTGCACGGCTACCGCGTGCTCATCGAGAGCTTCGCCCACCCCGACGAGCTCCGCGTCTGACCGATCCCGCATCACGCGCCGCCGCCGAGGAGCACCACCGCCTTCCCCCGGATCTCGCCACGACTCAGCTGGTGGAGCGCCTCGGGGATGTCCTCGAAGGCGAACTCGCCGCCGATCAGCGGGGTGAGCGCGCCGACGGCGTGCATGTCGGCGAGCGCACGGCTGGCCTGTGCCATCAGGTGCTTGTCGATGTCGAGGAAGGCGCCCCAGGCCACACCGACCGCAGAGACGTTCTTCAGCAGCAGCCGGTTCACCTTGAGCTCGGGGATCGCGCCCGCCGCGAAGCCGACGACCAGGATCCGTCCCTCGGGGGCGAGCGCGCGGACGGCCTCGCCGAACAGCCAGTCACCCAGCGGGTCGAGGACGACGTCGACACCGCGACCGCCGGTCAGCTCCCGCACCCGGGTGGAGAAGCCCTCCGTGAGCACGAGCACCTCGTCGGCTCCGGCCTCACGCGCGGCCTCGGCCTGCTCCTCGGTGGCGACACCGCCGATGACGTGCGCCCCCAGGCCCCGGCCCACCTGGACGGCGGCCGATCCGATGCCGCCGGCCGCGCCGAGCACCAGGAGCGTCTCCCCGTGCGCGAGCTGCCCGCGACGCGCCAGCGCGAAGTGCGTGGTGTGGTAGTTGATGATGGTCGCCGCCCCGGTGCGGAAGTCCATGCCGGCAGGCAGCGGGAAGACCGCGTTCATCGGCACGTAGACCTGCTCGGCGTAGCCGCCCGACCAGACGAAGGCCGCCACCCGGTCGCCCGGCTTCCAGCCCGAGCCCTCGGGTGCATCACGGACGACGCCGGCGATCTCGCTGCCGGGGACGAAGGGGAGGGGCGGCTTCACCTGGTAGGAGCCCTGCGTCATCAGCAGGTCGGGGTAGTTGATGCCGATCGCGCGGACGTCCACGACGATGCCGTCGGCGTCGGCCGCGGGTTCCGTGACGGGCGCCGGACGCAGAGCGGCCGGTCCGTCGAAGCTGACGAGCTCGAGCGCACGCACGGTGGTCTCCTGACGTGGACGGGAACGGGGTTCAGCCGGACAGGGACAGGCCGTCAAGCGCGTCGTGGCCGCGCCGGGTCAGCTCCGGGGGCAGCCCGGCCAGCCGGTCGAAGCCGGCGCCGACGGTCAGCCCCCGCTGGTCCCGGTAGTACATGCCCTCGAAGATGGCCGCGAGCTTGTAGCAGGCCAGGCCGAGGTACCAGGACAGCGACGTGAGATCGGCGCCGGTGGCCCGGGCGTACCGGTCGAGCAGCCTGCTGCTCGGCGGGAAGCCGGCGACCTCGGCCGGCACGGCCGCGAACGGCGTCCCCTCGGTGTCGCGCACGCCGTCCCACCACAGGACGACGTTCACGAGATCCGCGAGCGGGTCGCCGAGCGTGGCCATCTCCCAGTCGAGGACGGCCAGCACCCGGCCGGGCCGGGCCGGGTCGACCACGACGTTGTCGAGCTTGTAGTCGCCGTGCACGAGCGTGGCGCGCCCGCTCTGCGGAACAGCTCGGGCCAGCCGCGCCCCGAGCTCCTCCAGGCCCGACACCTCCCGGCTGCGCGAGGACTCGAGCTGCTTTCCCCACCGCCGCACCTGTCGCTCCAGGTAGCCGTCCGGGCGCCCGAGGTCGGCGAGCCCGACCTCGTCGGGCGCGACCGCGTGCAGTCGGGCGAGCGTGTCGACGAGCCCGTCCGCGATCGCCTCGGCATCGGCCGGGCGCACCTGCTCCATCTCCTCGCGCGTGCGGAAGACCGTGCCGTCCACGAAGGCCATCACGTAGAACGGCGCCCCGAGGACGTCGGGGTCGCGGCACAGCGCGACCATCTCCGGCACCGGCACCGCGCTGTCACGCAGGGCCGCCATCACCCGGTGCTCACGCGCCATGTCGTGCGCCGTCTCGAGGACGTGGCCGAGCGGAGGCCTGCGGACCACCCAGCTGCCGACGCCGTCGCCGACCAGGTAGGTGAGGTTGGAGCGGCCACCGGCGATGAGCCGGCCGCTCAGCGGACCCGCGAGGAGCCCGGGGACGGTGCGCTGCAGGTGGTCGGCCAGGGCGGCCAGGTCGAGACCGGGCAGCGCCTCGGCGGAGCCGTCCGGGGACGTCATGGCTGCCCGCCCTCGGTGTCGGCCAGCTCGCGGCGGAGCACCTTGCCGGTGACGGTCTTGGGCAGCACGTCGAGGAACTCGATGCTGCGGGGGTACTTGTAGGCCGAGAGCCGCTCCCTGCAGTGGGCGATCAGCTCGCCCTCGCCGGCAGCGGCCCCCGGACGCAGCGTCACGAACGCCTTCACGGTCTCGCCGCGGTACTCGTCCGGCACGCCCACGACCGCGGCCTCGCTCACCGCCGGGTGCTCGCACAGGACGTCCTCCACCTCGCGCGGCCACACCTTGTAGCCCGAGGCGTTGATCAGGTCCTTCTTGCGGTCGACGACGTAGAACCAGCCCTGCTCGTCCATGAAGCCGACGTCGCCGGTGTGCAGCTCGCCGCCCGGCAGGGCGTGGGCCGACTCCTCCGGCTTGTCCCAGTAGCCGGGGACGACCTGCGGACCGGAGATGACGATCTCGCCGACCTCGCGCGGCGGCAGCGGCTGACCGTCGTCGCCGACGATGCGGGAGACCGTGCTCGGGACCGGCACCCCGACGGCCAGCGCGCCGCTCACCGGGTCGACGGGTGCCTGTGCACCGAAGGGCACCGCGTGGGACGGCGACGTCGTCTCGGTCAGGCCGTACATGCTGTGGATCCGGATGCCGAACTGCTGCTGGAAGCGCTCCGCCCATGCGGGCGTCACGGGAGCGCCGCCCGAGTAGGTGCTGCGCAGCGACGCCAGGTCCTCCCGGGTCACACCCGGCAGGTTGGCGACGGCGATGAAGACGGTGATCGCGGCCACCGTGAAGGTGGGGCGCCGCTCGCGGATCGCGTCGAGGAGCACCTCCACGTCGAAGCGGTAGCCCAGGACCAGCTCTGCCGGCAGCAGGAAGCAGACCGCGATCCCGGCGATGAGCCCGGTGATGTGGAACAGCGGCGCCACCCCGAGCACGACGTCCCCGGGTCGCAGGCCGCACCAGTCCCGGATCACCTGGGCGCTGAAGCAGACGTTGCCGTGGGTGTTCATCGCGCCCTTGGACGCACCTGTCGTGCCCGAGGTGTAGGTCAGCAGCGCCACCTCCTCGGGCGCGAACGCCACCGGGGCCGGCTGCTGACCGGCGTGCTGCTCGACCAGGTCGGCCAGGTCGACCGTCCCCTCGTGCCGCGTGCGCGCCATGCCGGCGAACAGGCGGTCGTCGTCGTGCCCCCGGTGCTCCAGAGCGCTGGTGGTGACGACCAGCCGCACGTCGGTCCGGCCGACCACACCGCGGGCGACGTCGTACAGCTCCTCCAGGCAGACGAGCACCACCGAGCCCGAGTCCGTGAGCAGCTTCTCGAGCTCGCGCTCCCGGCTCATCGGGTTGATCGACACCATGATCGCTCCCGCCTTCCAGGCGGCGACCATCGTGAGCAGGAACTGCGGGACGTTCTGCAGGTAGGCCGCCACGCGGTCGCCGCGCTGGATCCCCGCCGCGACGAACGCGCACGCGAGGGCGTCGGACTGCGCGTCCAGCTGGCGCATCGTCACCTCGCCCCCGAAGTACGAGGCAACGACCTGGTCGGGCGCGCGGGCGACCCCTGCCCGGAACATCTGCAGCGCGTCGGTGTGCTCAGGCACCAGGTCGGCCGTGAGCGACGGCGGGTAGTGGGCGAGCCAGGGCTTGTCCCGGTCGGCCGTCATCCCGCACTCCTTCACCCGGACCGACCGATCGCTCGGCCTGTGTTTCGTATGGACGACAGTGACGTGGATCCGGCCGACTGTCAAACTCTCCGCGAGCCCGGCCGGCACACGCGCACCTGCGTACGCTCCGGGCTCCGGCGCAGGACGGGAGGATGCTCGTGGCGGATCGATCGACGGGCGCGCAAGGCTCGGGTGCCCGCCTGCGGCAGGTCCGCGAGCAGCAGGGGCTGTCGCTGCGCGCGTTCGCGCAGCAGCTCGAGGTGAGCCCGGCGACGTTGAGCGCGGCGGAGACCGGGCTGCGTGAGATGCCCGCGGCGCGGCTCGAGCGCGCCGCCCGGCTCCTCGGCGTCGCGACGGACGAGCTCCTGCGCCCGGGGCACGGCATCCGGCGGGATGCGACCGTCGGCGACCCCCCGGACTGGCGCACCTTCCCGCCGCTTCAGCTGGACGCGCCCCTTTCAGCCGCGCTGGCAGCGTTCCTCGAGCTCGGCTACCACGGCGCGACGATGCGCGACATCGCCCGGCGGGCCGACCTGTCCGTACCGGGCGTCTACCACCACTACGCCAGCAAGCAGCAGATGCTCGTCGCGATCCTCGACGTGACGATGGCCGACCTGCGCAGCCGCTCGCAGGCAGCCCGCACGCAGGGCGAGGGACCGGTCCAGCGGTTCGCCCTGCTCGTGGAGTGCCTCGCGCTCTTCCACACCCACCGCCGCGAGCTCGGCTTCGTCGGCGCCAGCGAGATGCGCAGCCTGCTCCCGCCCGATCGCGAGCGGGTCGCTGCGGTCCGGCGCGCCCAGCAGCGGATGGTCGACGACGAGGTGGAGCAGGCCTGCGACGAGGGGACGTTCGCCGTGACCCATCCCCGCGAGGCGAGCCGGGCGGTGGTGACGATGTGCACGGCCCTGCCGCAGTGGTTCGACGGGAGGGGACCCGACAGCCCGGAGCAGGTCGCGCAGCAGTACGTCGAGTTCGCGCTCGACCTGATGCGCTGCTCGGCGAAGGGGCGCAGGTTGGCCGGTCGGCGACCCGGACGCCCGGGCTCTTGACGGTCGTCGCACGTCGGCCTAGCGTTCACCACGTCACCGAGCGAGCGATCGGTCGCTGTTCGCATCGGTCCCACAGCGTCAGGAGAGAGCCCGTGCCCGCGCCGTCTGCCAGCCCGAGCTCCATCGGACCCGCTCCCTCGGACCGCGCGGTCCAGCTGCACCAGGTCCTGATCGACTTCATGCGCGACCGGGTCCTGCCGGCGGAGCACGAGTACGAGGCCTTCCGCGCCGCGGCCGGCCCCGACGACCACACCGTGCCGCCGGTCGTCGAGGTGCTCAAGCAGGAGGCTCGTGCCCTGGGTCTGTGGAACCTCTTCCTGCCGGCTG
Source organism: Actinomycetales bacterium (assembly GCA_036675425.1). Lineage (GTDB taxonomy): Bacteria > Actinomycetota > Actinomycetes > Mycobacteriales > SCTD01 > SCTD01. The sequence goes on along the minus strand of JAKFFB010000191.1, from coordinate 22,469 downwards.
AGTCCGGGCTGACGCAGCTCGAGTACGCGCCGCTCGCAGAGCTCTCCGGCTGGAGCAACGACATCGCCCCGGAGGCCATGAACTGCCAGGCCCCGGACACGGGGAACATGGAGCTCCTGCACCTGCTCGGTACGCCGGAGCAGAAGGAGCAGTGGCTGACGCCCTTGCTGGAGGGGACCATCCGCTCCGCCTTCGCGATGACCGAGCCGGCCGTCGCCAGCAGCGACGCGACCAACATCGCGACCCGCATCGAGCGGGACGGCGACGACTACGTCATCAACGGGCGCAAGTGGTGGGCCAGCGGCGCAGCCGATCCCCGTTGCGCGGTCATGATCGTGATGGGCAAGACCGATGCGGAGGCCCCCACCCACCGGCAGCAGACGATGGTCCTGGTGCCGATGGACACGCCGGGCGTGCAGAACCTGCGCTCCGTGCCGGTCTTCGGACGGCAGGACCAGCACGGTCACAACGAGATCCTCTTCGAGGACGTGCGCGTGCCCGTACAGAACGTCGTCGGCGAGGAGGGCGGCGGCTTCGCGGCAGCGCAGGCCCGCCTCGGTCCCGGTCGGATCCACCACTGCATGCGCGCGCTCGGCGCCGCCGAGCGGGCCCTCGCGCTGATGGTGGCCCGCGCGAAGGACCGCACGGCCTTCGGCATCCCGCTGGCTGACCAGGGCGTCGTCGTCGCGCAGATCGCGGAGTCCCGTCTCGACATCGAGCAGGCACGCCTCATCTGCCACCAGGCCTGCCACGTCATCGACACCGAGGGGAACAAGGCGGCGAAGGACCTGGTCGCCATGGCCAAGGTCGCCGTCCCCCGCGCCGTGACGCGGGTCATCGACCGCGCGATCCAGGTGCACGGCGGCGCCGGTGTCAGCGACGACACACCGCTCGCGGCGATGTGGGGCTGGCACCGAGCGATGCGCCTGTTCGACGGACCGGACGAGGTGCACCTGCGGTCCCTGGGCCGGGCCGAGCTGCGGGCGACGCCGGTGCTGCAGCCGTGACCGGCTACAGCACGCTGCAGCTCGAGCGTCGCGCGGGCGGTGTGGCGGTCATGACGCTCGACCGTCCCGATCGTCTCAACGCCATCACCTTCCGGATGTTCGAGGAGTGGCGGGAGGTCTGCAGCGAGGTCGCCGGGGACGACGCGCTGCGGGCACTCGTGGTGACCGGCGCCGGACGTGCGTTCTGCGCGGGACTGGACCTGGACGACGCCGCCACGCTGGCGGGCATGACCGCCACCGAGATGATGCGCGGCCAGGAGTCGTGGGCCGACGCCACGGCGGCCTTCCACCGGCTGGCCAAGCCGGTGATCGCCGCCGTGAACGGCGCAGCCGCCGGAGCGGGCTTCTCCCTGGCGCTGGCCGCCGACATCCGGCTGGCCGCTCCGGCGGCCCGCTTCAACGCCGCGTTCATCCGCATCGGGCTGTCCGGCGGGGACTGCGGCTCGTCGTACTTCCTCCCCCGCGTCGTCGGCAGCGGCCGTGCGGCGGAGATCCTCATGACCGGGCGCTTCGTCGACGCCACGGAGGCAGCCGACATCGGCCTGGTCAACCGGGTGGTCCCCGCCGAGCGGCTGCTGGACGAGGCGATCGGCGTCGCCGAGCAGATCGCCGGGAACTCGCCCTTCGGCGTGATGCTCACCAAGCGCGTGCTCCAGCAGAACGTCGACGCGCCCTCCCTCACGGCGGCCCTCGAGGTGGAGAACCGCAACCAGGTCCTCGCCACCCGCACCGAGGACATGGCCGAGGCGCTCACCGCCTTCCGCGAGAAGCGCGCCCCGCGGTACGTCGGACGGTGACGCCCGACCCCCCCGCCGCGAGCGGCTACGTCCCGGTGGTGCGCCCGCGCATCGGAGCCGCCCCGGAGCGGCCGGAGCCCCGACTGCTCGACGCGCTGCGTGCGGTGTCGATGACCGAGGTCAGCGACGTGGTGGGACGGCTGTACACGATGGACCCCGGCATCCGTCCGCTCTACCTGCCGGTCGCGCGCACCGTCGGCGTCTGCCGGACGGTCAAGGCCTTCCCGGGGGACAACCTGGCCGTGCACGGCGGCCTCGGCCGGGTCGGCCCCGACGACGTGCTGGTCGTGGACTGGCTCGGTTACCAGGACGGGTGCGGCAGCGGGGCCCGCGCCCTGGAGGCTCCCATCGCCCGCGGGCTGGCCGGCGTCGTCGTCGACGGCGGGTGGCGTGACGTGGCCGCGCTGCAGAACAGGGGCTTCCCGGTGTTCGGTCGCCGGGAGACGGCCTACTCGCCGCCGAAGCGGGAACCGGGCGAGCTCGACGTCGCGGTCTGCTGCGGCGGGGTGGTCGTCGAGCCGGGCGACGTCCTTGTCGCCGACGAGGGCGGCGTCGCCGTCGTCCCGCGCCGACACCTCATCGACGTCGTGGCCGCGCTCGCCGCCCGCGCGACGACCGAGCAGGCAGTGCTGTCCGGCGTCCAGCAGCAGCACTCCACAGCCTTCGACGCCCGGCTCGGGCTGCGCGACTGACCCCGCGACTCAGTCCGTCTGCTCGTCCTCGACCTGCACTCCGACCACCACGAGGAACGCCGCCAGCATCCGGTAGAAGCCGACCAGCAGCGAGAGCTCCAGCATCTGCCGCTGCGTGTAGCGGGCCTCGAGCGACGCCCACGTGGTGACCTCGCTGCCGTCGGAGTCGACCATCTCGTCGACGAAGCGCAGCAGCGTCCGGTCGTCGTCGGACCAGGCGTCCAGCGGACCGCTCACCTGCGCGATCTCGGCGTCCGAGAGCCCGACCTGCCGTCCGATCACGACGTGCTGGGCATGCTCGTAGCGCGATCCGGTCCGGACCGCGACCCGCAGGATGACCAGCTCCCGCTCCCGGTCGGGCAGCTCGCCGTGGCGCAGGAAGAACCCGCCGAGGGCGTTGAACCGCTTGAGCAGCAGGGGGTTGTGCGCCAGCGTCGCGAAGAGGTTGAGCGGCCGGCCGTCCTTGGTCAGCAGCGTCTTGGCGAGCAGTGCGGCCTGCTCGTCGTCCGGCGAGGCGACCGGGGCGATGCGCGGGCTCGGTGCGGAGCGGCTCATGCAGGACCTGCTTCCTGGGATGCCCGCCAGGGGGCCGGGGGGGGTGGTGGTCATGACCGGGACCAGCGCGGTGCCCGGCGGGCGAGGAACGCCTCGACGCCCTCGGTGCTGTCGACGGACGCGGTGGCCTGCGCCCACGCGCTCTCGGTGGCCCGCCAGCCGTCCGCGTCGGCCTGCGCGAAGCACGCGTCGACGGCCTCGAGGCTCGCCGACACCGCTGCGGGGGAGCCGGCGCAGATGCGCTCGGCCAGCGCGAGCGCGTCGCGCAGGGCGTCACCGGGCTCGCTCAGCACGTTGACCAGGCCGAGCGACCAGGCGCGCTCGGCGCTCAGCGGCTCGCCGGTCAGCAGCATCTGCCGGGCGACGTTGAGCGGCAGCTGCCGCGGACCGCGGAAGAGCCCCCCGCAGTTGGCGACCAACCCCAACCGCACCTCGGGCAGTCCGAGCACCGCGGTGCGCGAGGCGACGACGAGGTCGCAGGCGAGGACCAGCTCGAAGCCGCCGCCGAGGGCCGGCCCCTCCACGGCGGCGACCAGCGGGATCCGGCGTCGGCGCCGGGCGACGCCGTACTCACCCCCGCGTGAGGTGGCCGGCCCCGCGCCGTGGACCAGGTCGGTGCCGGCCGAGAAGACCTCGCTCGTCCCGGTCAGCACTCCGACGCGCAGCTCGGGGTCGTCGTCGAGCGCGTCCATCGCCGCGTCCAGGCCGGCGGTCATCGTCGCGTCCACGGCGTTGCGGCGAGCCGGACGGTCCATCCTGATCACCAGGACCTGGCCCTGGCGCTCGGTCGTCACCGCCATGCACGGGCCGTCCCGGGCGCGGCAGCCTCGAGCGCCGCGACCTCCTCGCGGTAAGCGACCGGGTCCAGCTCGAGCTCGTAGCGGGGGCGGTCCGGGTAGCGCTCGTGCAGCTCGCGCTTCTCGCGCTCGACATCGGCGCGCATGGCCCCGGCGGACGGCAGCACCACCTCGCCGGCCACGACAGCGGCCAGCAGCCGGGACTGCGTGTCCATCATGCGGATGTTCGCGCCGGCACTGACGTTGAACATCCCGATGAAGCAGAGGTTCGGCCGGCCGGGCGGGAAGATCCGCTTGTAGAGGTCGACGCGGCGACCGACCACGGGCACCACCTCGGGGGCCAGGAACGGGAGGTCGACCTCGTAGCCGGTCGCGGCCAGCATGACGTCGAACTCCTCGCGGCGACCGTCGGCGAACTCCACCTCGGTCCCGCGCACGGCCGTGATGCCGGGCCGGAAGACGACCCGGCCGTACGCCGCGTGCGACATGATCGTCGCGTGCCCGGTGGGATGGGTACGGGTGGTCGGCGTCCGCAGCCCCCACGTCTCCATCCGGCCGTGCACGATCGTGGCGAGCAGGACACGCAGCCGCCGACGCAGCGCCCAGGGCATCCAGGGCCGCTCGATCCGGGCGAGGACGCGCGCGGTCGGCACGCCGAAGAGCATCCGCGGCATGATCAGCACCGGTGACCGGGCGACGACGGCGACGGTGGCGGCCACTCCGGCGAGGTCGGCCGCGGAGTCCATGGCGCTGTTGCCGGTCCCGACCACGAGCACGCGCTTGCCGGCGAAGGCCTCGGGCACCCGGTAGTCGTGCACGTGCAGGTACGTGCCGGTGAAGTCGTCCCGGAACGGAGGGTGACTGGGCTCGGCCTGGTGCCCGGTCGCCACCACCACCGCGTCGACGTCCTCGGTCGCCCCGTCGTCGAGGCGGATCCGCCACCGGTCGGCCGGCAGAGGTTCGACGGCCGTGACCCGCGTCCGGAAGCGGATTCGCGGCGTGATGTCGAAATGCCGGGCGTAGTCCTCGAGGTAGGAGCGCACCTGGGCGTGGGACGGGAACAGCGGTGTCCCGTCGGGGAAGGGGAAGTCCTCGTAGGCGGTGACCGCGGCCTCGGAGTTGATGTGCAGCGACCTGTACGCCGGGCTCCTGCCGTTGTCGTTCTCGTAGACCCACAGCCCGCCGACGCACGAGCCCAGCTCGAGGACCGTCACGTCGACGCCGCGAGCCAGCAGGTGCTTGGCCGCGCACAGGCCGGCTGCCCCCGCCCCGATGACCGCCACCCGAGAGGGCCGACTCCCTGCCGTCATCGTCACCGCCTTCCCGAGTTCGGTCCTATTATTAGTTCGACCTCGAGGATTGTCCATCCTCTCCGGGACGCCGGCCGCCCGCTGCGCCCGTCGCGTGACGCACACTGTCCCTCCCTGCCGCGAACCGGAGGCCGGAATGCCCCACCGCTCCTCCGACTCCCCCTCGCGGTTCCCCCTGCTGCGCAACCGGCTGAAGGAGCGGCTCGCGGCGAGGGAGCTCTCGCTCTGCCTGCGCGTGACGATGGCCGCGACGACGGACCTGGCGTTCCTCGCGCGGGCCGCCGGCTTCGACGCCCTGTACGTCGACCTGGAGCACTCGACCGCCTCGCTGGCCGATGCGGCCGCGCTCGGCGCGACCGCGACGGCGCTCGGCATCACCCCCCTGGTGCGCGTGGCGTCGGTGGACGACGACGCCGCCGGCAGGCTGCTGGACGCCGGCTGTCAGGGGATCATCGCCCCGCACGTCGAGTCGGCCGAGCAGGCCGAGCTGCTGGTCGAGCGGTGCCTCTTCCCGCCGCTGGGTCGCCGGTCCTCCTACGGCCCGGCGAGGCTGCTCGACTACCAGGACGTGCCACCGGCCGAGCTCGCGGAGCGCCTGACCTCGTCGGCGCTGCTCTGCGTCATGCTCGAGAGCGAGGCGGCCGTCAGCGCAGCGGGTGAGATCGCCGCAGTCCCAGGCATCGACCTCGTCCTGGTCGGCACGCAGGACCTCACCGCGGGGCTGGGCATCCCCGGCCGGGTCGACGACCCCGCCGTCGTCCGGATGTACGAGCAGGTGGCTGTGGCGACCGCAGCGGCAGGAACAGCCTTCGGCGTCGCCGGCGTGGCGGACCCGGCAGTCCTCGCGCGCTACGTCGAGATGGGGGCGGTCTTCGTGTCGGCGGGCACCGATGCGGATCTCCTCCGCGCCGCGGCGACCGCCCGCGTCGAGCAGCTGCGCGCGAGCCTGCGGCCGTGAGCGCGCGACGGCTGGCGCGAGCGGCCGGCGTCGACGACGTCCAGGCCGAGGCCCGTCGCGTCCTCCCCCGGGCCGTGCGCGACTTCGTCGAGGGCGGCGCCGAGGACGAGATCACGATCGCGCGCAACCGTGCTGCGCTGCAGGGGATCTCGTTCCGCCCCCGGGCGCTCGTGGACGTCTCCCGGCGCAGCCAGGCCACGACGCTGCTCGGCACGCCGGTCGACTCCCCCGTGGTCCTCGCCCCCGTCGGCCTGGCGGCGCTGGCCCATCCGACCGGGGAGGTCGCCGCGGCCCGGGCCGCGAGCGCGGCGGGCGTGGTGTCGACGCTGAGCTCGTCGTCGGCCTGGAGCCTGGAGGACGTCGCTCGCTCGTGCGCGGGACCGAAGTGGTTCCAGCTCTACATCTGGCGGAACCGCGCGCTCACCCGGCGCGTGGTGGAGCGGGCCCAGGAGGCGGGGTTCCGCGCGCTCTGCCTGACCGTCGACGTTCCGGTCGCCGCGCGCCGGACGCGGGACCTGCGCAACGGCTTCACGATTCCGCCGCGGCCGCGCGCCGACCAGGCGCTGGACCTCCTGCGGCACGCCGGGTGGTTCCGCCGCCTTGCCGTCAGCGAGCTGTCCGGACACCGACTGACGATGGGCAACTTCACCTCGGCCGACCTGGGCGCCCGCGACCGGCTGCGGATGATGGACGTCGTCAACGAGCTGTTCGACCCCACCGTCGGCTGGGCCGACGTCGTCTGGCTCAAGGAGGTGTGGAACGGCCCGCTCGTCGTCAAGGGGGTGATGACGGCCGACGACGCCCGGCGGTCGGTGGACGCCGGGGCCGACGCGGTGTGGGTGTCCAACCACGGTGGCCGGCAGCTCGACGGTCTGCCGGCCACCGTCGACGTCCTGCCGGAGGTGGTCGCGGCGGTCCGGGGGCAAGCCGAGGTCTACCTCGACGGCGGCGTGCGCCGGGGCAGCGACGTCGTCAAGGCGCTGGCGCTCGGCGCGCGCGCCTGCATGATCGGCCGGCCTTGGGTCTACGGCTTGGCCGCCGGTGGCCAAGCCGGCGTCGAGCGGGTGCTCGAGCTCCTCCGCGTCGAGATCGACAGCACGCTGGCTCTGCTGGGCCGCCCCACGCTCGAGTCGCTCGACCCCGGCGCGGTCATCGGTGCCGGTGCCGATGCCGGGTCGAGCTGACGCGCGAGCTACTCCCGCGTCAGTCCGATCAGACCTGCGCTGCCGAGCTGGGCGTCCCGGTCCGCCAGCTCTTCCCCACGTGCGCCCTGTGCGGCCGCGCGGCCCGGGAGGAACCAGGCAAGGACCGCCGCCACGACGCAGACCGTCACCGCGATCCACAGCACGACGCGGAAGCCGTCCTCGACCGGCAGGTGCTCCCCGGCCCTCGTGTGCCCGGCCAGGATCGAGCCGGTCAGGGCGCTGCCGAGGGAGAACCCGACGTAGCGGACCACCTGGTAGAAGCCCATCGCGCTGCCGGTCTCGCTGTCGGGCACGGCCCCCACGATGATCCCCGGGATCGCCGCGAACGTCAGCCCGAAGCCGACGCCGACGATGCCCATCATCACGAAGGCCTGCCACAGCGCGGAGTGCAGCAGCGCGAAGAACGCCCCGCCCGAGGCCACCACGAGGCAGCCGAGCGGCAGCAGGGCGCGCGATCCCACCGCCTGCGTGAGACGTGGAAGGGTCCGGGAGGCGGCGATGCTGAGGACCGAGAAGGGGACCAGGCACAGCCCGGCGACCACGACCGTCGCCGAGAACCCGTACCCAGCAGCCTGTGGCGTCTGCACGTACGCCGTCACCGCGGAGATGTACATGTACATCGCGATGCCGAGGACGACGGCGCAGCCGTCGCCGGTGAGCACCGCCGGGCGGCGCAGGAGGCGGAGGTCGACCAGCGGCGCACGGGTACGGAGCTGCTGGACCGTCCACAGGGTGAGGATCAGCAGCGCACCGGCCAGCAGGCCGAGCACGAGGGGGGACCCCCAGCCCCAGGCATCGCCCTGGGCGATCGCCAGCAGCAGCGCGACCAGGCCAGCGCTGAGCAGTGCCGCGCCGAGGACGTCGAGGCGCGCGGCAGCCCGTGCCGCGCTCGAGGGCACGACGAGGACGACGCCGAGCAGCGCGATGCCGCTGAACGCCGCGCCGAACCAGAAGGCCGACCCGACGCCGGCCTGATCGGCGATCAGCCCGCTGATCGGGTAGCCGGCGCCCGAGCCCGCGGCGGCGCAGACCGCGAGCAGCGCGATCGTGCCGGGCGCGCGCTCGGGCGGCAGGTGGTCCCGCGCCGCTGCGATCGTCAGCGGGACCAGGCCCAGGCCGATGCCCTGCAGAGCCCTTCCCACGACGAGCAGCGCCAGGGTCGGTGCCAGCGCGGCGATCACCCCGCCGGCCGTGACCGCGACCAGGGCGCCGATGAGCGTCTCGCGGCGGCGGGGACCATCACCGAGCCGGCCCAGGATGGGAGCGCTGACGGCACCGGTCAGCAGGGCGGCCGTCAGCGACCACTGCGCGGTGCCGAGCGGCACCTCCAGGGCCGTCGAGATGCTCGGGATGAGCGGTGCGCCCAGCGAGCTGACGATCGCGGCGATCACCGTGGTGAAGACGAGGACCGGGACGAGCCAGCCCTGTCGTGCCGCCGGGATCACGTCCGGGCCTCCCAGGTGCGGGCCATCCCCGCTCCCTCCAGCCAGGCAGTGCGTCCCCCGTCGATGACGACGCTCGGAGTATGCCCGGGCGCCTCAGCCGAGGCGCACGCCGTACTTCACCGAACCGGGCTCGGCGGACCGCGCGGCCTCCAGCGCCGTCGGCAGGTCGGCCAGCGCCCACAGCCGCGGCAGGAAGGGCGCCGGGTCGACCCGCCCGGTGCGGATCGCGTCCCACCCCTCGCGGAAGGACGCGTGCCCGGGCTCGGCCTGCGCGTCCCAGCAGAACTCCACCGTGGGCTTGCGTCGGAACAGCAGCTCGAACGGGATCGTCATCTCGGGACCGGAGGGCATGCCGAACATCCCGATGCGCCCGTCGACGGCGACGCAGTGGATCGCCTGCCGGCGCGTGACGTCGGTCCCGGCGGCCTCGACGACCAGCCGCGCCCCCGCCGGCTCGACCTGCTGGACGACGTCGACGACGGCGTCCCCCTCCGCGACCACGGTCTCCGTCGCCCCGACGGCCCTGGCCAGCTCGAGCCGGTGCGGGTGCAGATCGGCGACCACGACCTGCTCGAACCCGGCGAGCCGGCACAGCCGGGTGAAGAAGAGCCCGACGGCACCCGCCCCCAGCACGACCGCCGTGCCCTCGCCGGCTCCTGGCCAGAAGCGCTTCATGGCGAAGATCGTGGTGCCCAGCTGCTGGGCGAGCACGGCGGTCTCCGGCGCAGCATCGGCGGGCAGCGGCAGGACGAGCCCGGCGGGCAGCAGCTGGTACTCCGCGAAGCCGCCGGCGTGCGCCAGGTTGGGGACGGCCAGCAGCAGGTCACCCGGGCGGTGCTCGGGGGCAGAGCTCTCGGCCACGCGACCGACCGACTCGTGGCCGGGGTAACCCGGACGATGACCCGGCTCGACGGGTGCGCCGTAGACCACGTGGACGTCACTGCCGCAGATGGTCGACACGAGGTTCTGGACGAGCACCTGACCGGGACCGGTGATCGCGGGGCGCTCGACCTCCTCGACGACGACGGTGCCCGGACCGACCAGTCGTGCTGCCTGCATGCGAGCTCCCGACATCGTGGGTGCGGACAGATCAGGGAAGCAGCACTCCTGGGTTGAGGATCCCGCGTGGGTCGAGGGCGTCCTTGATGGCGCGCATGGCGGCGATCTCGGTCGCCGACCGGGACAGCTCCAGCCAGGAGACCTTCGCGCGGCCGACGCCGTGCTCGGAGCTGATCGACCCGGACAGCGAGGCCACCAGGCGGAGCACCGCGTCGGTGACCTCCTCGTCCAGCGACCCCGCGTCGAGGACGTTGACGTGCAGGTTGCCCTCGTGCACGTGCCCGAAGACGATCAGCCGCGCGTCCGGAGCGACCGCGTGCACCGTCGGCGCCAGAGCCTCCACCAACGAGGGCAGCGACCGCAGCGGCACCGACACGTCGAGCTTCACCGGCACGCCCTCGGCGTTGATCGCCTCGGTGTGCTGCTCGCGGTAGGCCCAGAGCGCGCGCTGGCCGGCCGCGTCGGACGCGACCCGCGCGTCGAGCAGCCCCTCCGCCGACGACACCGCCTCGACCAGCGCGTCGGTCGGGTCGACCCGGTCGGCGCACTCGAGCAGCAGGTAGGCCGGGTGCTCCTCGTCGAAGGGCGCGGGCAGCCCGGAGTGCTTGCGCACCAGGGCGATCCCGTCCGCGAAGACCAGCTCCGCACCGGACAGAGAGGGAAGCCGGTCGCGCAACCCGGGCAGCAGCTCGACGGCCGACGACGTCGACTCCAGCGCCAGCAGCGCGACGCACCGCGCGGTCACCCGCGGCACCAGCCGCAGCCGCACCGCGGTCACGACACCGAGCGTCCCCTCGCTGCCGCAGAGCAGCGAGACGAGGTCGTAGCCGGTGCCGTCCTTCGCCAGGCCGGCCATCCGCGACACGACCGACCCGTCTGCGAGCACCGCCTCCGCGCCGAGCAGCTGCGCGCGCATCGAGCCGTAGCGCAGCACCCGGATGCCCCCGGCGTTCGTGGCGACCAGCCCGCCGACCGTCGCGCTGTCACGCGCGGCGAGGTCGACCCCGAAGTCGAGACCGGCTGCCCGCGCGTGAGACTGCAGCGCAGCAAGGGTGACCCCCGCCCCCGCGCTCACCTGCGCCGCGGCGACGTCGACGGAGCCGAGCGAGTCCAGCCGCGTCAGCGACAGCAGCACCTCGCCGCCGGCCGGGATCCCCCCGCCGACCAGCCCGGTGTTGCCGCCCTGCACCACGACCGGAACCCCGGCGGCGTGGCAGATCCGCAGGACGTCGGACACCTGCGACGTCGACGCCGGGCGCACCACGCAGCCGGCACGGCCGGAGAAGCGGCCGGTCCAGTCGTTCTCGTAGGAGCGGGTCAGGTCGGCGTCGACCAGCACGTGCTCCGCGCCCACGGCTCCGCGCAGGTCGTCGAGGGGCAGCGTCATGCGAGGACGCGGAGTCGTACGGTCTCCGGCAGCGCCCGCAGCGCACCCGCGAACGACTCGACCTCGGCGTCCCCCACGTCGGTCACGACGTAGCCGAGCGAGCCGGCGGTCGCGAGCAGCTGGCCCTCGATGTTGATGCCGTGCTCGGCGAGCAGCGACGTCACCGTGGCGAGCACGCCGGGGGTGTTCACGTGCAGGTGCAGCAGGCGGGTGCCGGGCGAGCGCGGCAGCGCGACCTGCGGGAGGTTGACCGACAGCGAGGTCGTGCCGTCCGCGGCGTAGTCGCGCAGCTTGCCGGCCACGAACGCACCGATGTCCTGCTGCGCCTCCTCGGTCGACCCGCCGACGTGCGGGGTGAGGATGACGTTGGGCAGGCCGCGCAGCTCCGACACGAACTCCTCGCCGGCCGACTTCGGCTCCACGGGGAAGACGTCGACCGCGGCACCCGCGATGTGCCCGCTCTCGATGTGGGCGCGCAGCGCCGAGTGGTCGACCACGAAGCCGCGCGACAGGTTGAGGAAGATCGACCCGGCGCGCATCCGGGCGAACTGCTCCTCGCCGAACAGGCTGCTGTTCGACACCCGGCCGTCGACGTGCAGCGAGACGACGTCGGACTCGGCGAGCAGCTCGTCGAGCGTGCCGCACCGGCGCGCGTTGCCCAGCGCCAGCTTGTCGGCGGTGTCGAAGAACAGCACCGACATCCCGAGCGACTCGGCCAGCACCGACAGCTGGCTGCCGATGTTGCCGTAGCCGACGATGCCGAGCCGGCGGCCGCGCACCTCGTGGCTGCCGACGGCGGACTTGTCCCAGCGGCCGGCGTGCATCGCGGCGTTCTTCTCGGTGAGCCGCCGCGTCAGCGCGATGATCTCCGACAGCGCGAGCTCCACGACGCTGCGGGTGTTGGAGAACGGCGCGTTGAAGACGGCGACCCCGCGCTCGGCCGCCGCCGCGAGGTCGATCTGGTTGGTGCCGATGCAGAAGGCGCCGATCGCCAGCAGGTCCGGCGCCGCGTCGAGCACCCGGCGGGTCACGGTCGTGTTGGACCGGATCCCGAGCAGCTGCACGCCGGCGAGCTGCTCGACGAGCTCGTCCTCGGTGAGCGCCTGCGTCAGCCGCTCCACGTCCCAGCCGGCGTCCTTGAGGGTCCAGGCGGCGTCGGAGTGGATGTTCTCGAGCAGGAGCGCCTTGGAGGGCGGGACGGACACGTCGCTCCAGAGGGGTTCGGCAGTGGGCTCCCAGGCTACCGGCGCCGCGTCGGACCGGCCCAGTGCCGCGGGTCACGTCCACGCTGACCACGAGCCATGGCCCATCGGGGCCATCTGCAGGGCTAGCGGTTCAGACGGGCACCGCCGTCGTCGATGCTGCGGCATGACCTCGGGGGTGGCTGCTGCGCAGGCCGCGGTTCCCCAGCCCCGGACCCAGCCGTACCCGCGCTGCGCCGCGGCCCGCACCGTTGCCGAGGCCTGCGAGGGCCTCGCGGACGACCTGCGCGAGGACTTCGAGCTGCCGAGCGTCTACCTGCTCGTGGACGGCCGCCTCCGCTGCCAGGCGTCCCGCGGCTACTTCCAGGTCGTGGACGGCTTCATGTCGTCCACGGGCGTCATCGGCGGGGTGGTCGACCGCGGGGAGGCCGTGCTCCTCGACAACGCCCAGCAGGACCCGATCTTCATCTCCGCGATCCCGGGGCTCGGTGCCGAGGCGTGCGTGCCGGTCCGGGTCCTCGGCGAGGTGGTCGGAGCTGTCAACGTCGAGTCGATGACCCGCCTGCCGGACGACGTCCTGGAGCGGCTGGCCGGCGCGGCGGAGCACCTGGGGGCCACGATCGAGCGCCTCGGCGGACTGCCGCCGGTGAGCCTCGCGCAGCGGCTGGCACGCATCGCCGTCGGCCTGTCGTGCCTGACGGATGCCACCGAGATCCGCCGCGGGGCGGTCGACGGCGCCCGCGAGATCTCGGGCATGGACAGCGCCGCGCTCAGCGAGATCGGTGCCGACGGCCACTGGGCCGTGGCCACGGCGGCCGGCCCGCTGGCGACCGCGCTCGCGCAGTGGTCGCACGAGGAGCACCGGATCATCGCCGCCCTGGTCCAGGCGGGGACGTCCTCGCACTTCCCGGGCGGCGTCGAGGTGCCGTCCGGCTACGAGTTCCTGCTCCGGTCGGGGGTGCGCGCGATCGCCGTGCAGCCGCTCGCCGTCGCCGGTCGGGTGACCGGTCTGCTCATCACCGCCGACACCTCCTCGGTCCCGCACGACCCCAGCGTCGGAGCGGCTCTCGAGCTGCTCGCCGCGCAGACGGCCGCCTCGCTCGCGAACGCCGAGGCCATGGCCGAGCTCAGCCGGCGCGCCGAGGAGGACCCGCTCACCGGCCTGCGCAACGCGGCATGCTTCGCCGCCGACCTCGCTGAAGCGACGCCGGGCACCGCCTGCCTGCTCATCGACATCGACCACTTCAAGGACGTCAACGACAGCTTCGGCCACGTCGCCGGCGACCGGCTGCTCTGCGCGCTGGCGGAGGAGCTCAGCGCCGGCCTGCGCGGCGACGCGCTGCTCTACCGGATCGGTGGCGACGAGCTCGCCGTGCTGCTGCAGGTCACGGACGAGCAGGCCGCTGTCGTCGGCCAGCGCCTGGTCGAGGCGGCCCGCCGGGTGCGGACCACCGTCTCGATCGGCTGCGCCCTCATCGGCCCCGAGAGCCCGGAGGACGCTCGGCTGCACGCCGACCGCGCGCTCTACCAGGCCAAGGCCCAGGGCCGCGACCGGTACGTGGTCGCGACCCTGGGCGAGACGGGACCTACCGCAGGCTGAAGTCGGCCGGCGTGGTGGTGTCCTTGCTGACCGTCAGGGTGACGGACTTGGAGCGGTAGCCGCTCGCCGAGGCCGTGCACGTGTAGGTGCCGACGGGCACCGACGCGATCGTGTAGCGGCCGTCGCTCCCGCTGGTCGCGGAGCCGCCCGTGCCGCAGGAGACGGTCGCCCCGGAGAGCGCCTGCGCGGACTTCCCGCTGCCGCTGGTCACCTTGCCGGCGACGGTGCCGGTGCCGGTCGGCGCCGGCTCGGTCGTGCCGCCGCCGCCTCCGCCGGCCAGCGCGTTGGCCAGGTTGACCAGGCCGACGTTCGCGAAGCCGCGGCAGCTGATCGACCCGACGGCCGTGCTCTTGAGCGCGCTGCGGGTCTGCGCGGCCGTCAGCCCCTTCTCCGACATGAGCAGCGCGGCCACGCCCGACACGTGCGGCGTCGCCATCGAGGTCCCGCTGATGACGCCGTAGCCGTTGCCGGGGAAGGTCGACCAGATGTCCTCGCCCGGGGCGATGATCTCGACGTCGCTGTTGCAGGTGCTGAAGTCGGAGACGGCGCCGGCGGCGTTGATCGAGGCCACCGACATCACGTCACGGTGGTAGGCCGGCCAGCTCTTGGTGTCGTCGTAGTCGTTGCCGGCGGCGGCGATGAGCAGCGTGCCCCGGGCGTAGGCGTCGGTCAGCACCCGGTCGAGGGCGTCGTCCTGCGGACCACCGATGCTCATGCTGATGATCTTCACGCCCCTGTCGGCGCTGAGGTAGTCGATGGCCGCGACGATGTCGGAGTAGAAGCCGCTGCCCGCGGCGTTCAGCGCCTTGACGACGGCGAAGCGCGCGTCGGGCGCCACGCCGGCGACGCCCACCCCGTTGTCGGTGCGGGCGCCGATGGTGCCGGCGACGTGCGTGCCGTGCAGGTTGTCGTCGGAGCAGCTGCCGCTGACGACGAGCCCGATGGCGCCGGTCGCGTTCGCGCAGACGTCGGTCTTGCCCACCAGGTCGACGTGACCGAGGTCGATGCCGGTGTCGATGATGCCGACGGTCGTGCCGCCGGTGTCGGGGATGGTCGCGCCGAAGGCGGTCGCCCAGCCCTCCGGGGCGTCGACGTCCACGTCGGGGCGCCCGGTCACGAAGCTGCCGGTGACCGGCTGGCCGGTGTTGTTCAGGCCCCACTGGTCCGTCCAGAGCGTGTCGCTGCTGTCGACGGTGAACTCGTGGTTGAAGTCGGTGTAGAGCACGTTGGGGTTGCGCTCGTAGCGCGTGGCCACCTCGACCGGGTCGGCGCCGTCGCGGAGCTTCACGACGTCGAGGTCCAGCCGCTCGATCGTGTTCTCGACCCGGGCGCCCTCGGCCGCGTGAGCGCTGCGCCGCGACTCGGCCGGGGTGCCGGGGTCGAAGGCGACCAGCAGCCGCGTCTCGTCGTAGCTGCCGGTCGGTCGCTGCGGATCGGCGGCGGACGGGCCGCTCGGCGACGTGCCGGCCAGGGCCGGGGTCACCGCCAGTCCGAGGCTGATCAGGCAGGCCAGGGCACCCGTGCGGCGGGCGAGGCTCATGCGCGCTCCTTTGTCGTCGAGGGGGGACGAATGCCCCTTTCGACGCAGAAGCCGACTCTCCTGCCCCGTTCAGCCGGCTCGCGGCGTCATCACGACCACGCCGGTGCGCTGGTCGTACGACAGGGTGCCCCCCTCGAACTCCTGCCGGCGGTCCGGCGGCAGTCCGAAGCGCTTGAACGGCGACTCCCGCTCGGCGACCTCGTCGGCGACCGGGAAGCCGAGCACGCCGTTCTCCGCGCCGAGCTGCGCGTAGCGCTCACCGATGGCGCCCGTGGTGGCGTGCGCCCCCGTCGACGACGACCACGAGATGCGGCCGTTCTGGAAGCGGGTCGTCCGGCCGCGGTCCGCCGCGTCGTCGCCCGTGACCGGGTAGCCGAGGACGCCGGTCTCCGCGCCGAGCCGCTCGTACTCCCGCGCGATCGGGCCCACGGTCTCCCACGCACCCGTGACCGCCGACCACGAGATGCGGCCGTTCTGGAAGCGGCTCGCGGTGCCGCCGCCGCCGAGGGCGATCGGTGACGTCACCGGGAAGCCGAGCCGACCGGCCTCGGCGCCGACGGCGACGTAGCGCGCTGCGACCGGCCCGACGGTCTCCCGCGCCCCCGTCGCCGAGGTGTGGGAGATGCGGCCGTCCTGGTAGCGCTGCGCGGTGCCGCCCGCGGTGGAGATCTCGCCGTAGACGGTGGCGCCCAGCACCGAGCCGTTCTCGCCCAGCGCGATGTAGCGGGCGGTGATCGGGGTGTAGGCCTGCGGCAGCCGGTCGCTGTTGTGGTCGCGGGTCCGGTTGTCGGTCGCCGGCGCGGTCGAGCACTCCTCGAACCGCCACGGTGGCGTGCAGGACACGACCCGGCAGTGGACGCCGCCGACCTGTCGCACGTCCTGGTTGCACTGGCCGTAGCGGAAGGCGTTGCAGCAGACCTTGCGCTGGTCGCAGGTTCCGGAGAGCCCGCTGGTGCACGAGCAGTTCCAGCAGCCCGAGCTGCAGATTCCGGCGCGCGCACCGGGCGTCGTGCACCTCGTGCACTGCGCGTTGCAGTCGACGATGTAGCGCGCCTTGCCGCCGCACAGCGACGCGCCGTCGGCCTTCCACCAGCCGGCCGCGATCGACCCGGGCGGGCAGGCGTTGACGCCGTTGTTGATGGTGGCGCAGAAGACGGTCCACCCGCTGGTCGCACCGGCGCCCGGCCCGCACACCGCGGCGTAGGCCGTGCCCGGCCGGAGGACGTAGCCCTTCGGGTCGACCGCCATCGCCGTGCCGAGCAGCCCGGCCTTGAGCAGGAAGCCGCGACGGGACGTACGACCGGACAGCCAGCCCGTCACCCGGTCCACCGCTCGCTGGCCGAGCGTCGAGGCGACGGCCTCGGCGCCCGGGTCGACGGCGGCGAGCGCCGCGCGGGTCGAGGTCATCCGGCGAGCTCCTTGACGGTGGTGCGGAACAGCAGCGCCGACGCGCGGGCGGCGCCGGCGGCGCGGCGGCTGTGGCTGCCGAGCACGACGAAGAGGCAGAACGGCCGGCCGGCCACCTGGAAGAACCACTGACCGCCGCTGCGCCCGCCGGCGGTGCGCTGCAGGTGCTTGGTCGAGAAGTCGCCGGGGCGCAGCGCCGGCAGGCCCTTCGCGGCGAAAAGCGCCTTCCCCGCGTCGGCCCGGTCGTACTCGAACAGCGACAGGAAGACGTCGTCCGGCCCGAGCAGCTCGACGACGCCGCTGCCGAAGTCACCGCGCTCGGCCGGCAGCGGGATGGTCGCGGCGTGCAGCACGAGGTTGCCGCGGACCCCCGGGCGGTTGCTCGGCTGGAGCCGCGCCCGCGCCTCCCACCCGGTCGGCAGCGCGACGCGCACGCCGCCGTGGTCGAGGTTCACGCGGCGGCTCCGATCAGCAGGACGGCGCCCGAGAGGGCGAGCGCGACGACGGTGGCGCGGGCGGCCGCAGGGGCCCGCCGCTCGAGACCGGCGGCCATCGAGCGCAGCTCGCCGTGGCTGGCCGCGCGGCCGAGCAGCAGCGCGGGGAACGCGCGGACGCCGCCGAAGACCAGTCCGACGAGCAGGCCGGCCACCGGCGACTGCGTCAGGAACGCGACGGCCAGCGCCGCGACGGTGGCCGCGCTCGTGACGATGGTGACCACGCCGAAGCCGAGCTGCAGCCCGAAGCCGAGGCCGTAGACCCAGCCGCGGTAGGAGGTCAGCCAGTCCTCGTCGACCTGCCGACGCCCGAGCGGCAGCCAGCCGCGCGCGTCAGCGAGAGCGGCTGCCAGGCAGGCGATCCCCGCGAGCAGGAGCGCGGGCAGGGTCGGGAGCAGGCTGCCGGCGGCGCCGAGCAGCAGGCCGATCGCGGCCCCGCCCAGCAGGCAGCCTCCGACGTACGCCGTGAGCGTCACGGCGTAGCGGTTGCCCCTGCTCCGCTCACCGAGCGGAGTGATGCTGGTCAGCATCGACTCACCTCAAGGGCTCCAGGTGGCCCGGATCGCGGCGAGGGCCGCGAGCGGGAGGCCGACGACGAGCAGCAGGATCACAGGCTCGGGTCCCCGGGTCGGATGCCGGCGGCGGCGAGCGCGGCGTCGTCACGCCCCTGCCGGGAGAGCCGGCCGCGGCGGTGCGCGTCGTCGGCGTGCGCCTGCCCCATCAGGCTGCGCACCGCGGACCACGTCGCGGCGGAGCCCTCGCCGATGACGCGGCCGGTGCCGTCGACGTAGACGAAGTACGGCGAGCCCGGCACGGCGAAGCCCTCCCACGCGCTGCTGCTCGCGACGAGGGGGACGTGCGACGGGGCGCGGCTCGCGAGGGCCGAGGCGCTCTCCTCGTCGAGTCCCTTGGTGACGACGACCAGCCGGGCGCCGCCGGGCACGTCGAGCTCGGCCTCGGCGAAGGCCTCCCAGAAGGCGCCGCAGGTCGAGCAGCCCGAGGACAGGAACGCCAGCAGCGTGTCCGTGCCGGAGGTCAGCGAGAGCGCGACCGCCTCGCCGTCGAGGGTCTCGCCCGTGACCGCCTCGGCGGTCTGCGCGCCCGCCGCGCGACGCGGGGTTCGTACGCCCTCGATCGTCACGTCGACCGGGCCCTCGGCGCGGTCGAGCTCGAGTCCCGCGCCGAGCTCGTGCAGCGCCTTGAGGATCTCGGCGTGGCTGCGCAGCAGGCCCGCGACGAGCACCGCGAGCAGCAGCACCGCGACCGACAGCGCGACGACGAGGGCGGTCACGTGCGCACCCGCAGCAGGGGGAGCAGCGCGAGGGCCAGGTAGGCGGTCGCCGCGACGGCGGCGCTGGCGAGCAGCAGCGGCAGGCCGTTCCCGGGCGAGGCCGCCAGGAACGAGGGCAGCGGGCCGAGCGGGCGCACCGCGACCACCGCGGCGACGGCCGCCAGCGCGGCGGTGACCGCGACGTGCAGGCCCGTCGGCGGGGTGTCGGCCCTGCCGAAGCAGCCGCACGAGGCCAGCACGCCGCCGCGCGTCATCGCGAGCAGCACGAAGCCGGTGAAGGCGAGGTAGGACGCCGCGACCCCGGCCGCGGCGAGCGCGCTGCCGGTGCCGATCGCGACCAGCCCCAGGGCGATCTCGACCGCCGCACCGGCGCGGACGAGGGGGGACAGGACGGGGCGGGACGGGACGCCGGCCGACACCAGCGCCCGCATCAGCGGCAGCGGATCGCGCACCTTGGCCACGCCCGCTGCGACGAGCAGGGCGGCCGACGCGAGGTACGGCCCGGCGAGGGCGTCCATGCCTCGCAGGCTAGACCAGCGAGCTGGGACTGAGGTTGGTGTCGACCTCCTGCGCGACCGCGGCGGCCATGGCGCTGCGGAAGCTCGCGAGCATCGCCTGCGCGGCCACCGGCTGGAGCCCCTCGACGACCGACTGCATCCGCTCCCAGCCGTCCTCGGGGCAGCCCGCCGCGACGAAGTCCTTCCACACCGTGTCGCGGAACATCGCGACGTAGACGTCCGCGGCCCTCTCCACCAGCTCGACCACCTGCTGCTGCGCCGCGACCAGAGCGTCGGGGGGCAGGCCGAGCCGCACCCCGCGCACGCCGGCGTCGAGCAGCGGCGGGTCGAGCACGCGCAGGGCGTCGCCGTCGAGCAGCTCGACGACGCCGATGCGGGCCAGCACCTGGGCGACCCGTCGTACGGCGTCCAGGTCCTCGGTGCCCACCCGGGCCGCCAACGTGGCGAGGTCGGTCTCCTGCGGCGCGTCCGGCTGCCACGGCGCCATCAGCGCGCGCTGCAGCGCCAGCGCCGCCGGGTCGGTGCCGGGCTCGTCCGCGACCGCCTTCTCGACCGCGGCGAGGGTGTAGCCCTGGGCCAGCAGGTCCCGCACGAGCAGCAGCCGGGCGACGTGGGTCGGGGTGTAGTAGCCGGTGCGCCCGACCAGCCGGGGCGGCGGCAGCAGGCCGCGGGCGGCGTAGGCGCGCACGTTGCGCACCGTCATGCCGACCCGGGCGGCCAGCTGGTCGACCGTCAGCTCGTCAGCGGCCACTGCGCTCCTCGCGCCGGTCGCGCCAGATGATCGCGCCGATCAGCACGACCACGACGACCGCCGGGACCACGAACGGCAGCGCCGTGACGATCGGGTGGTGGGCGAGGACCACGTCGTACGTCATGCGACGCCCGGGCGCAGGCTGGGCGTGCCGGTCGGCAGGCCCTGCTCCTTCGCGGCCGTCGGGCTCTCGTCGCCGAAGGTGCCCGGGGGCAGCCGGCGGGAGAGCCGCGCGACGCCCCAGGCCAGGGCGAGCACCAGCGCGAGGGAGAGCACGAGCACCACGAGCGAGGAGGCGGTCCAGAGCCAGGCGGGTGCGTCGAGGTCGCGCTCGCGCTGCAGCAGCTCGATCTCGGGGACGAACGACCGGGTGCTGCTGGCCTCGGCCGGGATCTCCTCGGCGTCGATCGCCTCGTCCGCCGGGAGGAAGACCGGCGTCGCCGCGAGGGTGCGCCCGTCGTGCACGCGCAGCAGCGTCTTCCAGGAGCCGTCGACCGGGACCGGCTCGGTGGAGACGTAGCGGCCGGGGCCGACCTCCTCGAGCCGGTCGACCACGAGACCGCCTCCCTGCCAGGCGGTCAGCTGCACCCAGGCGGGGTTGTCGGCGACGGTCGCCGGGTCGAGGGTGACCTCGGCGTTCGCGAAGCCCGCGCCGGCAGGCGTCAGCGCGACGGTGGCCTTCGCGTCGTCCGGGACGGTGGCGACCAGGCCGTTCGCGGTGGCGGCGGCGAGCACGAGCAGGCTCGCGACGAGCACGCCGCGGCCGATCGCCGGGCGGGGCAGCCGGCCCTGCACGCCGAGCGCGAGCAGGGCGCCGCAGGCACCGGCGGCGACGGCGACCGGCACGGTCATGAGCAGCCCCTCGAGCCACATGTCGGAGGTCCAGGGGAGCGGCATCGCGACGTACGACCACGCCGCCTCGATGACCGAGCCCGCGGTGCCGACGACGAGCCCGGCGACGATCCCGAACTTCAGCGGGTCGCGCAGCAGCGGCGTCAGGGCGAGCAGCTCGATGAGGATCGCCGAGCCGAGGTAGAGCGGGAGCGACGGCGTCGGCTCGCCGAGGCCGGGGCCGACGATGAGCGCGATCACCCCGCGCAGCGACAGGAAGAAGACGGCCGCGCCGAGGGCGGCGCCACGGCCGCCGACCAGCCGGGCGGCGACCAGGGCCAGCGCGGCGGCGCCGGCGATCATCATCGGCTGCAGGACGAGGCGGAACTGCGGGACGCCGAAGTCGAACTCCGCCTGGAAGACCGACAGGCCGATGAGCATGCCGCCGAGCGCGGAGACCCGCAGCAGCCAGAGGACGACCGGGGGGGCGTCGGTGGTGGTGCCGGCGGCGCGCGCGGCGCGGGTGTGGGCGTGGCCCTCCTGCTCCAGCACGAGCTGGCCGATCAGGGACAGCCCGGCGCCGGTGATGAGCATCAGGTGGGTCGGGCCCCAGAGCGTGACGTCCTGGCCGAAGAGCCGGTGCCACACGTCGTCGAGCGGGAAGCCGATGAGGGCGTAGAAGCCGGCCGCGGCGATGAGGATGCCGCCGACCGGGGCGCGCCAGGTGCGCGTGATCTTCACCGACGCCGGCCCCGGGTCCTCGTCCAGAGGCAGGACGATCGCGAGCATGCCCCCGGCGAAGACCAGGAAGAGCCCGACCAGGATGAAGTAGTGGGCCGGGTTGGCCAGCGGGCCCTCGTCACGGCCCTGGCCGATGTGCAGCGAGATGTCCCAGAGCATGCCGAACAGCGCGCAGATCAGGGACAGCGCGACCATCAGCGACGGCAGGGCGACCCAGCCGGGGCGGCCGGTGCGGCGACCGGCGGCGTCGGCGAAGCGGGCCAGCAGCGTCGTGCGGCGAGTGCGGTGCGCGACGGCCACGAGCAGCAGCAGGAACGTCACGAACCCGACGCCCGCGGTCGCGGCGAACACCTCACCGAGGGCGGCCCCGCCTGCGGGGGGTTCTCCGGCGGCGAGCAGGGAAGAGGTCATCAGCATGGGGACGAACGTGACATCGAGCATGTCACATGTCAAGTGGCGTGATGAGCCTCACGTCGGCAGGCGGGACCTCAGCGCCAGCTCCAGCTCGAACCGCGCCTGCGGGTCCTCCAGCGCCTCCCCGAACATCTCCCGCAGCTTCCCCAGCCGGTAGCCCACCGTCTGCGGGTGCACGTGCAGGGCAGCGGCCACGTGCTGCCGCTCGCCGCGGTGCTGCAGCCAGGCCAGCAGCGTCTCGGCGAACCGCTCCCGGGAGCTGTCGCGCAGCTGCTCGAGCGGCGCGAGCCGCGCCGTCGCGAGCGAGGCGACCAGCTCCGGGTCGCGGTGCACCACCAGGTCGGCGAGGTGCTCGTCCGCGAAGACCGGCTCGCCCTCGACCAGCCCGCGGCTGAGCAGCGCCGCGGCCTGCTGCGCGAGGCGCAGGCTGGCCGGTGCGGCGACCGGCGGCGTCGGCGAAGCGGGCCA
>JAKFFB010000046.1:0-3490 GCA_036675425.1 Actinomycetales bacterium | reverse complement strand
GCTCGACTCGGAGCGGGCCAACCGCTCGCTCGGCATCGCCGAGACCCAGCTCGTGCGCCGCCTCAACCGTCGCCTCGAGCTGCCGATGTGGCGCGACGCGACCTACGACACGTTGATCCGCGAGCTCCTGGCGCAGGACGTCCTCGCGTCGCGCGACTCGATCCCGGTGCGCCTCCCGCCCGATCGCTTCGACTACGCCGAGACGCAGTCCGAGGTCTGGATCGACTGGCTGAAGACCTCCGGCGTCGACGTCGTCGGGGAGGCCGACGACCTGCGTCCGGTCCGCCCCAACCCCGACAAGCAGTGGCGCGACCCCGACCGGGTCAGCCCCAAGCTGCAGCTCGGCGCGGCGCTCGATGCCCTCACGGTGATGACGCGTGAGGCCGCCGAGCGCACGCCGACCGGCGACCTGGGGCACCGGCTGCGCCAGCAGGCCCGTCGGCTGCGCGACCGTTGAGCGGGACCTCGCGCGCCTGGGGCTGGGTCGCGCACCTGCGTGACGGTGGCACGACGCCGTGGGCCGAATGGTCGGGTGACGCCGAGCCGTCTGCCCGGGTGTTGCCCGGCGCCCAGCAGCTCGAGCTGCTGCGTCGCCTCAACCTGTCCGTGTCGAGTGATTCGCTGCACCGTGGACACAGCCACCTCAGCACTCGACTCGCGGATCGCGTGCTCACCGCCGCCGCTCCCGGTCGCGGGAAGCCGGATCTCGCTCTCCTCGGCGTTGAGGATTCGCCGTACGGACCCCGGCCGGTCGACCCGAGCCTGCTGCGCCCGCACGAGCTGATCCGGGTCGCGACCAGTGTGCTCGCGGAGGACGTCGTCGCCCTCGGCGTGCCGGCTCCCGAGCGCCACCTGCGCCGAGTGTGGCACCGCAACTACCGCGTGGCCGGTGACCCGATCGCGGCGGCCGCCGTGCGCGACCACCTCACGAGTCGCGGTCGCCCGCCGGGTGGGCACGGTGCCCAGACCCTGGTCCTGGGCGGGCCACTGGACCGGCTGCTGGCCGACGTGTGGACCCGCCGGTGCTTCGAGCGCGGCACGGGCGGATGGACGGAATGGCTGCGCTTCTGGCAGCAGCGCGACGAGCTGCCGCCGCGGATCGACCTGGCCGGCGTCGCCGAGCGGCAACACGGTCGGGTGTCGGTGGTGCTGGACCTTTCACGCCTGCCGGCCCTTCTGGGCGTACGGCAACTTCCACCGCCGACACGGCCCGGAGCCGATGCCTCGGAGCTCGCGCGTCGGATCGCCACCGTCGTCGGGCTGCTCGTGCCGGCCGACGAACGGGCCGGTCTGATGACGAACACGCTGCTGCCGCGGATGCCTATGACCGGCATGCCACCGGTGTCCCTGCCCGAGGAGCACCGCGAGTGGGTGCACGCCGCGGCGGAGCGGATGGCGCGACGGCTGAGCCGCGCTGGCTACCCTGTCGTCGGCGATCCCGCAACGGTGCTGCCGACCGAGTCGGCGCCCAACGAGGCCACGCCGGAACAGGTGCTGGCGCTCGCCGTGCGCATGCTGGTGGACGAGACGTGGAAGGAGCAGTGATGAAGAAGGTCCTGCTCCACGTCGGCACCCCCAAGACGGGCACGTCCTACTTGCAGGACGTGCTCTTCCGCAACCGCGAGTCGCTGCGCGCGCAGGGGATCCTCTATCCGGCGGACCGCTTCGACGGGCACTTCCTGGCCGCGCTCGACCTCATGCGGCTGACCTGGGGCGGGCTCGAGACCGAGGCCGTCGGTGCCTGGGACCGGCTGGCCGCGGAGGTCCGCGCGTGGCCGGGCACCTCGATCATCAGCCACGAGATCCTCTCGACCGCATCGCCGACACAGATCGACCGGGCGCTGACGTCCTTCGGCGAGGGCGTCGAGGTGCACCTGATCGTCTCGGTGCGCGACCTGGTCCGCCAGATCCCGGCGGAGTGGCAGGAGAACGTCAAGCACCGCAGCCTCGTCTCCTACGCGCACTTCCTGGAGATGATCCGCGACCCTTCTCGCGACACCCGCATCGGTTCGTGGTTCTGGGGTGCTCAGGAGATCCCCGACATCCTCGATCGCTGGGGATCCGTCCTCCCGCCCTCGCAGGTGCACCTCGTCACGGTGCCCAAGCCGGGCGCTGCACCCGATGAGCTGTGGCGGCGGTTCAGTCACACGTTCGGCCTCGACGGGCTCGAGCTCGACCTCACCGCGGAGCGGGCGAACCCGTCGATGGGCGTGCCCGAGACCGCGCTGCTGCGGCTGATCAACAAGCACGTCACGCCCGTGGTCGACCCGCCCGACTACCGCCCGCTCGTCCGCGAGCTGCTCGCCCATCAGACCCTGTCGCGGCGCACCAAGTCCGCGCGCCTCGGCCTGCCACCGGCCACGCACGAGTGGGTGCAGGAGCTGTCGCGCACCTGGGTCGAGGAGATCGAGGAGCGTGGCTACGACGTGGTCGGCGACGTCGCCGACCTGATCGGCCAGCCCGCCGAGTCCTTCACCGACCCCGACCTCGCGCCCGCCGCCGACCTGCTGCCGCCCGCGCTCGACACCATCAAGGCGCTGCTCGTCGAAGGCTCCCGGCTCCGCCAGTCGGAGTCGACGCTCGCCCGTGAGCTCGACGAGACCCGGCGCGAGCTCGAGCTGGCCCAGCGCACGAGGGCCGAGAAGACGGTCCAGTCGCTGGAGAGCAGCCGGCCCGGTCGCGGCGCCCTCAAGGTCTACCGCAAGCTCCGCCGCCGCTGATCAAGGGCTGGGACGGTGGTCGCGCCAGGCTGGTTGCCTACCACCGCGGGCGAGCGAGGATCTCGCGATCGGCGTACCGCCCGACCTTCCAGGTGGCATAGCCGTCGGCGCCCATGCCGACGAGGCCGCCGACGACCGGCACGCGGCGCCCGACGGTGACGGCGAGGCGCTTGCCGGCGACGCGGGCGACGAGGTCGGCGCCGACCTCGGCCTGGATGATCTTGTCGAGCCCCGCGTCGTGCGCCGGGGCGGTGGCGAGCGCCATCGGCGGCGCGGGGATCTTGCGCGTCTTGACGAGCTTGGCGACGGAGTCCTCGCCGAGCAGCGCCGTCAGGATCGCGTTGCGGACGCGAGGGTCGTTGAGGTCGTGCCCGCGCAGGTGCGCGATGCCGGCGATCATCCGGCACTGCACGAGCGTCAGCCCGGTGATGTTGGCCGGGATCGCGACGGCCGCGGTGACGAGGCCGCCGACGTTGGTCAGGAAGCCCTGTGCGCCGGCATAGCGGACGTGGTTCTCGATCACCTCGTGGATCGCGCGGTCGACGTTGCCGAGCTGCTCGGCGAGCTGCTTGTCAGCGGCAGCCGCGGCGCCCGGCAGCGGGCCGACACCCTCGATCGCGCGGTTGAGCGCCTCCCGCACGAAGGTTGTCGTCAGGCCGGGTGCGGCCTGGGTGATCTTCGGGGCGAGTCGCTTGCCCACGTTTCCGGTCACGCTCATGGCCCAAGCGTAGGTCTCCACCCCAGGAAGTAGGTTCGCGTCCATGCCCGTC
>JAKFFB010000006.1:0-3498 GCA_036675425.1 Actinomycetales bacterium | reverse complement strand
GGCGGAGGCGGCGGCGGAGGCGGGGCGACGGGAGGTGGCGGGGGCGGAACTGCCGGTGGAGGCGGTGGGGGCGGCGGCGCGACGGGACAGGCCTGCCCGCCGAAGCCGATGTCGACCGTCCCGACCGCGGACGGCGGCTCGTCGTCGCCCACGTCGGCGATCCGGCAGAGGCCCAGCCGACCGTCGGCCCCGTTGCCCCAGCAGCGCACGCTCGCGTCGTCGAGCCGCGCGCAGGCGTGGAAGATGCCGACGGCGACCGCCGTCGCGGTGCGTCCCGGGCCGAGGTCGACACGGTCGACCGAGCCAGGTGTCTCGTCGTCGCCGATCGACTCGAGCCCGTCCAGGCCGAGCTGCCCGTGGACGCCCCAGCCCCAGCAGCGCACGCCGCCGTCGTCGAGGACCGCGCACGTGTGGTTGCCGGCGGCTGTGATCACCGTCGCCGTGCGACCTTGGCCGAGGTCGACGGGATCGACGGACGACGGAACCTCGTTGTCCCCGACCGTGTCGGTGTTGCCGTAGCCGAGTTCCCCGTGGTCGCCGAGCCCCCAGCAGCGCACGCTGCCGTTGTCGAGCACCGCGCACGTGTGGGCGTTGCCGGCGGTGATCGCGCGGGCTCCCGCGCCGAGGTCGACCGGTGCGGCCAGGCCGGCGTTGCGGATGGAGGCGGTCCTCGCGTAGCCAAGCTGGCCGTTGATGCCGCGGCCCCAGCAACGCACGCTGGCGTCGTCGAGCAGCGCGCAGGTGTGGCGCCCACCGGCGGTGATCGCCGTCGCGTCGCTGCCGAGGGGGACCGGGCCGACGGAGCTCACCTGCTCGCCGTCGCCGATCGATGCCGTGTCGCCATAGCCGAGCTGCCCGTTCTCACCCAGCCCCCAGCAGCGCACGCTGCCGTCGTCGAGCAGCGCGCAGGTGTGGCCGCCGCCGGCGGTGAGCGCCGTGGCCGTGCGGCCGTCGCCGAGGCTCACAGGTCCGGCGGAGCCGGGGGTCTCGTCGTCGCCGATATGGCCTCGGCTTGCGTAGCCGAGCTGCCCGGCGTCGCCGTAGCCCCAGCAGCGCACGCTGCCGTTGTCGAGCAGCGCGCAGCTGTGGTAGTCGCCGGCCGCGAGCGCCTTCGCGGTGCGCCCGGCGCCGAGGTCGACCGGCCCGGCCGTGGCGGGTGTCTCGTCGTCGCCGATCTGGACGGTGTTGCCGTAGCCGACCTGACCGTTGCCGCTGAAGCCCCAGCAGCGCACAGGCCAGCCGGCAGGCTGCGGCGGCGCACCGTCGTCGACCAGCGCGCAGGAGTGGTAGAGGCCCGCCGCGAGCTGCGGGAGCTTCGCGGGCGCGACGTATGACGGCTGCCCGGCGGGCGCGCCGGCGGGCATGAGCACCGCTCCGACGAGCAGCAGGGCCAGCGCTCCGAAGATCACGGTGGCCGGACTATGGGCACGGATCACTGTCCTCGACACCCTCACGGGCGCAGGCTATCCAAAGCGGTTGTCGATTTGTGCTAGTCGGGGGCCGACTATAGGCTGGCGCCAGCTAGTGGCGAGGGGCGAGAGCCCGCTTCGGACCTGTGAGGAGGACGGCGCTGTGCATCTGTCAAGGATTCGTGTGATCGGTGCCGCTGTAGGCGCCGCCATATCGTCAGCGGCGCTGATCGGCGCCCCACCAGCCCTGGCCGCTCTGCCGCCGGGATACCAGGTCACGCGCGTCGACTCGCCGCTGCCGGTACCCAACGCCGGCTTCGGCAACCAGAGCATCTCGATCGGCGACGCCACCGGCGACTCGATCGACGACTTCGTCGTGGTCCAGTACAGCATGAGCCCGCAGAGCGGCGCCGGCATCATCTACCTGTACAGCGGCGCGAACCCCGCGCAGCCGGTTCGCTCCGTGAACGCCGGCGACCCCGGCGGAGTGCGCGGCAACGCTGGAGCCGACGGCTTCCTCGGCCGGATGAGCGACCTCGGCAGCTGTACGGACGCTCCCGCCCAGGTACCGGGCGCCGCCGGGCCGGTGTGCGCCGTGAACGTCGGCCCGAAGGACGGCGTCAACGAGATCCTCCTCGGCGCCGGCGGCGTAGACGTCGACGGGATCCCCGACGTCGGCCGGGCCTACGTGCTCGACGGCAAGACGCTTGCGATCCTCAAGAAGATCGACATGCCGCCCGTCGACCGGCAGCTGATCGCCGCGCGCATCCTCGAGAACCCGGTCCCCCCGACGGGGGCCAACAACGTCAGGGGCGGGTTCGGGCGCACGGTCACCAACCCGCGTGGCCTTCCGCCCTGCGCCGGCAACTCCGGCATCGGCACGTGCCCGTCAACCGAGACGATCCCGGCCCAGGTGCGCATCGGCGACGTCAACAACGGTGGTTTCCCGGACATCATCGTCGGGGCGAACCAGTTCCCGGAGACCGGCAGCACCGCGCACCCCGACTCGCAGTGCGCGCGCGACGCCGGAGCGGCAACGTGCCTCGGCGCGGGGCGTGCGTACGTCTACGCCGGCGAGGCCATCGCCGGATCCAATCCGGCCACGATCCTCGAGACGCCGATCATGACCTTCAAGAACATCGCGGCGCAGACGGACGACCCGTTCGGCTATCGCGACCAGCACTTCTTCGAGAACTACGGCCACTCGCAGATGCCGGTGGGCGACGTCGCGAGCTGCCCCGGAGGTCAGCCCGGCATGCGCTGCACCTTCGCTGCGCGCTCCGGGGAGGACGGCGTCCCGGACTACGTCATCTCGTCGCATCGCTCCGAGACGCCGATCTTCAATCCGGATCCGGCGAACTTCGAGGTCGGCGCCAGCTTCCTCTACGACGGCGCCACGGGAGCGATCCTCTACATCTACAACCACCCCGAGCCGCAGGCGAACGCGCTGTTCGGCTTCACGACCGGTCAGCAGTTCCCGGTCGGCGACCTGGGCGACAGCACCCTGCCCGACGTCCTGCTCGCCGCGATGCAGAACACCCAGAACAAGGCCGAGACCGGCCGCGGCTACGTGTTCAGCGGCCTGCTGAGCCAGAACATGATCAACTTCGCGACGATCGACGACCCGACGCCGAACACGTTCGGGCGCTTCGGCAACCCGACCGAGGGCGTCGGCGATCTCGTGCAGGGCTCGCAGGTGCGCAACGAGGTGCTCGCCGGGAACTTCTCCGCCGTCCAGACGGCCGGCGGCAAGGCCGACACGTCGTTCGACGTGTCGTTCATGAACCCGGCGAACGCGCAGGCCCTGCAGACGATCTCCGACCCGGACAACCAGCCCGAGAGCGGCTTCGGCAGCAAGCTCTTCCCGCTGGGCGACCTCAACGGCGACGGCATGCTCGACTTCGCCGTGGCGGCCGTGCGCTGGGACCGCCCGGTGCCTGGCGCACCGTCCGTTCTCGACCAGGGGCGGCTGTACATCTTCCGCAGCGACGCGAACTTCGTCGTGCCGCCCCCGCCGCCGCCGCCGCCCGGTCCCGCCGGCCCGACCGGACCGGCGGGCACGGCGGGACCGGCCGGCCCGGCGGGCCCG
>JAKFFB010000188.1:0-71942 GCA_036675425.1 Actinomycetales bacterium | reverse complement strand
GCCGGTCCCGCACGCCATGATCAGCTTGCCGCGGTCAGCGGCAGTGAGTCCCTTGCGTACTGCCTCAAGTGCCTGGTTCTGGTGCGGCCGGAGGACCTTGCGGTCCTTGAGTTCCATGACCTCCGGGGTTCGCAGGCTGAACTGGGACCAGTCGATGCTGGATTCGTCCAGGTCCTGCACCCGAAGTCGGGTGACTGGGATCTGCTGACCGCTGAGCGCGTCCTCCGCGTGCTTACTCCACTTGTCGGTGGTCGAGACGATCATGCGGCCGGAGAATCCGGCCTTGCCGGAGGCGGTGAAGAACGAGTCGATGTCGTGCTTCTGCAGCGTGTGCGTCGGGCCGTAGAACTTGCACTGGATGGCGGTCAAGCCGCCGCCCTCGCGCTCCTCGGCGACCAGGTCGATGCCGGTGTCGGCCTTGCCCATGCGGCCAGGCCAGTCCATCCAGAGCCAGACGTTGCTGAAGCGGTCAGCCCACGTCACGTCGGTCCGCAGGTAGGCGGCGATCAATCGTTCGAAGCGATCGCCTTTGTCGTGCTCATCTGTCGCAGCGTCGAAGAGCTCTTTGAGGATGTCGTGGATGGTCGTGGCCACGCCGGGGTCTCGCCTCTCTGGTCGTCGCTCTTGCTGGACGTCGCTCAGGGATGAGCGGCGCGTCGTGCAGCCGGCTCAACCTCTCGCATGGACGGTCTCCGGTGGGCGGCAACGCGCCGACGCATCAGTTCGGCCACCGTTTCTGCTGGTAGTCCAGCGCTTCCTGACCTGCTAACTCATGGGTCGCGTTGTTCATCCGCACCAGGAAGGTGGGCTTCTTGTCCTTCGGGGAGAGCGCGAAGACCGGCTTGGCTGCAGGGCCGACGTCGACCCGGACGACGGTTCGCCCGTCGATCGAGCAGGAGGTGACATCGAGGTCCGCGGCAACGAGCTTGCTCATGGCGGAGGCCACCGCATCATTGAGCCAGAGCTCCCAGCCATCCACGTTCTGGTGCTTCACGAACGGAAGGTCCCCCTCGATTCCCACGACCGCGCCGTCGTCTCGCACGCCGACGAGCACAGTGCCGCCGTAGGAGTTGGCGAAGGCGGCGATCGACTTCAGGACTCCCCATTCCACCGCCGAGTCCTTGTCCTGCGTGTGGAGGTTCAGCCGCGCCGTCGACTTGAACTCGACCACCTTGGTCTCCCCACCGGCGATCATGTCCCGAAGGCGCTGCTCCATGTCCTGGGTATCGGCCAGCGTGCCCGCGTAGGGGTTGTCGCTGCTGTCCGGCGCCCGGTTGACGGGCTTGCCCATCGCCTCTTCGATCTGCTTCAGCAGTCGCTCGAAGCGGTGTGTGAAGAAGCCACCGAAGTCGTCGTCACGCAGGAGCACGGGGTCGATGTCGTGACTGCGCACGATGGCGTCGAGCTGGTCCGCCGGGATCTTGTCCTGGTGCTCCAGCTTGTCGAGGTACTTGCTTGGGGCGTTGCCGCCAATGCGGCGGTTGGTGTGTGCGTCGATGGCAGTCTTGTTGACGACGCTGTCGGCGTGCTTGGCGTCGACCTTGTTCTGGCTGCACCACGCCTGCGGGAAGATGTGGTGGATGTCGATGGCGTCGTCGGCATGGGCGTGGATGTCGATGGTGCTTCCGGTGCGGAAGTCCCGACCGCCCCGCTTCATCTGCAGGGCGTACAGGCCCTTGTATGCGGCGCTTCCGCGAGTCCGAAGGGAAAGCAGTCGCTCGGCCTGGAACTGGGCCTCGCGCACCGTCCGGGGCTCCGACTCCGGGTCGGTCACCCACGCCACGACGTCAGGCACGTCGAACGCGAAGCGCGTCTCTGTCGATCCGCCGTACATCTCGCCGAAGACGCCGCACCACAGCCAGCGGCGGAGCAGTTCCCGGACGCCGAAGCTCTCGGCGTCGGTGCCCAGGCGGGCGAACATCGCCGCGAGGGGAACGATCTGCGTCGCGTACGGCACGTCGCGTCCGGCGAAGATGTGCTCGCCGTGCAAGAAGGGCACCACCCGCTCGACGGCCTTCGCTGCGGGGTCGGCCCACTTCTTGTACTCCTCGAGCTCCAGCCGAAGGATGTCGCGCCTCTTGCACGACACAGCCGGCGCTACCGCCGCGTCACCGTGCGTCGCCAGGTGCGCCTCACGCCGCGCGAGTGTCGAGAGCAGGGTGACGACCTGCAGGAAGTCAGTTTCGCTGAAGCGGTCGAGCACACTGTGCGCCGACAGCTTGTCCTTCCGGTCACGCCAGTCATCTCGAAGGTTGAAGTCCTCCGCGGCATACGTGGCCGTCAGGAGTTCGAACACGGTGAGCGCGACGCCTCCCGTGTTGACCTTCTCGAAGACCTGACAGACAGCCTCCTTGGGCGTGGCCTTGATCAGTTGGATGGTGGGAACCTGGTACTGGACGAACGTGTTGATGATCGCTTCGTTGAACTGCATCCATGTCTGCAGTCGATCGCTGGCATCGCCTGGTCCGCTCTGCAGGTACTCAAGCTGCCAGGCCATCGTGGCGCTGTAGTCCAACACGATGCCCAGGGGGAACATCTGCGCGGCGATCTCCGCGGCGCGGGTCGAGAGATCCAGCTTCACCTCGCCCCGGAAGTTCTTGACCAGTCCGTCACCCGGCACCGACAGGAGGGCGTCGTCCTCTCGGTCCGCGTTCGGGTTGAGGGCAGCGGGGATGTTGACGTAGTACCTGCGGTGGAGCTGCTTGCCGCGGCTGTCGCGGGTGGGGACCGGCTGGCCCGACTTGAGGACGAGGAACAGCGAGGTCGTGCGCTGCTGCCCGTCGAGCAGCAGGGTCTCGGGCTCGACGGCTTTGTCGAGCTGGACGCCCTCCAGCAATCGCGGCCGGAACTTCACGTCGGGGTTGCCGGTCTGCAAGGTCATGACGGCGCCGATGGGATACGACAGAGAGATCGACGCCAGCAGGCTCTTGATCCCGTTGTCGTCCCAGACCCAGCCGCGCTGGAAGTCGGGGAGCTGGAGGGCGCCGGTGCGCGCCTGATCCAGCAGCTGCGCCAGCGGCACTTCGTCACTAGTGAACTTCTTGTCCAAGTCCGGCTCCTTCGTCCCGATCGCAACGTATCCCGTGTGGCGGCTGCTTGATGCCGTGTCTCTGATCGTGCTCGCCTCTGCGGCCTCTGGGTCAGGCCCGTCGCCATGGTTGGCCGGGTCCGCCGTCACCTTCGCGGGTGAATCGGGGGCAGACGGGCCTCGCTGCCGCCCGTCATTAGTAGGCGGTCACGGAGATCGCCACTGAAGAGGAGGCGATGATGCAGCTAGAGCGCAGCATTTTGAGCGAGCTGGGAGCAACTTCGGCAGGGCGCTCCGGACAGCTACGTCGGCGGCGGGCAGCCGCGGGGCGGAAGGCAGGCACAGCCGTTGGCACGGCAGGGGCTCGGCAGTCGAGGCGTGGGACTGGCCCGTACGGCCGGGAACGTTGCGGTCACGTCGGAAGGTGTTCCTGCTGATGGACGGCTACGACGCGGTTGTTGAGGACGCGCTGCTGCGCCGTCGGCCCAGCGACTGGCTGCCCGCACTGTTTGATCCCGCTGACGTTGTTCGCTTTCTGTGTCTGTGGGTGATCCCCCGGCTTGGTCCTGATGTGTGGCTCGAGGACGTAGACACGGCTGGCCCGCCCGATGCCTGGTTGAGCGTCCTCAGCCACCGCGATGCGGACAAGCTGGCTGACATGATCGGCGCGTGCAAGAACATCTGCGCCGACCACGACGTCAGCTTCGAGCGTCTGCTCGAAGATGTTCGCCATCGAGCCTTGCGCAGGCAGTTGCGTCGTCGACCGACGGAACCGCTCCACCACCGATCCCCCGACTGACGGCCACTCGATGCCCGTGGTGCTGGGCATGACCATCTTCGCGCCGGCGGTGGCGGAGATCCGCTTGCCCATGGCGCCGCGGCTGGCTAGTTGGGATGCCGCAGCGCACCCCTCTCAGCAGAAACTGACCTCCTACCTCGCCGCGACCGGGCAGCTCCTGCTGCCGCTGATCGCAGACACTCCGGAGCCGCTCGCACTTCGCCTCGAAGTTGGGCTGACGAACCACGTCGATGTGCTGCGCGAGCATGACCTGGACAACTACCTGCTCCCCCTCGCACGGCACCTGACAACGCAGTCGAAGCGCGTCTTCCGCTCCGTGTCCGGGTCGAAGTCGGCAGCCGGCGACAGTTTCGTCGGCCTCAGCCGCGCAGATCCGGTGCCGCTGCCGCGAGAGCTCAACATGTGGACGGCGAGAACGTCGGCGTCGGCTGAGACGCGCGCCTACAAGGAGCAGATCCGGCAGTCACTGGAAGGCGCGAGGGAGTTGCCCGACGGGCCGGTCCAGCTGGAGATCGTCTTCACGATCGGTCCGGCCCGATCGTGGTTGAACTTGTGGAAGCCGACGATCGACGCCCTGGGGCCGCTGCTGGGGATCTCCGACCCACGCCGTGAGTGGCACCCCCGAGACGGCCGCATCACCCAGCTCGGGCTGCACTGCCAGCTCGACCCGAAGATCGGTTACGGCGTCGAACTGAAGATCGCGGCCGCCTCGCTCCGCTGAGCGAGGGTCAAGACGTCCTGGTGCCACCGAAAGATCCAGGACCGCGTCCCAGCCTCCAGTCGGACGCCTTGTGCGAACGGCTGGCTGAGCGACCTGCGTCTTCGGCGTCTTGCGCCTCACGACGCCGACGCTCCTGCACGCGGGCGTTCTCGGCTGCATCAGCCGTCGCCGCGTTCGCCTGACGCACCAACTCCTGGAACGCCTGCTCGACCGCAGCTCGACCCGAGCGTTCGACGACGGCCGGCTGGCGCACGACCCACTTGATGGCCTCTGGCGTGAACGCTCGCAGGTAACCGAGCAGGTCGGACGCCTCCATCGGGAAGGCGTATCCCGCCGCGTGGCGCCACGCCGCGATCACGGGGCCGTCGGACCCACCCCCTGGCGGCACCCGCCACCCGTTGGCGTCGGGCCGGCCCTCGACTGGGCGCCTCACTTACGCCGCGACCGCGTACAGGCTGCGCTCGGCGCCGAGCATCCCGTCGCTGTTACTTCCGGTGAGCGGCGTGAGCCAGTCACTCAGAGGCGCCCAGTACGCGCTGTCCTGCTGCAGGTCGAGCTCGTGACGCAGCCGCCACAGAAGCCCGGCGTCCGTATGCGCCAGCCACGCGACGAGGTAGTCCTGGGCCATCCCGGCCAGGGCGTCAGCGCCGGCCTCACGCGCCTGCGCGAACACCTGCTGGTCCTCCAACTCCTTCAGCAGGACTCGAGCCGGCGCCACCGGCATCAGCGCCTCCAGATCCTTGTCGAGGTGCTTCAGCAGCTTGCGGATCTGCCCGCGAACATCCCCGCTGCGTCCAAGGAATCGCTTGTTGCTGCGCAGGCTGTCGCCAACCTCGTTCGCCATGCGGTTCACGCCGGTACCCGTAGTTCCTAGAAGCGCGGCGGTCTCGGCCAGCCGCTGCATGTGCAACTGGACGGTGTCGTCCCGGACCACACCGACAGCACTGCCGCCACACGACTGGTTGTGGGCTTCCAGCGCCGTCACGCGGCCCGCGTAGAGCAGGTTCATGCACGCCTCGGCCATCTCTCGAACGTCCGAGGACAGCACGAGGTCACGTCGGGCGCCCGGATTCAGCTGGCCTCCAAGTGACTGCACGAAGCGATTCAGCGCCTTTGCCAGCAGGTCCGTCAGCAGGACGAGGTCCGCCTCGCCCTCTCGGATCGCGGACTTCATCGCATGGCGGAGCGTCTCGCGCAGCTGCACCTCGGCGACGTTGATGTCGATGCGCTCGGTCATCTCCAAGAGCTGCTCCACGCCGGTCCGAAACTCGGTCATGCCAGCCTGCAACTCGCGCAGCATCCGGCTCTGCTTCCGGACCTCGACCAGAATCGCGGCACTGACCCCGAGATTCGCAACACCGACCCCGAGGTTCGCCAATTGCGCCAGTCCCATGAGCGCGGAGGCATCTGGGAGCGATCCCGGCAAGCCCCCGGCAGGCGGTCGCGCGATGTCCGTGCTCATGCCTTCGACCGGGATGAACCGGATGCCACTCGGGTTCGGGATCGGGCCGTTCTTCCCCATGACCTGGTAGGCGAGGCGCATGGACTGGCCGGGCCCGACGCGGGTGAAGGGAGCCTGCAAGGGGTCGCTGGAGGTCACGCCCGACCGTATCGCCGCTGGGCTCACGAGGTGGTCCATCTCGCCATGAGCCGTGAGCTCGTCGCCCATTCAGCGGCGGCGCGACGACCCGCTTGCGTGAAGGCTCCAGTGTCACCAGAATGTCACCAACTCAGCGACACTGAGCGGTACCAGCCGACATCAAGCGTCAAGATCGACAACTCGTGATCATGCCGCTGACCTGCGGAAACAGCTCACCACCTGCGACTTCGCAGGTGGTGAGGGGACGAGCCGGCCTGTAAGCCGGGTTCTGTGGTCACCGCCGAAGCGGTGCCGACGGTCATCCATCTAGGACCACCGTTGCCGGTGGCCTCGTGCGGTCTACCCGCAGGCATCGGACGGGCCGCCCTCGAGCGCCTGCGCAGGAGTCCCGGAGGACTCCCTCTTGACCTTGCTCCGGGTGGGGTTTGCCGAGCCGCCCGGGTCACCCCGGGCGCTGGTGGGCTCTTACCCCACCGTTTCACCCTTGCTCGGGCCGAAGCCCGAGCGGTCTTCTCTCTGTGGCACTTTCCCGCGGGTCACCCCGGGTCGGTGTTACCGACCACCCTGCCCTGTGGAGCCCGGACTTTCCTCGACAGCCTTGCGACTGCCGCGACCGTCCGGCCGACTCGCCCCACTGATGAGCGTAGCCCGATGTGACCACCCGCCGGCGCACGCGGCGGAAGGGCCGGGATCGCAGCAGCGTCCGCTCGGCGGCTGCCGCCCACGACGCCGCGGGCGGATGCTGACCTCATGGACGAGCAGCGCCTGGTCATCGACCTCACCGACGCAGCCCTCGCGCGCCACCGGGCCGCGACGACGCAGTGCCACCGCTGCGCGACGGAAGCCGAGCTCTACCGGCTGATCGGCACGACCGAGGGGCTCTGCGCCGGCTGCTTCGCCGACGTGCACGTCGGCTGAGCTACGGCGTCAGGTCGACCGGCTCGCCCCAGCCGCGGTAGTCGTACGTCGTGACCATGGTGCGCGTACGTCCCTGCAGCGACGGCACCTCGACCGCGCAGCGGATGCGCGCCGGACGGCCCTCGTCGTCGACCCAGACCTCGACCGGCAGGTCGTCCAGCCGGGCGATGGACAGCTGCGCCTGGGTGCCGAGACCGGCCTCGACCGCGGCCCGCGGCTGCGCCGAGCCGCGCAGGTGGGTGGTAGGCCGGCCGTCGACGTCGTCGCGGCCCTCCACGGTGACGTCGGTCGCGGCGGCGACGACGACGATGAACAGACCGGCCGGCTCCCCCGGCACCCGCGCGAACATGCCGCTGTCGGCGTCGGCGCCCTTGCCGGTCACCTCCTCGCCGCCCATGAGCAGGGTGAGGTCGGTGGCCGTCCAGCGCAGCCCGTCCCGATGATCGCTGGGGCGTCGAGCGGCGGCGGAGGGGAGACGCGTGTCACCCTGCCGTCGGCAGGTTCCGCACTCCGCGCGGCGAAGCCTCAGTAGCTGCACTCCTTCTTCGCTCCGGAGCACCCCGTGACCCGCTCGACCAGCCGCACCTCCCGCCTGCTCGCCGTCGCCGGCCTGGCCGCCCTCGCCGGGAGCGCCGGCCTCACCGGCATGGCCGCCGGCGCGACGTCCGCCGCGCCCGTCCGGGCCGTCGAGCCCGACCTGCGCGAGCTGCTCGCCGGCAAGGACGGCAGCGTCGTCCCCAAGGTCGAGAACAGCGTCGACAAGATGCTCATCGACAGCCAGCTCTCGGCGATCCACGCCGCTCCGGCCGGGCGGGGCGTCTCGGCCCGGCTCGCCGCGGGCAGGCAGGCGGCCGCCCTCCCCACCGCGACGGGGTCGCTGACCGGGACCTGGAAGCCGGCGCACGACGAGTTCCGCGCGGACGACCCGCAGTACGGCGTGGCCAGCCTCGGCTGGCTCAACCTCGGCGGCCGCACCATCAGCCTGGCGACCGACCCGCGTGACGCCGACGGCTCGACCGTCTGGGCCGGCGCGGCGGGTGGCGGCGTCTGGCGCAGCACCGACGCCGGCAAGACCTGGACCCCGACCTTCGACAAGCAGCTGTCGATGGCGATCGGCGCCATCGCCATCTCCCCCACCACCGGCTGGGTCTACGCCGGCACCGGTGAGGCCAACACCAACGGCGACGGCCTGGCCGGCACCGGCGTCTACCGCACCAAGGACGACGGCCGCACCTGGGAGCGCGTCGCGAAGAACCTCGACGAGGCCAGCACCGTCTTCCACGTCGCGGTGACCCGCGCCCCCGGTGCCACCAAGGACAGCGTCTTCGTCGCGTCGAACGCCGGGTTGTTCACCAGCACCGACGGCGGCGACAGCTACAGCAACGCGCTGCTGCCGACCAACGAGGACGGCACCGCGCCGTACACCAAGACGCGCTTCGGCAACTACGTCACCGACGTCCGGGTGAAGCCCGACGACCCCAACACGGTGACCGCGGCCGTCGGCTGGCGTCGCGGCAAGACCCCCGGCGCCGACGGCACCCCCGACAGCGTCGGCAACGGCCTCTACCGCTCCACCGAGGGCGGCAGGCCCGGCACGTGGAAGCGGCTCGACACCAACCTCAGGCAGGCCCCGCTGGCGCCCGGCCTCTCGGACGACCCGATCGGCCGGACCAGCCTCGCGTACGCCACGGGTGAGGGGCAGGACCCCGACGTCATGTGGGCGGTCGTGCAGGACGCCGGCCTCTTCAGCGGCGAGACCTTCCTCGGCGTCGGGCCGCTGCCCGCCAAGCCGACCGTCCTCGCCGGCGTCTACGCGAGCGCCGACAACGGCGTCACCTGGACGCTCAAGGCGACACCCGCGCAGTTCGCCGCGGCGCCGGGCACGGTCATCGCGCCGCTGCTCGCGCTCGGGTCGGGACCCGGTGTCCAGGCCTGGTACGACCAGTACGTCGAGGTCGACCCGACCGACGCCAACCGCGTCATCATCGGCCTGGAGGAGATCTACTCGACCGTCGGCAACCCCTACCTCCCGGGTCCGGCGGCCTTCAAGACGATCGGCCGCTACTGGAACAGCTGCGTGCCCGTCGGCATCAACTGCGAGGAGGTCCCGACCTTCGAGGGCAAGACGACGCACGCCGACCAGCACGCGGCGGCTTTCGCCCCGACGGCGGACGGCACGCGCCTCTACGTCAGCGGTGACGGCGGCGTCTTCGGCCAGAACGCCGACGCCATCGGCGATCCGGCGAACCCGACCGGCGGCTACGACAACCAGTCGTGGGAGTTCCTCAACGACGGCTACACCACGACCCAGCCGCTCTACGCGGTGATGAGCGGCGACGGAACCATCTACGCCGGCCAGCAGGACAACGGCACGCTGAAGGTCGAGCCCGGCTCGCGCACCGCGCAGATGGTGCTCGGCGGCGACGGCGTCGACGTCGCGGTCGACCCCGAGGACAGCAGCATCGTCTTCGCCGAGACCCAGAACGGCGCCGTGCGCAGCAGCACCGACGGGGGGCGCACCTTCACCACGGAGAGCACCCGCGTCACGAACCCGCTCTTCTACACGCCGTTCGAGATGGACCCGACGGACTCCCAGCACCTGGTCGTCGGCGGCCGGCAGGTGGCCGAGAAGACCGACGGCGCAAGCGGCAGCGGGTTCACGGTCTCCTTCGACCTCGGCATGAACGAGCGCACCGGGCTGGTCAACCAGACCTCCGCGCTCGACATCCAGGGACCGGCGATCTACGCCGGGTTCTGCGGCGTCTGCGACATCATCACGCAGGGCGGCAACGACCCGGCGTCGTTCCAGAACGGCATCGCCACCAACGTGCAGGCCGGCTGCGAGCCGAGCCCCGGCACGGACGAGTGCTGGCGCATCATGCCGGCCAAGGGCCTGCCCAACCGCTACATCACCGACATCGAGATCGACGCCAAGAACCCGCAGACCGTCTACGTGACCGTCGGCGGCTACGGCCGTCGCTGGTTCAAGCCGGCCGACAACGCGCCGGGTGTCGGCGAGGGCCACGTCTTCGTCAGCAAGGACGCCGGCGCGACCTTCACCAACCTCTCCGGGACCGGGGCGCAGCGGCTCCCGGACGTCCCTGCCGACGCGATCGTGCTGCGCGACGACCAGCTCATCGTCGGCACCGACGTGGGTGTCTTCACCTCGAGCGTCAAGGGCGGCTCGTGGTCGCGCCTGGGCACCGGGCTGCCGAACGTGTCGACGTTCGACATCAACCTCGACCCGACCGGCAAGAAGATGGTCGCCGCGACCCACGGCCGCGGGGTGTGGGTCTTCGAGTTCGCCGCCCGGGCCGCCCGGCCGCCGGTCGTCGCGCCGGCCCGCCCGTCCGGTGGCAGCCTGCCCGCCACAGGAGCCGCGCCGCTGGCCGTCGTCGGCGTCCTGCTGCTCGGCGCCGCCTGGTTCACGAGGCGCCGCGCCGCCTGACGCCTCGTCGTACGTCCCCTCGCGCTGATCCACGTGAGGTTGTGGGTGGATTCCGTGCGCGGATCCACCCACGACCTCACGTGGATCACGGGAAGTGGCGTGACGGTCAGGGCGTACGTGGGTCAGTCGGCCAGGTGGCCGGTGTCGTTCATGGACCGCACCACGGCCGAGCCGTCGGCGTGCCACAGCACCTGGGACAGGCTGGTCAGGTCCAGGTGCAGCCGGTAGAGCGCTGACGGCGGCGCGTCGAGCGCGAAGCGCAGCAGCGTCTTGATCGGCGTGACGTGGCTGACGACGACGACGGTCTGGCCGGGGTACGACGAGAGGATCCGGTCGCGAGCCTGCCGGACGCGCGTGGCGGTCGCGTCGAAGCTCTCCCCGAACGGCGGCGCCACCGCGGTCGAGCCGAGCCAGGCGTCGAGCTCGCGGGGCCACTTCTTGCGCACCTCGGAGAACGTGTAGCCCTCCCAGTCGCCGAAGTCGGTCTCGCGCAGCCCCTCCTCGATCGACACCTCGAGACCGAGCGCGTCGGCCACCAGCCGGGCGGTCTCGCGGGTGCGGAGCAGGGGGCTGCTCACGACCGCGACCGCCTCGCACCGGGCCAGCCGCGCCGCGGCTGCCGCGGCCTGCGCCAGCCCGACCTCGGTCAGCGGCGGGTCGGAGGCGCCCGAGAAGCGCTTGTCGATCGACATCTCGGTCTGCCCGTGGCGCAGCAGCAGGGTCGTGGTCGGCGGCGAGGAAGGGTCGTTCCAGCCCGAGAGGTGAGGCTTCGCGGGCTCGGCCCCGAGGGAGGCGGTCGGCTCGTGCTCGGCGAGCCAGGCGTCGGCGGCGTCGGCCGGGCCGCTGTCACCGCCGGTGCGCCAGACGTCGCCACGAGCCGCGGCGTCCATCGCCTCGTTGGCGAGCCGGTCGGCGTGGCCGTTCTGCGCGCGCGGGATCCACGAGAAGCGCACGCGCGGCAGCCGGGCGACCAGCGACGCCGCCTCCCGGGCCAGCGGCTTCATCGAGGGGTGCTTGACCTGCCACCGCCCGCTCATCTGCTCGACGACGAGCTTGGAGTCCATCCGGACCTCCACCTCGGCCGGGTCCAGCTCGAGGGCGGCGGTGAGGCCGGCGATGAGGCCGCCGTACTCCGCGACGTTGTTGGTCGCGGTGCCGATCCCCGCCGCGCGCTCGGCCAGCACCTCGCCGGTCACCGCGTCGCGGACGACCGCCCCGTAGCCGGCGGGTCCAGGGTTGCCGCGCGACCCCCCGTCGGCCTCGACGACGAGCCGACGGCTCATCAGATCCCTGACTCAGCTGTGCGGATCATGATCCGGCCGCACTCCTCGTGCCGGAGCACCTCGTCGGGGGCGGCGGCGCGGATCGTGCTCTTCTCGTTGTTCATCAGGTCGAGCCGGCAGCCGCCGCAGCGACCGCGGCTGATCTCGCCGGCACCGACCCCGCCCTCGGCGGCGCGGATCTTCTCGTAGAGCGCGAGCAGGTCGGCGGGGATCTCACCGGCGACCGCCGAGCGCTCCGACCGGGAGCGCTCCAGCTCGGCGTCGATCTCCACGAACGCCGCGTCACGGGCCTTCTCGGCGTCGGCGCGCGCGTCGAGGTGGACGGTGCGCTGGGCCGTCAGCTCGTCGAGCTGGGCCTGCGCCGTCTCGGCCCGCTCCATCACCTCGAGCTCGCCGTCCTCGAGCTCGGCCTGCCGGCGCTTGAGGGTCGCGACCTCGTGCTCGAGGTCCTGCAGCTGCTTCGCGACGGTGATCGCACCGGACGACAGCCGGCTCTCGTCGCGGTCGCGACGGGCCCGGACCTGCTCGATCTCCTTCTCGAACCGCGCGGTCTCGCGGGCGAGGTCCGACACCTCGGTCTCGGCCCGCACGATGCCGTCACGCAGCGCGTCGACCAGGCCGTCGAGCCGCTCCATCTCGGCGATCTCGGGCAGCGTCCGGCGCTTGTGCACGAGCCGGTCGATCGCGGAGTCGAGGTGCTGCAGGTCGAGCAGTCGCAGCTGGACGAACGGGTCTGCCTTCACGCGAGGGGGCTCCTAGCCGAGTGCGTCCAGGGGTCGGTGACGAGCGTCGACACGACCGTCTCCACGTTAGTGGCGCCGGTGAGCCGCCGTGCGGCGTCGACCAGCCACGGCCACTCGGTCGCCCAGTGCGCGGCGTCGAGCAGCGCGAGCCCCTCGGGTGCCTCGCTGGCCGGGTGGTGGCGCAGGTCGGCGGTGAGGAAGGCGTCCGCCCCCGACCGGGCCGCCGTTCCCAGCAGGGAGTCGCCGGACCCGCCGCTCACCGCGAGCGTCGTGACGACCTGCTCGGGATCGCCGGCCGCGCGCACCCCCCAGGCCGTCGCGGGCAGCACCGCCGCCGCCCGAGAGGTCAGCTCCCGCAGGGGGATCGGGGAGGGCAGCTCCCCCACCCGGCCGAGTCCCGTACGGCCGGCGACGCTCGCCAGCTCGAGCAGGTCGTACGCCGGCTCCTCGTACGGATGCGCGTCGAGCATCGCGCGCAGGACGCGCGACCGGCGGGCCCGCGGGAGCACGACCTCCAGCCGCGACTCCTCGACCTCGGCGACCTCGCCCACGGAGCCGACGGCCGGGTCCGCACCCGGCAGGGGCCGGAAGGTGCCGGTGCCCGTGGTGCTCCAGGCACAGCGCTCGTAGTCGCCGATCCGCCCGGCGCCCGCGTCAGCGAGCACGTCGAGCAGCCGCCCGGTGTCGGAGACGGGGACGTAGACGACGAGCTTGTCGAGAGCCTCGCCCGGGGCCGGTGACAGCGGCCGCAGGTCGCGCAGGTCGAAGAGCTCGGCCAGCGCGTCGGAGACGCCGGGGTCGGCGACGTCGGCGTTGGTGTGCGCGACGTGCAGCGCCGCGCCGGCGCCGAGCAGCCGGTGCACGACCCGGCCCTTCGCCGTCGTCGCGGCCACCGAGGTCGTGCCGCGCAGGAAGAGCGGGTGGTGGGTGAGCAGCAGGTCGAAGCCCCCGGCGACGAGCTCGTCGACCACGGCCTCGACCGGGTCGACCGCGAGCAGCACCCGACGGACCGGCGTGTCCGGGTCTCCGCAGACCAGCCCGACGGCGTCCCAGCTCTCCGCCGTCGCCGCGGGGTAGAGCTCCTCGAGCACCTCGAGGA
Organism: Actinomycetales bacterium; assembly: GCA_036675425.1. Taxonomy (GTDB): domain Bacteria; phylum Actinomycetota; class Actinomycetes; order Mycobacteriales; family SCTD01; genus SCTD01. The sequence goes on along the minus strand of JAKFFB010000188.1, from coordinate 58,303 downwards.
CGTCGGCGAGGCGGGTCGGCACGCGGTCGACCCTAGTGCCGCACGGACCGCTCCGTGACAGACGTGTGACAGACCGGCGGAACGCCTGCGCGACCGGCCGGGGCTCTCGAGACTCGGGTCCCGAGGAGGTGCGTCTCGGTGCGCAAGTGGACGTCCGTGCGGACGGTGGTGGTGCTGGTCGCGCTGCTGGTCGGTCTGACCAGCATGCCCGCGTCGACGGGCCCGTCGGCCGAGGCCGCAGGGCAGGTGTCGGCCTACTTCTTCGGCGACAGCCTGATGAACGGCACCGGCGCCAGCCCGCGCCGCCCGGTGATGGCGCGGGTCGCCGCGGCCCGGCTCGGCTGGGACGTGGAGGTCGACGCGTGGGGAGGCACCGGCTACACGACGACCGGCAGCTCCCCCGGCTACCTGCAGCGACTGAAGCGCCCGGGCGCGCTGACCGGCGAGTACGACGTGGTGCTGCTCGAGGGCGGCACGAACGACGCCCGGGTGCGGTCGACGCCCGCGCAGGTGCAGGACGCCGTGCGCGAGGTGGTCGCCTACGTCCGCGAGCAGCAGCCGCAGGCCGCGATCGTGCTGATGGGGGCGTACGACCCCCCGCCGCCGGGGCGGGTGGACCCGTACCGGACGACGGTGGACGACGCGATCGAGGAGGTCGCCGGCGAGCTGGGGCTGCCGTTCTTCAGCCCGCTCTCGGGGAGCTGGACGGTCGGGCAGCGACGCTTCCTGCACCCGGACCGGCTGCACCCGAACGAGCGCGGCTACGGCGTGATGGGCGCCCGGCTGGCCGAGGAGCTGGAGCGGCTCCAGCTCGGCTAGTCCTGGACCTTCTTGCCCTGGAAGGAGAACGACGCCTGCTCACCGGGGAAGACCTCGGCGTCGTCGCTGTCGTCGTCCTTGCCGTTGGTGAGCGGCGAGTCGGCCGCGCCGTAGAACCCGTTGCGGTCGGTGTCGGCGTAGAGCCGGGCGATCAGCTTGATCTCGTCGGTGGGCTGGTCGGCCAGGGACACCTGCGTCTTCTTGGCCTCGGTGCCGGGCTCGACGGTGCCCGTGCCCATGACCGAGCGACCGTCCTCGGACAGGATCACGATGAGGGCGCCCTTGGCGGCAGCGGCGGTGACGACCACCGTCGGACCCTCGCTGGTCTGGTCCTCGGCCTCCAGGACGGCGGTCGGGTCGGTGACGACGGAGCTGCTCGGCACCGGGTCAGGCCCGGCCACCGACGCCGGAGCGCCGGCGGGTGACGGTGGGGTCTCGGGGCTGCACGCGCTGAGCGCGACGACGGTGCTGACGGACAACAGGGACACGAGGGCGGTACGCGGACTCATGCCCCCAGACTGCCCGACGCCCAGTGCGGCATGCCCCCGGAGGGTGTGACGGTGGACCCAGACAGACTCGAACTGCCGACCTTCGCCTTGTAAGGGCGCTGCTCTACCAACTGAGCCATGGGTCCCGGCGGCCCAGGCTAGAGGCTGCGCGCCGGCGGGGGCGCCGGATCGCAGGGAAGCGGCTGCCCGGGCAGGATGACCCGGTGCCCGGTCCCGTCGCCGCCCCTCGCCCGTCCGGCCTGTCCGGGACCGATCCCGCCGACCTCGGCCGGCAGGTGCTCACCGCCTGGGACGACTTCCTCGCGCTCGTCACCGATCCGCGCACCGACCTCACCAGGCCGTCGCGCCTCAAGGGCTGGACGGGTCGGGACGCCTGCATCCACCTGGGCAGCTGGGACGACTCGCAGGTGCTGGAGTCGCTGCTCGCGTCGGCTCGCACCGGCGACCTCGACGACTCCCCCGATCCCGACGCCGCCAACGAGACGCTCGTGGCAGCGCACCGCGACGCGTCCGTCGACGAGGTCGTCGACGCGCTGGTCGCCGCCCGGGCCCGGGTCGAGCGCTTCTTCACCTCCGGCGAGGTCGAGGAGGCCGGCCGGCTGCTGAGCCGCTCCACCGTCGGGCCGCTGCCGGTGGCGACGCTCATCCACGCAGGCACCTACGAGCTCGCCGTCCACGCACTGGATCTCGCGCCGTGCGGGGCGCCGGCCCCGTCGCCGCACCTGCTCGACCGGGGTGTCGCGGCGCTGCTCGACATCACCGGCGCGCTGGCCGCGCGGGCCGACGTCGACATCGCGCTGACGGCGATGACGCCCGACGGCGGCTGGTGCTTCACCACGACCGGCGAGGGCTGGACCACCGAGCCGGTGCCGGCCGGTCGCTTCGACGGCGTCGGGGTCCGCGGGTCTGCCGCCGACCTGCTCGACGCCTCCGCCGGCCGGCGGCACCTCCCCCAGCTGCTGCTGGCGCGTCGCCTGCACGTGCAGCACCTGCCGCAGTGGATGCGGCTGGCCCCGCTGCTCGACGACGTCCCCGGGCTGCCGGGCGGCGCGGCGCTCAAGCGAGGCGTGAGCGGGCTGTCCGGGGTCACCGGCGGCATCGGCAAGGTGCTGGGGCGCTTCTCCCGCTAGCCGGGCCGGACGATCATCGCCACCTGCCTGCCCGCGGCCCGGGTCAGGACGACCGTCACCTCGGTCGAGCCGGTGAGCTTGAGCTGCTTGCGCAGCACGTCGGGCTCCACCGCCGTGCCGCGCTTCTTGACCACCAGCGGCCCGGCGTCGTGCGCCCGCAGCCGCTCCCGCAGCGGCTTGAGCCCGAAGGGGAGCAGCTCCAGCACCTCGAACCACCTCCCGTACGGCGTAGGCGTTCTCGCGTCAGCGCTGACGTAGGCGATGGTCTCGTCGACGAGCCAGCCACCGACCTGCGCGGCGACCTGCGCGACGAGGTGGGCGCGTACGACCGCCCCGTCCGGCTCGAGCAGCCAGCGCCCCGGCGGCCGCACCTCGGGAGCGGGCACGGCCCTGTCGGTCAGCACGTCGCCGGACGGCAGCAGGGTCGCTGTGCGGCGCGCGCCGGTCCGCACTGCGCCGCCGACGAGCACCGCCTCCTTGACCTCTCCCCGCAGCGACACGACCTCCACCTCGAGGTCGGCGGGCAGCGCCTCGTGATCCACGCCCGGCGCGACCTTCACGACCAGCGAGCGGACGCGCTCCCGCCAGCCGAGCACCACGTCGAGCGGCGGAGAGTAGGCCCGCGGGTCGAACACCCGGCGCCCTCCCGCACGGCGACCGGGGTCGACGACGACGTCCGCACCTGCTGGCAGCCGGAGCGTCGTCACGTCGGCGCGCAGCAGCGCGACGTCGCGGCCCAGCACGTCGGCGTTGGCCTGCGCCAGCAGCAGCCGCGCCTCGTCCAGGTCCACCCCGGCCGAGCCCTGCGGCAGCGCGAGCAGGTCACCCCCGACCGAGCAGCACAGGTCGAGCACCGGACCGGTGTAGCGCCGCGCGCGGTGGGCCGCCAGGTCGTACGACGACGCCTGCTCGAGCGCCGGACCGGTCCACCAGAGCTCGGCGCCGCGGGGGTGCTTGGCCCGCGCGCGCTCCCGCAGCAGCGCCTGCTCCAGCGCGAGCGGCCCGAGCCCGCCCAGCGGGCGCACGGCCTCGGCGGTGCGCACGCGCGCCGCGGGGCTCAGGTCGAGCGACGACGCGAGCGCGACCGCCTCGCGGCCGGCCGGCGACAGGAGCGCGCGGGCCTGCTCCGGCGTCAGTGCCGGCTCTTGCCCTTGCCGGCCTTCGGAGCGACCAGGCGCGTGCCGGACCACTCGGGGGCTGCGCTGGTGCTGCGGGTGCTGGACAGCCCGGCGGTGGGGGCGGCCTCGTCGATGTCGCTGGGCTCGACGTGCCCGTCGCGTCCGGCCTTCGGCGTCAGCAGCCACACCACGCCGTTGTCGGCGAGGTTGGTCAGCGCGTCGACGAGGGCGTCGACGAGGTCGCCGTCGTCCTCGCGCCACCACAGCATCACGACGTCGACGACGTCGTCGGTGTCGTCGGTCAGGACCAGCTCGGTGCCGGCCCTGGCCGCCACGTCGTCGATGAGCGACTGGTCGGCGGGGATGTCGGCGTCAGGACCCGCACCCATCACCTGCACGACCATGCCGGGCTCGATCCCGAGCTTCTCGGCCAGGCCACGCTGTGCCGCGTGGTCCGCGGACGTGCTCACGGGTGCCCCTTCCCCTCGGCCCCCGGACGGGGCGCTTCGGGGGGTAGTCCACCGGACCGGACCCCGCTGCGCAAGTGCCCTTGACCGCGGACAGCCCGGGACGAGGCCGAAGAGCGGTACGGACCGGGCGCTCATGGTCCCGCCGAACCATGCCGATGCCCCCGTCGTGACCATTCTTCGGGCTCGGGCTTCGGCCTGCGCCGAGGGCGACCGACGATGACGGCAGGGCGGAGCCACGCTCTGCCTCAGCCGCGCGCGAGGGGGGCACAGGTGACGGGACCGGGAGACCGGTGGACCGGGACCGGTCGGTCCAGCACGACCGACTCCCGGACCGCCGGTGCCGAGGCTGCCCGCGCCGCGCTCTCCGGTCGGGACGACGCCGCCCTGCTGGTCGTCTTCTGCTCGGACGACTACGACGCGGGTGACCTGCTCGCGGGCGTGCGCGAGGTCGCGGAGGACACCCCGCTCATCGGCTGCTCGACCGCGGGCGAGATCGCCGCCGACGGGCCGGGTGACGCCGGCGTCGTCGTCATGGCGCTCGGCGGGAAGGGCTTCACCGCGCGGACGGCCCGCGCCGAGATCGGCGACGGCGGCCTGCGCGAGGCCGGAGCCCGCGTCGCCGCGGTCGCGGCCGAGGTCGACGACCGCCCGCACCGGGTCCTGGTGCTGCTCAGCGACGGGCTCGCCGGCGACCAGGAGGAGCTCGTGCGCGGCGTCTACGGCGTGCTCGGCGCGGCGGTGCCGATGGTCGGCGGCTGCGCCGGCGACGACCTGCGGATGACCCGGACCACCCAGCTGCAGGACGACCGCGCCCTCACCGGATCGGTCGTCGCCGCCGTGCTCGGCTCCGACGCCCCGCTCGGCATCGGGGTGAGCCACGGCTGGCAGCGGGTCGGCGACCCCATGCTCGTCACGGACAGCGTCGACAACCGCGTCCTGGCCATCGACGACAAGCCCGCGCTCGACGTCTACCTGACCCGGCTGTCCGCGCCCGAGGAGGCGTGGACCGACCCCGCCGCGTTCACCCGCTTCGCCCTCACCCACCCCCTCGGCATCTCCCGGCGCCGCGGGGAGCACGTGCGCTTCGTGGCGGAGGCCGACTTCGACAAGCGCGAGCTGATCTGCGTGGCGAACGTGCCGCGCGGCGGCCTGGCCTGGTTCATGGAGGGCGACGAGGAGTCGGTCCTCACCGCCACGGACGACGCCTGCTCGGCCGCGCTGGCGCCCCTCGGCGGAGCCGACCCCGTGGGCCTGCTCGCCTTCGACTGCATCGCCCGGCGCGGCGTCCTCGAGGACGGCGGGCTGGCCCGCGAGACCACGCGGATCGCCGCGAACGCCGGGGGCGCACCGGTCGCCGGCTTCTACACCTACGGCGAGATCGCCCGTACCAGCGGCACGTCCGGCTTCCACAACCAGACGCTCGTCGTGCTGGCCGTGGGCTGAGCATGCCTCGCAACCACTGGTCGACCCAGCAGCTCACCGAGCTGCTGACGGCCGTCGTCGACCTGCCCGACCGGGCCACCATCGTGCAGCGGTCGCTCGAGCACATGGCCGAGTCGCTGGAGTGCGAGGTCGCGGCGCTGATCGTCGACGGGATCGTCCTGCACTGCCTGGGCTACCCCGCCGGCGCGACCCCCGTCGAGCAGCTGGCGGACGTGGCCGAGCGGAGGTCCACGACGCTCGAGTGCGAGGGCGTCGGCACCTGCACCGTCGCGCTGTCCGAGTGCGCCGGCGTCGGCGGCGGATCCGTCGTGCTGGCGCGGTCGGAGTCCGTGCCGTTCGCGCAGGAGGAGCGCGCGCTGCTCCGCGGCATGTCGCAGGTGCTGAGCCTCGCCCTCCAGGGACGCCGCCTCGTCGACGAGGAGCGCACCCACCGGCGGCTGAGCGACGCGCACGCCGAGGACAACGCCAAGCTGCTCGCCTCCCTCCGCGAGCGGCAGGGGCTGCTCGAGCGGCTGTCGCGCATCCAGAGCTCGATCTCCAGCCGGCAGCCGCTCAACGACGTGCTCGACGCGATCGTCGCCGGCGCGGCGGAGCTGCTCGGCGAGGACATCGTCGGGCTGCGCCTGGTTGACACCGTCGACCCGCGCTACATGCTCATGGTGTCGTCCATCGGCGTCCCGGAGGCGCTCGCGTCGGCGACCGCGCGCCAGCCGATCGGCCAGGGCATCGGCGGCAAGGCCATCGTCGAGAACGCCCTGGTGCTCACCAGCAGCTACCCGAGCGTGGAGCAGCCGCTCCCCGGCTTCGCCGCCGACGGCATCCTCGCCGCGATGGCCTGCCCGGTCCGCCAGGGCGGCGAGGCGGTGGGCAGCCTGGTCGTCGCGACCCGCCGGCCGAACCGCACCTACAGCGCCTCGGAGCAGGAGGCCCTGACGGCCTTCGCCGAGCACGTCAGCCTCGCCCTCAACGACGCGCAGTCCGTGCAGGCGCTGCACCGCGCGGTCGACGAGGCGACCCGGCAGTCCCTGCACGACAGCCTGACCGGCCTGCCCAACCGCGCGCTCTTCCTCGACCGGCTGGCGCACGCAGGCGAGCGCAGCACCCGCCAGGACGACGCGCCGTACACCCTGCTCTTCATCGACGTCGACGACTTCAAGGTCGTGAACGACTCGCTCGGGCACGTCGTCGGCGACCGGCTGCTCACCGCGGTGGCCGAGCGCGTGCAGGCCAGCCTGCGCACCCAGGACACCGTGGCGCGGCTCGGCGGCGACGAGTTCGCCGTGCTGCTCGAGGACACCGCCGGCGCCGACGCGACCGCGGCAGCGGAGCGGGTGCTCGAGGCGCTCGCCGGGCCGTTCGACCTGCCGGGCCGGCAGACCGTGCACGTCAGCGCCAGCATCGGCCTGGTGACCACGCGCGGCTCCCGCGACCAGGCCGAGGAGCTGCTGCGCGACGCCGACGTCGCGATGTACCGCGCCAAGGCCGAGGGCAAGCACCGCTACGTCGTCTTCGAGCCGGCCATGCGCGACCGGCTGCAGCGCCGCACCGAGCTGGAGAGCGAGCTGCGCAAGGCCGTCGCCGACGAGCAGTTCGCGGTGCACTACCAGCCGGTCGTCGACGCCCAGACCGGAACCGTCGTGAGCACCGAGGCGCTGCTGCGCTGGGAGCACCCGCGTCGCGGCCTGGTCTCCCCCGCGGAGTTCGTGCCGCTCGCCGAGGACACCGGGCTGATCGTCGCGATGGGCCGCTTCGTGCTGCGCGAGGCCTGCCGGCAGACGGCCGAGTGGCGCCGGTCCCCGGCGCTCGCCGACCTCACCCTCAGCGTCAACCTCTCCCCCCGCCAGCTGCAGGAGCCGGGACTGCTCGACGACGTACGCGGGGCGCTCGAGGAGTCCGGCCTGCCCCCCTGCGCGCTCGTCCTCGAGATCACCGAGAACCTGCTGGTGCGCGACGTCGAGCAGGCCGCGCACCGCCTCGACAGCCTCAAGGCGCTCGGCGTCCGGCTGGCCGTCGACGACTTCGGCACCGGCTACTCGTCGCTCTCCTACCTGAGCCGGCTCCCGGTCGACATCCTCAAGGTGGACAAGGCGTTCGTCGCCGGCATCGCCCGCGAGGAGTCGGCCGGCAAGCTCGCCTGGGCGGTCCTCGCGCTCGCCGAGTCGCTCCGGCTGGAGACGGTCGCCGAGGGCGTCGAGACCCCCGAGCAGGCCGAGGCGCTGATCGCCCAGGGCTGCACCCGGCTGCAGGGCTACCTGTTCTCCCGGCCGGTCCCGGCGTCGGTGCTGCCCGGCACGGCGGCCGCCCTGCGCGACCGGCTGCTCATGGCCGCGACCGCCCGCCGGGTCGTGCCCGGCATGCGCCGCCCCGAGCAGGAGATCGCCCTCCCCGGCTGAGGTCTCACCCGATCTTTCCCGTTTCCCCAGCACCCTGATGCTGGGGAAACGGGAAAGATCCTGCTCACGCCGAGCCCAGGAACGACAGGCGTACGGAGCGCGTCTCGTTGTCGAGGTTGAGGTCGACCAGCGCGATGCTCTGCCAGGTCCCGAGCGCGAGCCCGCCGTCGAGCACCGGCACCGTCGCGTAGGGCGGCACGAGCGCGGGCAGCACGTGCGAGCGGCCGTGCCCGGGCGAGCCGTGCCGGTGCCGCCACCGGTCGTCGGCGGGCAGCAGGTCGCGCAGCGCCGCGAGCAGGTCGTCGTCCGACCCGGCGCCGAGCTCGAGGACCGCCACCCCCGCGGTGGCGTGCGGCACGAAGACGTGCAGCAGGCCGGAGCCGCGTCCTCGTACGAACTCGTCGCACTCGCGTGTCAGGTCGTGCACCGCCTCGCGATCGCCCGTCCGCACCGTCAGCACCGTCGTGTCCATGCGCAGAGGGTTACCCAGCGGTAGGGGGCAGGATGGGTGCAGGCCCCACTCCGTCGACCCCGGGAGAAGCGTGACCGAGCGGTTCAGCGTCATCAGCGACGGCCTGCCCACCCAGCTGCCGGACGTCGATCCGGCGGAGACCGCCGAGTGGATCGACTCGCTCGACGCCGTGCTCGACAACGCCGGCCGCGGGCGGGCCCGCTTCCTCATGCTGAAGCTGCTGGAGCGGGCGCGCGAGAAGGCCGTCGGGGTGCCGGCCCTGCGCAGCACTGACTTCATCAACACGATCCCGCCGGAGCGCGAGCCGGAGTTCCCCGGTGACGAGCACCTCGAGCGGCGCATCCGCGCCTACATCCGGTGGAACGCGGCCATCACCGTCAGCCGCGCGAACCGGCCGGAGATCGGCGTCGGCGGGCACATCGCGACCTACGCGAGCGCCGCCAGCCTCTACGAGGTGGGCTTCAACCACTTCTTCCGCGGCAAGGACGGTCCGGACGGCAGCGGCGACCAGATCTACTTCCAGGGACACGCCTCCCCCGGCATCTACGCCCGCGCGTTCCTCGAGGGACGGCTGACCCAGGAGCACCTCGACGGGTTCCGGCAGGAGTCGCGTCGCGAGAGCCTGCCGAGCTACCCGCACCCGCGGCTGATGCCGGACTTCTGGGAGTTCCCGACGGTCTCGATGGGCCTCGGCCCGATCGCCGCGATCTACCAGGCGCGCTTCAACCGCTACCTGCACGACCGCGGGATCAAGGACACCTCGCAGAGCCGCGTCTGGTGCTTCACCGGTGACGGCGAGATGGACGAGCCGGAGTCGCTCGGCGCGATCGGCGTCGCCGCGCGCGAGGAGCTCGACAACCTCGTCTTCGTCGTGAACTGCAACCTGCAGCGCCTCGACGGACCGGTCCGCGGCAACGGCAAGATCATGCAGGAGCTCGAGTCCTACTTCCGCGGCGCCGGCTGGAACGTCATCAAGGTCGTGTGGGGCCGCCAGTGGGACGACCTCATCGCCAAGGACGTCGACGGCCTGCTCGTCAACGCGATGAACACCACCCCGGACGGGCAGTTCCAGACCTACTCCGTCGAGAGCGGCGCCTACACCCGGCAGAACTTCTTCGGCTCCGACCCGCGGCTGCTGCAGATGGTCGAGCACCTCACGGACGACCAGATCCGCGGTCTGCCGCGCGGCGGCCACGACTACCGCAAGGTCTACGCCGCGTTCGACTCCGCGACCAAGCACGTCGGCCAGCCGACGGTGATCCTGGCGCACACCATCAAGGGCTGGACCCTCGGCGAGGGCTTCGAGGGGCGCAACGCCACGCACCAGATGAAGAAGCTCACCAAGGCCGACCTCAAGGCGCTGCGCGACCGGCTCTACCTCGAGATCCCGGACAGCGCGCTCGAGGGCGACCTCCCGCCGTACTTCCACCCCGGCGAGGACTCCGACGAGGTGCAGTACATGAAGGCGCGCCGGGCCGAGCTCGGCGGCTCGATCCCGCGCCGGGTGGTGCGCGCGAAGGCACTGCAGCTGCCCGGACCGGAGATGTACGACGAGCTGAAGAAGGGCTCGGGCAAGCAGGCCGTGGCGACGACCATGGCGTTCGTCCGGCTGCTCAAGGACCTGGTCAAGGACAAGCACATCGGTGCGCGGATCGTGCCGATCATCCCGGACGAGGCGCGCACCTTCGGCATCGACGCGATGTTCCCCAGCGCCAAGATCTACTCGCCGTTCGGCCAGACGTACGACGCCGTCGACCGCGAGCTCCTGCTGTCCTACAAGGAGAGCCAGCAGGGGCAGATCCTGCACGAGGGCATCACCGAGGCCGGCTCGATGGCGTCGGTCATCGCGGCAGGCTCGTCGTACGCCACCCACGGCGAGCCGATGATCCCGGTCTACGTCTTCTACTCGATGTTCGGCTTCCAGCGCACCGCCGACCAGATCTGGGCGTTCGCCGACCAGCTCGGCCGCGGCTTCCTGCTCGGCGCGACGGCCGGCCGCACGACGCTGAACGGCGAGGGCCTGCAGCACCAGGACGGGCACAGCCTGCTCCTGGCGTCGACCAACCCGGCGTGCGTCGCCTACGACCCGGCGTTCTCCTACGAGGTCGCGTTCATCGTCGAGGAGGGCCTGCGCCGGATGTACGGCGAGGCTGCCGAGGACGTCTTCTACTACCTCACCGTCTACAACGAGCCCTACCCGCAGCCGGTTCTTCCGGACGTGCCGCGGCTGCGCGAGTGCGTGCTGCGCGGGCTCTACCGCTGCTCCCCCGCCGAGGGCGAGGGGCCTCGCGCGCAGGTGCTCGCGAGCGGCATCACGGTGCGCCTCGCGCAGGACGCGCAGCGGCTGCTGCGCGAGGACTGGGGCGTCGCCGCCGACGTCTGGAGCGTCACGTCCTGGAACGAGCTGCGCCGTGACGCGGTCGAGTGCGAGCAGCACAACCTGCTGCACCCGGACGCGCCGCGCACCCCCTTCATCACGCAGGCGCTCATGGCGACCACCGGACCGGTCGTCGCGGTCAGCGACTTCATGCGCGCGGTCCCGGACGGCATCAGCCGCTGGGTGCCGGGTGACTGGACCTCCCTCGGCACCGACGGCTTCGGCCGGTCGGACACCCGGGCGTCCCTGCGCCGGCACTTCCACATCGACCCCGAGTCGATCGCGGTGGCAGTGCTCGTGGAGCTGGCGCGGCGGGGCGAGACCGCGGCTGACGCGCCGGCCCGCGCGATCGAGAAGTACGACCTGCGGACCGTGCACCTGTCGCCCGACAAGGACACGACCGAGGGCGGGTCGGAGTAGTCCGGGTTCGTCCGGGTACCGGTGGCTCCATGGAACGAGGAAGCGACAAGCACAGCGCCCGGATGGACGACGCGATGGACGCCGAGGTCTCCGGCCTCGTCCGTGCCGGGCGGGACAACCGGGAGGACTGGAACTCCCCCGAGCCGTCCGGCGAGGACCAGCCCGACGTCGACCGCGCGCCGAACGCCACCCTCACCGGCGGCGTGCCGGAGGGCATGACGGCGCAGGACCTGGAGCGGCGCAGCGAGCTCGCCGGCTACCTCGGCCGGATCTGGCCGGCGACCGCTGAGCAGCTGGTCGCGGTCGCGACGGAGAACTCCGCGCCGGACGCCATCCTGGGCTCCCTGCGGGGACTCCCGTCGGGCGCGTCCTTCGGGAATCTGCAGGAGCTGTGGATCGCGGTGGCCGGCGGCGTAGCGGAGACGCACCGCTTCTGACGTGACCACTCCGGAGTGGCCCGTTCGGACGATTCCGGGGTGCTTCCGCGTGTCTGCGCTCCAGTTCGTGCCCCGAGGTGCCGCACACTCCTGAAGGGGATCGGCGACGGGAGCGCGACACATGGGCAGGCAAGCGGCCACGGTGCGCCGGCTCGAGGAGCACCCGAACCTCGCCGAGGTCCTCGGCGTGCTCGCCCAGCTCGCCCACATCAACGACGACCACGTCGTCGCGCTGGCCGACGCGTGGGTCAACAGCCCCGCCCTGTCCGAGGCCCGCGATCGGGCGCTGTCCCCCGAGAGCCCGCTCGTGGTCGAGGTGCTGGCGGCGTTCGACGCGCTCGGCGCGCTGTTCGCCGACGACATCGTGGGCGAGGCCGACTACGTCGTCGTCGACTCGGCCGTGACGATCCGCGCCCTCAAGGCGGTGCGCGACGCGATCGCCGCGGCGTACGCCCGCCCTGCTCTGACCAAGGCCGAGCACACCTCGCTGCTGCGCCCCTGGCGCTCCGTCTTCGCGGCGCCCACCGTCGACGAGCCGGACCTCGGCCCGCGAGCGGATGCGGTGAAGGCGCTGCTGTCGACCCTGCCGAAGCTGTCAGCCCGCTGCCACGACGCCGACGGCCAGGCGCTGTTCGAGGCGCTGGTCGACCGGTCCTTCGTCGCCGAGGCGGACCGGGTCTCAGCCGCGGAGACCGCGTTCCACGCCGCGGTGCTCACGAGCCGCCGCCGGGTGTGGTCGCTCGTCCGGCGCACCGGCACCGAGGGGCTGCTGCGCCCCTGCCCGACGTGCCGTACCAGCCCGATGCAGGACCGCGACGGCCAGCGGGTGCTCGAGCTGTGCCTGGACGCGGCCTGCGCGCTGCTCGTCGCCGATGCCGTCCCGGACGCCTGCACGGAGGTGCTGGCCGACCCGGTGCTGGCCCTCATCCCCGCCCAGCGCGACCCGTCCAGCTGAGCAGCTCGTCGGCGCCCCAGGCGTTGACGACGCGGTCGGGGGTCACCCCGCACAGGTAGGCCCGCTCGCAGCCCAGGTGCTGCCAGTCGAGCTGACCCGGCGCGTGCGCGTCGGTGTCGATGGCGACCGTGCAGCCGGCCTCCACGGCGAGGCGGAGCAGCCGCTTGGGCGGGTCCTGCCGCTCGGGGCGGCTGTTCACCTCGACCGCCACGTCGAACTGCGCGCACGCCGCGAAGACGATCTCGGCGTCGAACTCGCTCTCCGGCCGGCCCTTGCCCCCGCGGCCGTGCCCGGCGACGTAGCGGCCGGTGCAGTGGCCGAGCACGTCGGTGTGCGGGTTGCTGATCGCGGCGACCATCCGCGGGGTCATCTCGTCGGCCGGCATGCGCAGCTTGGAGTGGACGCTCGCGACGACGACGTCGAGGCTGGCCAGCAGCTCCGGCTCCTGGTCGAGGGAGCCGTCCTCGAGGATGTCGCACTCGATGCCGGTGAGGATCCGGAACGGATGCAGCCGCTCGTTGATCTCCGCGACTACGTCGAGCTGCTTCCGCAGCCGCTCCGGGCTGAGCCCGTTGGCGACGGTCAACCGCGGCGAGTGGTCGGTGAGCACCACGTAGTCGTGGCCGATGGCCTTCGCGGCCAGGGCCATCTCCTCGATCGGCGAGCCGCCGTCCGACCAGTCGGAGTGGGTGTGCAGGTCGCCCCTGAGCACCTTGCGCAGCGCTGCGGCGCCCTCGCTGACGGGGGTGTCGCCGAGGGTCTGCACGCGGCGGAGGTAGACCGGCTCCTCGCCGGCGAGCGACTCGGTGATCACGGTGGCGGTGACCTTGCCGATGCCCTTGAGCTCGGTGAGGGTGCCGTGCTGGGCGCGGTGGCGGAGGTCCTCCGCGTCGGTGGCGTCGACCGTGGCAGCGGCGGTGCGGAAGGCCTTCACCCGGTAGGACGGCTCGAGCGCGCGCTCCAGGCAGAAGGCGATGCTGCGCAGGTCGCCGGCGGGGTCGCGGCTCACTCGATGCCCTCGTGCGCGACGTCCCCGCGCGCGCCCTCCTCGCGCCGCCAGACGGCGAAGACAGCGGTGCACAGGGCCACCCATCCACAACCGATCACGAAGCCGGCCGTCACGTCGCTCGGGAAGTGCACGCCGAGCAGCACCCGGCTGGCGGCGACGGCGGCCGCGATGAGGACGGCGACGACCAGGGGGGCTCGTCGGGGCAGCAGCAGCACGGCGAGGGAGGCGTAGAAGGCAGCCGAGCCGAGGGCGTGGCCGCTCGGGAAGGAGGCGCCGAGGGCGGTCGCGATCGGCTCGTCGAAGACCGGGCGGGTCCGGTCGACGGCGAGCTTGAGGCCGGTGCTCAGCAGCATCGCCCCGACCCGGGCGACCAGCACGAAGGCGGCCAGCCGGCGGTGGCCCTTCCGGTAGAGCACGGCGACCAGCAGCGCCGCGGCGATCGTGAGCAGCACCGGCTCGCCCAGCAGCGTGACGGCCCGCGCGACGGCGAGCAGCAGGTCGTTCGCCGCGGTGGCCTCCTGGGCGGCCCGGGAGACCTCCAGGTCGGCCTCGACCAGGCCGGGGTTGTCGGCGCGGATGAGCACCGCGAGCGGGACCGTCGCGACGACGACGACCAGCGCCCCGAGCAGCCCCAGGGCGAGCCGGGCGCCGGCCCGCTCGGCCGCGACGTGCTGCTGCTGGTCGACCCTCACGGGATCAGCCTGCCCGAGACGCGTCTGCCGTACGCCGCGGCGCCCGGGAGCGGTGCGGCTCCCGGGCGCGGCGGTCATACGACCTAGGCGGTCGGACGGCGACGGCGGGCCGTCGTGGTGGCCGTGCGGGTGCGGCGGGCCGCGGTGGCGGGCGCCTCGACGGTGTCGTCGGAGGAGAGCTCCTGCTTGGCCTCCTGCGCCTTCTCCCTGCCCTTGGCCTGCAGGTCGCGGATCGCGTCGCGGGCCGGCTCGATGCCGCCGACGCCGAAGGCGATGATCGGCGGGACCACGATCAGCGCGAGGATCGCGATGAACAGCGGGCCGACGATCACGGTCGCGACGCCGAGCTCGCCGAGGGCGAAGAAGATGCCCAGGCCGATGATGAACAGCGAGGCGATGTTCGCCAGGGCGTTGCCGAAGGACAGGCCGCCCAGCAGGTTGCCGAGGATCTCCTTGACCGCGGCAGCGATGGCGGCGGCGATGATCAGCGCGACGATCGCGACGAACAGGTGCGGCAGGAACGCCACGATCCGGTCGATGAACTGGCTGATCGGGTTGTCGGCCCCGAAGACCGAGAACGCCAGCGACAGCACGCCGAGCAGGATGAAGTAGTAGACGATCTTGGCCAGGACGGCGGCCGCGTCCATCTTGCTCTTGCTCATGGCCTGCTTCACGCCGCCGCGCTCGACGAGCCGGTCGAAGCCCACCTTCTGCAGCACCTTGGTGATGATCTTCTCGACGAGCTTCGCGAGGATGAAGCCCACGACGAGGATCAGCAGGAAGTAGCCGATCTTCGGCAGGATCTGAGCGGCCTCTTCAAGGGCCTTGTCGAAGCCGGCCTCGAAGCCGGAGTCTTGTGCCAGGACGAGCATCTGCGGTGTCTCCCAGGTGTCAGGGGTCGGACGTCAGACCTCTCCGTCCCCCGCGCACGCCCGGACAACCGCCTCGGATCAGACGACCTGGTGCAGCCAGGTGACGGGCGCGCCCTCGCCCGCCTCGCGGAACGCCTCCAGCTCGGCGTCCCAGGCGCTGCCGAGCAGCATGTCGATGCCCTGGCTCAGCTGCGGGCCGCTGGCCGTCGCGAGCAGCGCGCGCAGCCGGTCCTCCCCGACCATGATGTCGCCGTTGGCGCTCATGGAGGCGCGGAAGACGCCGAGCGTGGGCGTCACGGCGTACCGCTCCCCGTCGACGCCGGGACTCGCCTCCTCGGTGACCTCGTAGCGGAGGACGGACCAGCCCTTGAGGGCGGCGGCGAGCCGGCCTGCGGTGCCGGGGCGACCGCGCCAGTTGATCTCGGCGCGCAGCTGCCCGGGAGCGGACGGCTGATCGGACCACTCCATGCGGGCACGCGCGCCGAGCTCTGCGGTCACCGCCCACTCGACGTGGGGGCAGAGCGCAGGCGGACACGAGTGGACGTACAGCACGCCGGCGGACACGGTGCCTCCTGGTGGTCGAGGTGCGCCTTCCCCAGCGGCCTCGTCAGGATTCTCGTGTGACGTGTGATGCCCATGGTGCCACTGTTCACGCCCCGTGACCAGCACTTCACGCATCTTCTTCACTACCCCGCTCGAACCGCGGGCCCGTGAGCGTGCGGCGGCCGCGGTTCGAGCGGGGTAGTGCGTACGAAGGTCAGTCCGACGCGAGCCAGTCCCGGATGCCGGCCAGCAGCCGGTCCTTCACCCCCGCGGGCGCGGCGCTCCCCCGGACGGCGTCCTCCGCGAGGCCGGCCATCGCGGCGTCGTCGAGCGCCTGCTCGGAGCGGACCGCGGCGTACTGCTCGAGCAGCCCCGACCGGAACAGCAGCGGGTCGTCGGCCCCCAGCGCCACCGGCACCCCGGCCGCCCGCAGCTCGCGCACCGGCACCAGCTCGAGCGCCCCCGCGACCCCGAGCGCGACGTTGGACGCCGGGCACACCTCGAGCACGACCTGCCGCTCGGCGAGCAGCCGGACCGTCACCGGGTCCTCGACCGAGCGCACCCCGTGACCGAGCCGGTGCGCGCCGAGCGACTCGACCGCGCCGATCACCGAGCGGATGCCGCGCAGCTCCCCCGCGTGCGGCACCGACAGCAGCCCGGCGTCCCGGGCGATCCGGAACGCCTTGGCGAACTCCTCCGGCCGCCCCTTGGTCTCGTCGTTGGACAGCCCGAAGCCGACGACGCCCCTCCCCGCGAACCGCTTCGCCAACCGGGCCAGCGTCTCGGCGTCGCCGGGGTGGCGGGTCCGGTTGGCGGCGACCACCAGCGCCATCCCGACGCCGGTCTCCGCCTCGGCCGTGCGCATGGCGTCCAGCACCAGCTCCACCGTCGCCTGCAGCCCGCCGAGCCGGGCGGCGTACGACGACGGGTCCACCTGCACCTCGACCCAGCCGGACCCGGCCGCCCGCTCGTCCTCGGCGATCTCCCGCACCAGCCGGCGCACCTCGTCCGGACCGGCGACCACGTCGCGAGCTGCGTCGTACAACCGCTGGAACCGCGACCAGCCCCGCCGCGCCGTGACGTCGAGCCGCGTCCCGGCCGGGTCGGTCAGCTCGGGGGGCAGCCGGCGGCCCTGCTCGGCGGCCAGCTCCAGCAGCGTCGCGGGGCGCATCGCTCCGGCCAGGTGCAGGTGCAGGTGCGCCTTCGGAAGCCGGGCCAGGTCGCGCACCCTGCCATCGTGTCGCACGCGGATCTGTCGGCGCGATCGGCGACAATGGAAGGGACATGACTGCGCCCTCGCCTGCCTCCCCTCCGTCCAAGGACAGCGGCTACACCGCCAAGCACCTGTCCGTCCTCGAGGGGCTCGAGGCGGTCCGCAAGCGGCCCGGCATGTACATCGGGTCGACCGACTCCAAGGGCCTGACCCACCTCGCCTACGAGATCGTCGACAACGCCGTCGACGAGGCGCTGGCCGGCCACTGCAACCGCATCGAGATGACGCTGCACCCCGACGGCTCGGTCGAGGTCACCGACGACGGCCGCGGCATCCCGGTCGACGTCGAGCCCAAGAGCGGCCTGACCGGCGTCGAGCTGGTCATGACCAAGCTGCACGCCGGCGGGAAGTTCGGCGGTGGGGGCTACAAGACCTCCGGCGGCCTGCACGGCGTCGGAGCGTCGGTCGTGAACGCGCTGTCCCAGCGCCTCGACGTCGTCGTACGCCGCGGTGGCCGCGTGCACACCATGTCCTTCAGCCGCGGCGTCCCGGGGGTGTTCACGGGCGACGGACCGGCCGCGGCGTTCGCCCCGCGCGACGGGCTGTCCGTGGCGGGCAAGGCACCCAAGACGCAGACCGGCACATCGGTGCGCTGGTGGCCGGACCTGCCGCTGTTCAGCAAGAACAGCGCCGTGGACGTCGAGCAGCTGCACGACCGGCTGCGCCAGACCGCCTTCCTCGTACCCGGACTCACCCTCGCCCTGCTCGACAGGCGGAGCGGCGAGCTGGTCGAGGAGACCTTCCGCTTCGACGGCGGCACCGCCGACTTCGTCGAGCACCTCGCGGTCGACGGCGCCGTCTGCGACCCGGTGCACATCGTCGGGTCGGGCAACTACAAGGAGACGGTGCCGGTCCTCGACGACAAGGGCCACATGGTCACCACGACCGTGGAGCGGCACTGCGAGGTCGACGTCGCGCTGCGCTGGGGCATGGGCTACGACACCCGCGTCCAGAGCTTCTGCAACGTCGTCGCGACGCCGCACGGCGGCACCCACCAGAACGGCTTCGAGCGCGCCCTGCTCCGGACGCTGAACGACGTCATGAAGGCCACGCGGGTGCTCCGGGCCAACGACGACCCGGTCATCAAGGACGACGTCCTGGAGGGGCTGACCGCGGTGGTGACGGTGAAGGTGCCGGAGCCGCAGTACCTCGGGCAGACCAAGGACGAGCTCGGCACCCCCGGCGTCACGAAGATCGTGGCCGACGTCGTCGCCAAGGGGCTCAAGACCGAGTTCCTCGAGAACAAGAAGCGCAAGGCGCAGGCGCGCGTCGTGCTCGAGAAGGTCGCGGCCGCCGCCAAGACCCGCCAGGCGGCGAAGGCGTCGAAGGACGCCGCCCGCCGCAAGACCGCGCTGGAGACCTCGACCCTGCCGGCCAAGCTGGCCGACTGCCGCTCGACGGACGTGTCCCGCACCGAGCTGTGGCTGGTCGAGGGTGACTCCGCCCTCGGCACCGGAAAGCTGGCGCGCAACAGCGAGTTCCAGGCGCTGCTGCCGCTGCGCGGGAAGATCCTCAACGTCCAGAAGGCCGGCGTCAGCGAGATGCTGAACAACGCCGAGTGCGCCTCGATCATCCAGGTGGTCGGCGCCGGTACCGGGCGGACCTTCGACGTCGAGCAGATGCGCTACGGGAAGATCGTGATCACGACCGACGCCGACGTCGACGGGGCGCACATCCGCTGCCTGCTCATCACGCTCTTCGCCCGCTACATGCGACCGGTCATCGAGTCCGGCCGGCTCTACGCCGCCGTCCCGCCGCTGCACCGGATCGAGGTGTCCGGCGCGAAGGAGCCGATCTACACCTACTCCGAGAAGCAGATGAAGGACGAGCTCAAGAAGATCGCGAACCGCGGGGCGAAGGTGAAGGGCCAGATCCAGCGCTACAAGGGCCTCGGCGAGATGGACCCCGACCAGCTGGCCGAGACGACGATGCACCCCGCGACGCGCACCCTGCGACGCATCAACGAGGGCGACCTCGACGCCGCCGAGCGGGTGCTGGAGCTGCTCATGGGCAACGACGTCGCGCCCCGCCGCGAGTTCATCATCTCGTCCGCGAGCCGCGTCAACCGAGAGCTGCTGGACACCTGATGGCGCGCAAGCGGCAGTCCTCGAGCCACATCCCGCCCTTCGAGGGCGAGGGCACGATCATCGACACCGACGTCGTCGACGAGATCGAGTCGTCGTACCTGGACTACTCCTACTCCGTCATCTACGCCCGGGCGCTGCCCGACGCGCGCGACGGCCTCAAGCCCGTGCATCGCCGGATCCTGTTCTCCATGGCCGACTCCGGCCTGCGGCCCGACCGGCCGTACGTCAAGAGCGCGCGGGTCGTGGGCGACGTCATGGGTCGCTACCACCCCCACGGCGACAGCGCGATCTACGACGCGATGGTGCGCCTGGCGCAGCCGTTCGCGATGCGGGTCCCGCTCATCGACGGGCACGGCAACTGGGGCTCCCCCGATGACAGCGCCGCAGCCAGCCGCTACACCGAGTGCCGTCTGACACCAGCGGCTCTCCTGCTCACCGACGGCCTCGACGAGGAGACGGTCGACCTCGAGGACAACTACGACGGCTCGCTGCAGCAGCCGTCGGTGCTGCCCGCCGCGATGCCGAACCTGCTCGTCAACGGCACCTCCGGCATCGCTGTCGGCATGGCGACCAACATGATCCCGCACAACCTCGTCGAGGTCGTCGACGCGGCGCGGCACCTGCTCGACAACCCCGACGCCGACCTCGACGACCTGATGCGCTTCGTGCCCGGCCCCGACCTGCCGACCGGCGGGCAGCTGCTCGGCATGACCGAGGTCCGTACGGCCTATGAGTCCGGGCGCGGCGTCGTCCGCATGCGCGCCACGGCCGAGGTCGGGCCGCTCCCCCGCGGCAAGTCGAGCATCACCGTCACCGAGCTGCCGTACGGCGTCGGCGCCGAGCGCGTCATCGCCAAGGTGAAGGAGCTCGTCACCGGCAAGAAGCTGCAGGGCATCGCCGACGTCAAGGACCTCACCGACCGCCAGCTCGGCACCCACCTGGTCTTCGAGATCAAGGCCGGCTTCAACGGGCAGGCGGTGCTGGCCGAGCTCTACCGGCTGACGCCGCTCGAAGAGAGCTTCGGCATCAACAACGTCGCCCTCGTCGACGGGCAGCCGCGCACGCTGGGGCTGGTCGAGCTCCTGCAGGTGTTCCTCGACCACCGGGTCGACGTCGTGACGCGACGGTCGCGCTTCCGGCTGCGCAAGGCGCAGGAGCGGGCCCACCTGGTCCAGGGCCTGCTCATCGCCCTGATGAACATCGACGAGGTCGTGCGGATCATCCGCGGGTCGCAGGACGTCGGCGAGGCACGCGCATCCCTCGTCGCACTGATCGGGCTGACCGACATCCAGGCCGGCTACGTGCTCGACATGCAGCTGCGCCGGCTGGTCGCGCTCGAGGTCGCCAAGCTCGAGGCCGAGCTCGCGTCGCTGCAGGAGCAGATCGCCTACCTGGAAGGGATTCTCGCCGATCCGGCACTGCTGCGCGGCGTCATCTCGGACGAGCTCGCCGAGGTGGCTGCCGAGCACGGCACTCCGCGGCGCACGGTCCTGGTCGGCGGCGACCTCAAGGCGCTGGTCACGCAGCGGGCCGCGTCGCTGGAGGTCGCCGACGAGCCGTGCGACGTGGTGCTGTCGAGCGCCGGGCTGCTGGCTCGTACCCCCCTGCACGCCGACCCCGAGGACACCGGCGGGCGCAAGCGCACCGGGCGCTCGCGCCACGACGTCATCGTGTCGGTCGCGCGGTCGACCACCCGAGGCACGGTCGGGCTCATCACGAGCGCCGGCCGGGTGCTGCGGATCGGCGTGCTCGACCTGCCGAACGTCCCCGCCGTCACGACCGGCGCGCTGTCGCTGCGCGGCGGGGCGCCGGCGACGGAGTTCGCGTCGCTCGAGCGCGGCGAGCGGATCCTCGCGCTGACGGCACTGCCCGACGACGGCCCGGGCATCGCGCTGGTGACCAGGCAGGGCGTCATCAAGCGCGTCACGCCGGAGTGGCCGACCAAGGGCGAGGCGGTCGACATCGTCGCGCTCAAGCCCGGCGACGAGGTCGTCGGCGCGGCCGAGCTGGTCGACGGCGAGGAGGAGATGGTCATCTTCTCGTCGACCGGTGACCTGCTGCGCTTCCCGGCGTCAGCAGTCCGGCCGCAGGGGCGCAGCGCCGGGGGCATGGCCGGGATGAAGCTGGCCAAGGACGCCTTCGTCGTCGGCTTCAGCGCGGTCTCGCTGCACGCCCCCGAGGGCATGCTCGACGTGGTCGACGAGCCGGTGGTGGTGACCGGTGGCGGGCTGCCGCCGGAGGGCCGGGCCAAGGGACCTGGCGTCGTGTCGAGCGTGAAGGTGACGCCGCTGTCGGAGTACCCCCGCAAGGGTCGCGCCACGGGCGGCGTCCGCTGCCAGCGGCTGCTGTCCGGCGAGGCGCTGCTGGTGCTCGGCTGGGCCGGCCGCGGTCCCGCGTGGGCGGCCGCTGCCTCGGGTGACCCGGTGGAGCTGCCGGCGACCTACGGCAAGCGCGACGGCAGCGGGACCCCGGTCGAGAAGCCCCCCGTCGCGGTGGGCCGCCCGCACCGCTGACGTCCGGCACTACCCCGCTCGAACCGCGGCGCGGCACGGCGTGTCGCCCGCGGTTCGAGCGGGGTAGTGGGACCGGTCTCAACGCGCGAGCCGGTCGGGCCTCTTCGTACGAGACGTCTGAAGAAGGTCGCGAAACTCCTGTCGTTCACCCGCTCAGCGCGACACCCCTGACGCCCTAGCGTCCGTTTCGTCCCTGACGGGGAACGGAAGGATCTGCTGTGCGCGTGTCGAGGCGAGTCCTGCACCTGAGCCTGGTGGCGGCGTTCGCCACGCTGGCCGTCCCCCTCGCGGCCTCGTCGGCTGCGGACCCGCCCACCCCGCAGCCGGGCTTCGTCGAGCAGGTGCCGGGCGTGCCGTGCACGTCGCAGACGCCGCAGGAGAAGGCGATCTACGGCGACAAGACGCGGTACGGCGACGCCTGCAAGCGGGTGCGCTACACCTTCGGCCCGATCACGGTGAAGCCCGGCCAGAACGAGGCCATGCTCCAGCCGGTCACCATCGAGAAGCCGGCGTACGACGGCTACCTGGTGCGCTTCAAGCCGGACCTCGTGAAGGCGGTCGACGGCAGCCACCCGTACACCGACGACATGCACTTGCACCACGCGACCTGGCTGAACCTCGGCGAGTCCTACGGCGACGGGCCGTTCTTCGCCGCCGGCGAGGAGAAGACCATCTCCACGCTGCCGCAGGGCTACGGGATGGAGGTGAAGGGCAGCGACTCGTGGGGCCTGCTCTACATGGTCCACAACGCGACCACGACGACCGACGAGGTCTGGATCACCTACGAGATCGACTTCATCCCGAAGGCCGCCGGCGACGAGCTGGGTCTGGTGCCGGTGAAGCCGATCTGGCTCGACGTGCAGAAGGAGGCCATCGCCGAGGGCGCACCGAGCACGTCGTCGAACCCGGTCTTCAACGTGCAGAAGGGATCCGGCCGCATCGACCCGGAGACCGGGCGCCGCGTCTGCACCTGGCCGAAGGAGAACTGCGCGACGTTCGACACCTATGGCAACGTCACGCCGCAGCAGGGCAAGAGCATCAAGCTGGCCGGCGCCGACTGGAAGGTGCCCAAGGAGCTCTCCGGCACGCTGATCGGCCTCGGCGGGCACACCCACCCCGGCGGCATCCGCAACGAGGTCTCGCTCGTCCGCAAGGGCAAGGAGAAGACCATCTTCGTCTCCGACGCCCTCTACTGGAACCCGGAGAAGCAGGGATACCTCGGCTCACCGCCGAACAGCTGGAACCTGTCGATGACCATCACCGGCTCGCCGCTCGGCTGGAAGGTGAAGATCGCCGAGGGCGATGTGCTGCGGATCAACGCGGTCTACGACTCGCAGCTCGCGTCCTGGTACGAGGGCATGGGGATCGTCGTCGCCTACGTCGCGCCGGAGGACCCGATCAAGCCCGCCGGCATCGACGTCTTCTCCCCGGGCGTCACCATCGACCGCGGCGTGCCGGTCAAGGCTCCGATGCCGAAGGGTCCGTGGGTGCACGGCAGCCGCTTCGCCCCGAACCGCTGCGTGCCCGACAGCGAGGGACCGACCAAGCGGCTCTGCGCCCGCGGCATGGTCACCCACGACATGGTCCCGGAGAGCAGCCGCACGGGTGGCTGCCCGCCGGAGGGCTGCCCCGCGCTGCCGGAGAAGGACGGCCAGCTGGTCACCGACATCCACTCAGCCGGCTTCACCTACGGCGACGCCGACCTCGGCGTGATCGGGACCCTGGGCGTGCCACGGCTGAAGCTCGGGCAGGAGGCCCGCTTCTGGAACGAGGACGCGGCCGCCCGGATCTGGCACACGTTCACCCGCTGCAAGGAGCCGTGCACCGGTCGGACCGGCATCGACTACCCGATCGCGGACGGCGGCAGCGGTCGCTTCGGCGACCCGATGGACTTCGACTCCGGGGAGATCGGCTTCGGGCTGCTGTTCGAGCCGGCCAAGTCGCAGATCGGCGGCAACGACCCCTACGACGAGCAGTGGGTCCAGGACGCCGTCGTCTGGAAGTTCAAGCCCACCAAGACCGGCACGTACTCGTTCTGGTGCCGCATCCACCCGAGCATGCGCGGCGCCTTCCGCGTCGTCGAGTGACCCAGCAGACCGAGGAGCAGCAGCAGTGGACTTCCGCAAGCTCGACGACGAGCCGACGCTGTCGGAGCAGATGCCGATCGACGTGATGCCCGCGTCGAACGGCGAGTTCATCCCTCCGCCGCCGACCCGCGAGCAGTACCGGATCATGGAGCTGCAGGACGACGTCGGCGAGGACCTGCGCCGCCGGATGGGCATGAGCCGCCGGTCGTTCGTGCGCAGCGCAGCGGCGTACGGCATCGGGCTCTGGGCCATCGGCCAGGTCATGCCGAGCACGTTCGGGAGCTACGCCGCAGCGGCACCGCCCGGCACCGGCGCCTGCGAGCTGGAGTGGCCCGGTGCGCAGCTGGCCAACCTGCCCGGCGAGTTCATCTTCGACGTGCAGTCGCACCACGTGGACGCCGACGGCCTCTGGCGCGTCAACAACCCCGGCTTCCACGCGGTCTTCATGGCCATCTGGGAGCAGTCCGGTCCGCTCGGCGGCCGCCCCGGCACCTACCAGGACGGCTCGCTCAAGGGCTGGGGCAAGGGCGGTGAGCTGGACCCGATCGAGAACCTGTCGCGCTTCCACTACCTCAAGGAGCTCTACCTCGACTCCTCGACGAACATGACCGTGCTGTCGGCGGTCCCGTCAGCGCCCGACCAGCAGCCGCTGCCGATCGCCGAGGCCGCGCGCACCGTCGACGTGGTCAACAAGCTCGCGAGGTCCGAGCGCGCGGTGATGCACGCCTTCGTGATGCCGAACCGCGGCGGAGCCGGCCACGCGACCGCCAGCACCCGGCCGATCTACCAGCAGGACGAGTTCGACGCCATGGAGCGCGTCGTCGTGGCGCACCGCGGCAAGCTGCGCGGCTGGAAGGTCTACACGCCGTGGGGGGACGTCCCGAACAGCAGCGGCTGGTTCCTCGACGACGAGATCGGGATGGCGTTCCTCGAGCAGGTCCGCACCCTCGCCGCGACCCGCGGCGGGCCCAAGGTCGTCGCCTGCCACAAGGGCTTCGCGCTGCCGGCCTTCGACCAGCGGGCGGCCTCGCCGCGCGACATCGGCCCGGCGGCCCGGCAGAACCCCGACATCAGCTTCATCGTCTACCACTCGGGCTACGACAGCGAGACCCAGACCGCCTACCCGGGCGACGACAAGGTGAACTCGGCTGACCGCGGCGTCAACTCGCTGATCAAGAGCCTGCGCGAGAACGCCTGGGACGCCAGCAGGTTCATCCCCCGCGGGCTGGCGCACGGCAACGTGCCGAACGTCTACGCGGAGATCGGCGCGACGATGCGCTCGGTCACGAGCGACCCCGACCAGCTGGCGCACCTGCTGGGCAAGCTCATCGTGCACGTCGGACCGCAGCGCGTGGTGTGGGGCACCGACAGCCTGTGGTTCGGCTCGCCGCAGTCCGAGATCGTCGCGCTGCGCGCGTTCCAGATGAGCGGCAAGGCGCGTGAGATGTACGACCTGCCGTACGGCCTGGACGGCGACCGCTTCGACCCGCGTGTCAACGCGCTGGACGCCGACAGCTACCGCCGACCCCGGCCGCACATCAAGGGCTGGCCGGTCGACGGCCGGTCGCACCCCGAGCGCACGATCCGCAACGGCATCTTCGGTCGCAACGCGGCAGTGCCGTACGGCGTGGACCCCGACGCCTCGCGACTGAAGATCTCGTGCGACGACGTGGAGAAGGTGCGCGAGGCGTACCTGCTCCGGTCCGCGAGCGAGCGGGAGGTGGCTCCCGCTGCGTCGAACACCATCCTCGGCCCGCGCAACAAGGCGCAGGCGCTCGCGCAGACCTGGCCGAACGCACCGTGGTCGCCGTGAGCCGCCGCCTGCTGGCTGCTGTGGCGGTGTTGGTCTGCGCGCTGACCGGCGCTCCGGCGTCGCACGCCGCGCCTGCGAGCACGACGTACGAGCCGCCGTTCGCGCTCGGGCCGACAGGCGGCGACAACCGCGGGATCAGCTCCGCGGAGCCGGACGGCCGGGTGACGGTTGCCCGCGCGTATCCGGCGCCGGGACCGATCAGCTGCCCGGGTGATGGTCACTTCGCGACCTTGCAGGTGGTGCACAAGGCGAAGGGAAGCATCCGCACCGTCACCGCGGAGTTCACCGACGCACTCGTCGACCCGTTCGTCTACGTGAGCGTGGGCGTGCGCGACGCCCGCGGACGGTGGATCGGGAGCACGAAGGTCGCTGGCGCTCAGGGCAGCGGCGAGGTCGTCGTGCCGGTGCGCTGGGACAAGAGCGTCCGACTGCCCCTGCAGGTGCAGTTCGGCCTCGAGCTGAGCACCGCCTGCCCGCACGTCGACGCGGGGACGCTCCGCTTCACCCAGGTGACGCTCTCGCGATGAGCAGGATCCGCGGACTGCTGGCTGCGGCCGCTCTGTCGCTCCCGCTGCTCGCCCTTCCGTCGGGCGCAGCAGGGCCGATCTGCGCGCCGGCCAAGCACGCGGGCGGCGAGTGGCGGTCCTACGGCCACGACCTGCAGAACACGCGATCCCAGCCCGCGGAGAAGGAGATCGGCCCGCTGGAGGCGGCGCAGCTCGCCCCGGCCTGGACGTTCTCTGCGAGCGCTGCCGGCGGCTCGGGCGACTTCACCGGGACGCCGACCATCGCCGACGGCTGCCTCTACATGGGCTCGAACGACGGCTGGGTCTTCGCGGCCAATGCGGACACCGGGAAGCCGGTCTGGGCGACCGAGCTGCCCGGCGGCGGTGGCGTGAACTCCTCGGTCACCGTGCAGTCCGGCCAGGTCTACGTCGGCGTCGCCCGGGTCGGGTCGCCGTACGTCGCTGCCCTGGACCAGCGCACCGGGAAGCTGCTGTGGCAGACCACGCTCGACACGCAGCCCGGGTCGGACACCTACGCCAGCCCGGTGATCCACGACGGCGTCCTGATGATGGGCGTCTCCGGCGGGTCGGCCGAGCTCGGTGACGAGGCCGACCGCTACGCCTTCCAGGGCAGCATCAGCTTTCTCGAGACAGGCAAGAGCCCGCGCGCGACGAAGCGTCCCGGAACGGTGCTGCGCAAGACGTGGACGATCCAGCCGCCGTCGGACAAGCCGAAGGACGACTTCGCCGGTGCGACGATCTGGTCCACGCCGGCGGTCGACCCGGCGACGCAGGTCGCGTACGTCGGCGCGGGCAACCCCTTCCGCCCGCAGGCCGAGCACGCGCACGCGAACGCCGTCCTGAAGATCGACGTCAACCGCCGCAGCAAGCGCTTCGGGCAGGTGGTCGCGTCGTACAAGGGCGAGGTGGACGAGTACCTCCCGGTCATCTCGACGCTGCCCTGCCAGGACATCCCCGGCAACCCCGCGCCCTACTACCCGCAGGGCATCGGGCAGTGCGGCGACATCGACCTCGACTTCGGCTCCTCCCCCAACCTCTTCACGCTGCCGGACGGCCGGAAGGTCGTGGGAGTCGGCCAGAAGTCCGGCGTCTACCACGTCATGGACGCCACGACGATGAAGCCGGTCTGGAAGCAGATCGTCGGGATCCCCACGCCCGTAGGCGGAATCGTGGGATCGACGGCCGCTGCGGGTGGGCGTGTCTTCGGACCGATCACCTCCGGCGGCTACCTCTGGTCCGTCGAGCAGGGGGACGGTGCGCACGCGTGGCTGGCCCCCGTCGCCGACGGGGTCCACTGGGGCAACCCGGTCTCGGAGGCCAACGGCGTCGTCTACACCGTCGACTTCCGCGGCTTCCTGGACGCGTACGACGCGGCGACCGGAGCACCTGTCCTGCACCGGCCACTCAACGTCGGGGGGCCGGCCGAGCCGGCCCTGTCGTGGGGCGGGGTCAGCATCGCTCGCGGCACCGTCTACGCGGCGATCGGCATGAGCGGCCTGCCGAACGGCCATGTCGTGGCGCTGCGTCCCGGCGGCGGCTCGGACGGCGCACCGGTGCCCGTGCCTGCCCTGCCGCCGGTCAGTGGCGGCGAGGTGGCGCCGCGGATCGTGTCCGGTCCGCAGGCGCAGTTCGCGGGCTACCTCACCCGGGCCATGGTGGCCTCGCGCAGCAGCGGGAAGGTGCTCTACACCAACCTCGACGTCGTGAAGCACGACGTCGTGCAGGACCCGCGCGCGGACGGCGTCGGCGGCGACGGCAGGGACCCCTGGTGCTCGAGCTTCACGGGAGACTGCCCGGCGTTCTGGACGCCTCTGCTCGGCCTCGGGGAGACAGCCGAGCTGAAGGGGCTGGACAACACCGAGGCCGGCCGGACGTACTCCTTCTACTGCACCTTGCACCCCGGTATGCGTGGCGCTCTCGCTGTGGTGGACTGACCCCGGTCCACTCGCCACCAGGTCCCCCGATCCCCGGGACCACCTGCCTGCCGAGGAGCTCCGGATGACGTCCGCCGCGCGCCGGGCGACGGTGCCGGTCCCTGCCGCGCTGTCGGAGTGGGGGCCGCGGCTCGCGCAGCGGGTGGTCGACGAGGTGCGCGCGCTGGCCGGCGGCGAGCTGCGGCCGGAGGTCGCCGGCCAGCTGGTCGACCTCACGCTGCACGGCTACGACACCTACACCGCGATGCTCGGCGGCGACGACGCGGCAGGCGGCCCGGAGCGGATGGCGGAGCTGGTCGGCGACGTCTTCGACGACATGGAGGTCAGCCTCGAGGACGCGGTCGGGTTGCACCGGCACCTGGAGCACGTCCTGCGCGCGGAGGTCCGCGAGGCGGTGCACGCCGACCTGCCGGCCGGTGAGCTGGAGTGGGCCGACCACGTCGCGCAGCGGTTCTTCAACGACCTCTCGGCCGCGCTGACCGATGGGTGGCTGGCGGCACGCAGCCAGCACGAGCGCGACCGGGCCGCAGCCGAGGCAGCGCTGCTGGACTGCCTGCTCGCCGTGCCGCCGCGGATCGGCCAGGCGCGGCAGCTCGCGCGCTCGCTGCACGTCGACCTCGCCGTCGAGTGGGAGGTGGCCGTCGTGACGGGCTCCCCCGCGGCCGACGTCGCCCCGAAGGTGCGCCAGTCGTTCTGGGGTGCTGTGGTCCTGGTCGCGCCGCACGCGTCGAGCCTGGTGGTGGCCGTCGACCGGCGGGGCCTCACGACACCCTGGCCGGACCTGGGGACGGCCGTCGCCTTCGGCGTCGGCGGCGCGCACCCCTCGTGGCGCGGGCTCCGGCAGAGCCATGACGAGGCGCGGGAAGCGCTCGACATCGCCCAGCGACGTGGCCTGCCGCAGCTGCGCTTCGACGAGGCGTGGTTCGACCGGTTCCTGCTGGGTTCGGTGACCGCGCGGGAGCTGGCCGACGTGGTGCTCGCGCCGCTCGACGACCTCAGTCCCGGCCGCCGCGAGACGGTGCTGGAGACCCTCGAGGCCTATCTCGACTGTGGAGGCAGCGCGAGCGAGATGGCCGAGGCGCTGCACATGCACCGCCAGTCGGTGAACTACCGGGTGGGCAACCTGCGGCGGCTGCTCGGTCCGGCCCTGCGCAGCCCTGACGGCAGGCTCGCACTGCACATCGCTGTGAAGGCGCTCCGCCGGGACGGCTGACTCCGGACAGGTCAGGCAGGCGTGCCCGGGTAGGGCGCGCCTCGCAGCAGCCGGGCGAGGTGCGCGGCGCTTGCGGCGACCATCGCGTTGGTGCCGGCCGTCGCGTCGGGGGTCTGGTCGAGCTCCTGGTAGTCGGTGCTCTGCATCGCCTCGCCGGTCCAGTAGGTCACGCCCTGCGCCGGGATCGTGAACCCCACGTCGTTCAGGCCCTGGAAGAGCTGCGAGCTCACGTGGTGCGCCCCGTCCTCGTTGCCCACGACAGCGACGACGGCGACCTTGCCGAAGACGGGAGTGCGGCCCTGCTCGTCCTTGTCGGCGATCTCGGCGTTGAGCCGCTCCAGCAGGCGCATCGAGACGCTGCTGGCCTGGCCCATCCAGATCGGCGTCGCCACGACGAGGATGTCGGCGGCGAGCAGCTTCTCACGGACGGCCGGCCACTCGTCGCCCTCGCACATGTCCTTCTCGATGCCGGGCCGGATGTCGTGGTCGACCAGCCGCACCGTCTCGCCCACCACGTCGTGCGAGGCGAGCTGCTCGAGCACCTGGCGGGCGATCAGGTCGCTGCTCGAGTCACCGGGCGAGGGCTTCAGGGTGCAGACGAGGGCGAGGGCGCGGAGGGGGGAGGTCATGCGATCCACCCTCACCCGAGCCCGCGCGCCCGGCAACCGGAGCCCCGCCGGTCCGCGCTACCCCGCTCGAACCGCGGACCGCCACGCGTGCGACACCCGCGGTTCGAGCGGGGTAGTGCTCCCGGGGGGCTCAGCAGCCGAGGAGCTCGAGGGAGCTGCCGCGGCGGGTCTTGGTGACCCGCACCTGGGCAGGGATCCGCGCCCGCAGCTCGGCGACGTGGCTGACCAGCCCCACGACCCGGCCGCCCTCGCGGAGGCCGTCGAGGACGTCCATCACCTCGTCGAGGGTGTCCTCGTCGAGGGTGCCGAAGCCCTCGTCGACGAAGAGCGCCTCGATCCGGGTGCCGCCTGCCTCGGCCTGGACGACGTCGGCGAGGCCGAGCGCCAGGGCGAGCGACGCCAGGAAGGTCTCGCCACCGGAGAGCGTGGAGGTCTCGCGGTCCTGCCCGGTCCAGCTGTCGCGCGCGAGCAGCCCGAGCCCGGTGCGGCCACCGCCCTTGACCGCGCCGTCGGTGTGCACCAGCGAGTAGCGGCCCTGGGTCATCCGCAGCAGCCGGGCGCTCGCGACAGCGGCGACCTCCTCGAGCCGCGCCGCCAGCACGAACGACGTCAGCGTCATCCTCATCGCGTTGGAGCCGCCGCCGGTGCACAGGTCGGCCATCCGGCGGACCAGCGCCGCGCGCTCCTCGAGCGGCTGCAGCGCCACGACGGCAGCCTCCAGCGCCGGCACCAGCCGCGCCACCTCCCGCGCCCGACCCGCCGCCGACGCCTCGACCCCCGCGGCCTCGGTGACCACGGCGTCCGCCGCCTCCACCGCAGTCACAGCGGCAGCGAGGTCGACCGGCTCGGCGGGCGCCGCGACGACGTCGGGCTCGACCAGCACCGCCTCGACGGCCGCCCGCTCGTCGTCGGCCGCGCGGCAGCGCTCCTCCGCCGACGTCCGCCACGCGACGGTACGCACGGCGGCGGCTGCGGCGTCGACGTCGGGGAAGCCGACCGACTCCGCTGCCGACACCGCGAGACCGGCGGTACGGACAGCGTCAGCACTCGCGCGCGCGGCTGCATCCGTCGCCTCGCGCACCGCGTCGCAGGCTGCGGCCAGCTCGGCAGCTGCCGACAGCGCGGACTCGAGATCGACTGCCCCGTCGAGCTCGTCGCGCAGTCGGGTCTCGGCGGCGGCAGCCCGCGCCTGCGCCTCGTCGGCACGGCGGAGGGAGGCGATCTGCACCTGCTCCAGCCGGAGCCGCTCGCCGTCGGCGGCCGCCAGCGCGGCGTCCAGCCGCTCGACCACCTCCCCCGCGGCAGCCAGCCCGGCGGCCGCCGCGCGCAGGTCGGCCAGCTCACCGCGAGCCCGCTCGAGCAGCGCGTCGAGCTCCGCGGCGGACACCGCCGCATGCCCGGCGGAAGCCAGCCGGGACCGGTGGCCCTCCGCCACGGCGACCTCGGCCGCCAGCCGCGCCTCGACCTCGGCCACCGCCCGGGCGGCGTGCTCGGCCTCGAGCCGCGCCTTGTCCTCGTCGTCGCGGGTGACGCCCTCGCCGACGCCTTCGTAGGGGTCGGGGTGCGAGGTCGAGCCGCACACCTCGCAGGGCGCGCCGTCCTCGAGCCGGTCAGCGAGCTCGGCGATCATCGAGACGAACCGCGCCTCGCGGAGGTCGTTCTCCTTCTCCCGCAGGGAGACCAGCGTCTCGCGGGCGAGCACGTGGCTCTCGTGCAGCTCCTGCTGCCGGACGAGGGAGGCGTCCAGCCCGCGGGCCTCGGTGCGCGCGGCCGTCAGCCCGACGACCCGCGCCTCGACTGCGGGCAGCTGCTCGACGGCGGCCTGCGCCGCAGCCAGCACGCCGCGCGCCGCGACCCGCTGGCCCGGCAGCGCCGCCAGCTCCGCCCCGACCGATGCCAGAGCCTCCGCCGCGGAGGCCGCTTCGGCGCTCGCAGCCGCCACCACCGCCTGCTCGGACGCCAGCGACTCCGCCACCGACCGCAGCGACTCCAGCCGCCCGATCCGCCGGCGCGCGTCAGCACCCGCGGCGGTCAGCACCGGCACCGACGCGTCGACCGGCAGGCCGAGGGGTCCGAGGACCGCCCGCGCGGACGCCTCTGCCGACGACGCCCCGGTCGACGAGGCCGCGGCCTCCTCGGCCGCCGCGAGCACCGCGGCGATCTCCGCCGCCCGGCCCGCGTCGCGCAGCTCGGCGCGCAGCGCCTCGAGATCCGGCCGAGAGGCATCCAGCCGCTCGAGCGTCGCCAGGGAACCTGCCCGGCGAGACTGCAGGGCAGCGACCCGCGCCGCCTCATCGGCAGCGGCCCGGCAGGCATCCCGCGCCGCTGTGACCGTCGCGAGCCGCTCCCGCGACAGCGAAAGTGCCGACGTGGCAGCGTCGGTGAGCGAAGCCGCCCAGTCGACGGCGAGCTCTGCCGGCGCCTCCACCCCCGCCGCCTGCGCCAGCCGGGCGACGACGACGTCGCGCTCCTGGCGCGCGGCCCCCACGGCGGACGACGTGCTGATCCGCTGGGCGACCAGCCAGTCCTCGACCGACTTGAAGCGCTCGGTCGCGAAGAGCCGCTGCAGCAGGTCACCCCGCTCCTTGCTGTCGGCTCGAAGGAAGCGCGCGAACTCCCCCTGCGGCAGCAGCACGACCTGGAAGAACTGGTCCGCGCTCATGCCCAGCAGCGGGTCGAGCTCGGCGGCGGCCTCGTCGATGCGGGTAGAGACGGTCACCCACGACCCGGCGCGCTGCTCCTCGAGCAGCACGCGCGCCTGCTCGGTCGTCGTGCCGGTCCCGCGTGCCTTGGCCCGCTCCTGGGCGGGGCTGCGGGTGATCCGCCAGCGCCGGCCGCCCAGGGTCACCTCCAGCTCGACCTCGGTGCGCACCCCAGGGTCGGCGTGGTCCGACCGCAGCCGGCCGGTCTTGCCGCGCGCCCCCGGCACACGGCCGTAGAGCGCGAAGCCGATCCCGTCGAGCAGCGTCGTCTTGCCCGACCCGGTCTCGCCGTGCAGCAGGAAGAGCCCCGACGCCGCGAGCGCGTCGAGGTCGACGACCACCTCGTCGGCGAAGGGTCCGAAGGCGCGCAGCCGCAGCCGGTGCGGCCTCATGCCGACGCCGCCGCGAGCCGGACCGCCTCCAGGGCGGAGTCGAGCAGGTCCCGCTCCTCGTCGTCGCAGCAGCCCGCGTCGGAGGTCGACCCGCCACCGCGCACGTGGCGCACGAACTCGGTGACCACCTCGAGGTCGCTCCGCCCGGCGACGCGGGCGCCGTAGGTCCGCTCGTCGAGAACGGCACCCGCCGGCTGCCAGTCGAGCACCAGCACGTGCGGGAAGCGGACCCGCAGCCGCGCCATCGCGTCCTCGGGCCGCACCGGGTCGGTCAGCACGACCGACAGCCAGTCGTCCTCCTGCGCGGCCAGCGCGGGATCGGTCACCAACGAGGCCAGCGTCCCGGTCAGCGACGACAGCCGCCGCGGCACCGGCGCAGGCACGAAGTCGACCGACTCCAGCCCCGAAGCGCCCAGCGACACCAGCCACGACCCCTTGGTGTGGCCGGCCTCCGAGAAGGAGTAGGCGAGCGGGGATCCGCTGTAGCGCAGGCCCTCTCGCAGCTTCTGCGCGCCGTGCAGGTGGCCCAGCGCGGTGTAGTCGACGCCGTCGAAGACCGATGCGCTGACGTCACCGACGCCCCCGACCCGGATGTCCCGCTCGCTGTCGCTCGCCTCGCCGCCGGTCACCCAGGCGTGCGCCAGCACGACCGACCGCGCGGACCGCTCGGCCAGGTCGACCCGGATCCGCGTCATCGCCTCCCCCAGGACCCCGGCGTGACCCACCCCCGGCAGCACGTCCCGGACCGCCTCGGGTTCGAGGTAGGGGATGCCGTAGACCGCCACGTCGCCGTGCTCGTCCGACAGCACGACCGGCACCGCGACGTCCTGCGGGCGGGTCCGGACGTGGACGCCCGCAGCGTCGACCAGCCGGGCGCCGACGCCCAGCCGCGAGGCCGAGTCGTGGTTGCCGCTCGTCACGACGACGCGCGCACCGGCGGCGCGCAGCCGCACGAGCGCCTCGTCGTACCTCTGCACCGCCTCCACCGACGGCACGGCGCGGTCGTAGACGTCGCCGGCCACCAGCACGGCGTCGACCCGCTCCGCGCGCACCGTCTCGACCAGCGCGTCGAGGAACGCGTCCTGCGCCGGGCCGAGGTCGGCGCGGTGCAGGGTGCGCCCCAGGTGCCAGTCGGAGGTGTGCAGCAGCCGCATGCCTGAACGGTAGGACGGCCCCCTGACAGAACCGGGCGGCGACACGGGCTCACGGGGACCTCACGCGGCGCCCCGCAGACTGGCGGGGTGCCGTCCGACTTCACCTCCCCCGTGCGCCTGCTCCTGCTGGCCGTCCCGGCGGGCCTCGCGGCGGCGTACGTCGTGCTCCAGCTCCGCCGGAGCCGGACCGAGCAGGCGTGGGCCGACCCGGCGCTCGCGGCCTCCGTCGCGACCCGGAGACCCGGCGCCGCGCGGCACCTGGCCCCGCTGCTGCTGCTCGCCGCGCTGGTCGCGATGACCACGGGCTTCGCCGGCCCGGTCGACGAGGTCGAGGTCGAGCGGGAGCGCGCGATGGTCGTCCTGGCCCTCGACACCTCGGCCTCGATGCTGGCCGAGGACGTCGCGCCGGACCGCTTCACCGCTGCCAAGGAGGCGGCGACGGCCTTCGTCGACGGCCTGCCGGACGGCTTCGACGTGGCGCTGGTCTCCTTCGCCGGTACAGCCTCGGTGGTGGTCCCGGCTACCGACGACAGCGACCAGGTGGCCCGCGCCATCGCGAACCTCGACCTCGCCGGGGGCACGGCGCTGGGCGACGCGCTGCTGTCCGCGGTCGCCGCTGCCTCGGTCCGGCCCGCGGGCGTGCCGGCGTCCGTCGTCATGCTGGCGGACGGCGGGTCGACGGTGGGTACGCCGGTCGAGCGCGGGGTCGCCGCCGCCCTGGACGCCGAGCTGCCCGTGCACACGATCGCCTACGGCACCCCCGAGGGCGTGGTCGTCAGTGACGGGCGGGTCTTCGAGGTGCCCGTCGACGAGCCCGCCCTCGCGGACATCGCCGAGCAGACCGAGGGCAGGGCGTACACCGCTGCGACGGCCGGCGAGCTCGACGAGGTCTACGACAGCATCCGGGGCACCCTCAGCACGACGATCGAGGAGCAGGACGTCAGCGCGCGCGTCGCCGGGGTCGGCCTGGCCCTGCTGGCCGCTGCCGCGGTGCCCCTTGTCTTGCGCTCCCGGCTCGGATGATGCGATCGTCACACCTCCCGCGAGGCATCGCGCCCTCGTTCCGCGGGCACTTCCCCGCCCAGCGCAAGATCAGGAGGAGTCGTGACCGCAATGGACCAGGCACCGCCCGCCGTCGCCACCAGCGAGGGCACCACGGCCTTCGCCCGTGAGCTCCAGGTGCGGGTGGCCGAGGCCTCCGCCACGCTGGCCGCCGCCGAGGCGTCGGACGACCCGCTGCTCGCCCAGATCGCCGAGGCCGATCTGGCCGACCTGCGCGCGCTGGCCGACAAGAACGACGTCGCGCTCGGCTGACGCGTGCCGCTGCTGATCGCCGTTCCCGTCGCCCTCGTGGTGGCGGTCCTCACCCTCCTGCTGTGCGACCTCGCCGGGGGCATCGCGCGGGCGAAGGGTCGGTCGTACTGGCTGTTCTTCGCCCTCACGCTGCTGCTGTGGTTCCCGGGGCTGCTCGGGGCGCTGCTCGTCTCGCCGCGCACAGAGGTAGCCGTCGGCCGTGACCCGCGCCGGCCGGAGCTCGCCCTCGGCACCGTGGTCGCCGCCCTGGGCGTCGTGACGGCGGTCGCAGGCCTCGCCGTCGCCGTGACCTACGCGCCCTGAGGGCCCTTCACCGCGGTCTCCACCACCGACAGCGCCACCTCTCGCAGCTTGCGGTTGCTGCGCTGCGACAGCTCCACCAGCCGGTCGAAGGCGTCGTCCGCGCTCCCGCCGAGCTGCGCGATGAGCACGCCCTTGGCCTGCTCGATGACGGCACGGCTCTCGAGGGCCTGGCGCATCTGGTCGGCGAGCTCGCGGCTGGAGTAGTAGGCCGTGGCCGCGCTGATGGCGAGCGAGGCGTGCGCGGCGAGCAGCTCCCCCACCGCCACGACGTCGCTGTCGAAGGCGTCCGGCTCGCGCGAGTAGAGGTTGAGCGCCCCGACGGTGCCGCCGTCGGCGACCAGCGGCAGCGACAGCGCGCTGAGCGCACCCTTGTCGGCCGCCTTCGGCCCGTAGTTGGGGAAGCGGCCGTCGGTGCGCAGATCCCGTACGCGCATGACGGACCCCTCGCGCAGGCAGTCCAGGCACGGACCCTCCTGCTCCACGAACTGCAGCTTGTCCAGCTCGATCGCCCACGCGTCGCTCGCGGCCGGCGCGCTCGGGACGCCCCGGTTGCGCATCGTCAGCGACGCGCCGTCGCACGGCTCCACCGCGGCGGTGGCGACCTTGGTGACCGCCACGAGCGCGGTGTCGAGGTCGGGCTCGGTGAGGACCAGCCCGGCCAGCTTGGCCAGCTCCATCGCGGTCTCGTGCGTCAGCGTCACGGCGGCGAGGATGCCATGCCTGCCGGAGCTACAGGTCCCGGCGTCCGAAGAACGCGGCCGCCAGCCCCCACACCATCGCCACCCAGAGCGCGGTCCAGCCGAGGTAGGCGGCGGTCAGCGGCGCGACGCTGAGGAACGGGTGCCCCTCGAAGCCGGCGTCGAGCTGGGTGAGCAGCGCCGGGTCCTGGAAGCCGTGCATCGCTCCTCGCCACAGTCCGTCGGTCGGCAGCAGCACCCGGGAGACCGTCCCGATCCGCTCGACGCCCTCGTTGCCGAGCGCCTCGCCGATGCCGCCCACGACGCCGGCGACCCACGTCGCGCCGAACAGGCCGACGGCGACGACCCCGGACGCCATCGGCGAGATCGCCGTGGACAGCAGCACCGCCAGGGTCAGCAGCACGACGGTCTGCGCGGCGAGCAGCGTCAGCGCGGTCGCCAGGTGCGGTGGCCAGTAGTCGACGGTGAGGCGTACGACGATGCACTGCGCGAGCCCGGCCACGAGGACGAACCCGCTGCCGAAAGCCGCCAGCCCCAGCCACTTCCCGAGCAGCACGGCCGACCGGCGCACCGGCCGGGCGAGCACGGCGAGGGCGATGCCGGACTCGGTCTCGCCGGACAGCGTCGGCCCCGCGAGGAAGGCCGTGCCGAGGGCGGCGATGAGGCTGAAGCCGAACATCACCAGGTTGAGCAGCGTGGCCGCGACCAGCCGCGCCTCGCCGCTGGTGAGGGCGCCGGCGTCGGACTCCGCAGCCAGCCGGGAGAAGCCCCAGCCGCTGAGGGCGAGCAGGGCGACGGTGAGCACGACGACCGCGAGCAGCACGCGACGGCGGAACGCCTCGCGCAGCGTGAGGCCGGCCATCGTGAGGACGGTGCGGGTCACCGGGCGACCCCCTCTCGCAGGATCCCGAGCAGCTTCTCCTCGAGGCTGATGCGGGCCGGCTCGACGGCGTGCAACCGGGCGCCAAGCGTCACGAGATCGCCTACCAGATCGGGGATCGCGGTGTCG
Organism: Actinomycetales bacterium; assembly: GCA_036675425.1. Classification (GTDB taxonomy): domain Bacteria; phylum Actinomycetota; class Actinomycetes; order Mycobacteriales; family SCTD01; genus SCTD01. The sequence goes on along the minus strand of JAKFFB010000188.1, from coordinate 20,996 downwards.
ACGTCGTCGAGCGGCAGCAGCACGGTGAACCAGTCGCCGGTGCGCGTGACCTCCCCGACCTGCGCCATCCGCGCCTCGGCCGCGGCCGGCAGGTCGGTGATGCGCAGCCGGACCTCGCGGCGGCCGAGCAGCTCGGCCAGCGACCCCTCGGCGGCGACACGACCCCGGTCGAGGATGACGACCCGGTCGCAGACCCGCTCCACCTCGCCGATCAGGTGGGAGTTGAGCAGGACCGCGACGCCCTGCTCGCGCAGGGCCAGCACGATGTCGCGCACGTCCACGCGCCCGAGCGGGTCGAGCGCGCTGGTCGGCTCGTCCAGCACGACCAGCTCGGGCCGGGCGACCAGCGCGACGGCCATCCCCAGCCGCTGCTGCATCCCCTTGGAGAAGCCGCCGACGCGATCGCCGGCGCGGTCGGCGAGACCGACCAGGGCCAGCCGCTCCGACCGCTCGGCTGCGGGGATCTCGAGTCCGGAGAGCCGCACGTGAAGCGTCAGCACCTCGGTCGCGGTCAGCCAGGGCTGGTAGCGGAAGAGCTCGGGCAGGTAGCCGACCCGGGTGCGCGCGGCGGGATCGGTGCCGGGCTGCCCGAGCAGCATCACCTCACCGGCGTCGGGCTGGGTGAGCCCGAGCAGCATCTTGATGACCGTGGTCTTTCCCGCGCCGTTCGGACCCAGCAGCCCCACGACCTCGCCCCGACCGACGGTGAGGGAGACGTCGTCGACCGCGAGCTGCCTGCCGTACCTCTTGCGCAGTCCGGAGCACCAGACCGCAGGTGACGGCGGCAGGTCCGCCGGCAGGGCGCTCAGCGGAGGTCCCGGGCGACGGTCAGCAGCTCGTCGACGTCGAGCGATCCGGCGACCGCGGTCACCTCGCCGTCGTCGACCCACACCACCGCGGCGAGGGCCCGGTCGCGACTGGTCAGCACCGTCGCCGTCACATCGCCGACCTGCGCGGTGGAGGTGCGGATCTCGTCGGACGGCACGGGCAGCGGCAGGGTCGCGCCGTCGGCGGCGAAGGTGCGCAGCTGCGCGGCGACGTCATCCGGCAGCCCGGGCAGCGACAGCAGGTGGTTGCGGAGCACCTCGAACGGCACCCCGTCGGAGAACGCGGTCGGCGCGGTCGCGCGCCCGACGACGAGCGCTGGGATGCCGGCGTCGGACTGCCAGACCTGCGCAACGCCGGGACCCGCGACGAGGCGGACGGTGGCGCCGTCGACACCCGGGGGCGGGGTCGGTCCACCGGCGCGTGCCGCGTCGAAGGTGAAGGTCGCGACGACCTCACCGCCGACCTGGTACTCCGGGTCGCCGGTCACCCCGCGCGGCAGCTCGGCGACTTCCGGGACCTCGAGGCCGGTCTCGGCCTCGGCCGCCGTCGCGTCGGCGACCGGGTGCACGTCGGGCCGGCTGCTGATGACCAGATCGCCGTACGAGCTCAGGTCGGGCAGGGCGACCAGGTCGGCGGCGCTGATGCTGACCGGGGTGATGCGCTCGGTGCTGAAGATCTTCAGCCAGTCGTTCGCGGCCGCCGTCCCGGCGCCGGTCAGGACGAGCGCGACGGCGAGGCCGGCGACCGCGGGGCGCTTCACGAGGTCGCGGAACCGGCTCCGTCGCGGGATCGCCACGCGGGTGGGTGCCGATGCCGCGGACAGCCGGCGCCATGCGGCGTCGGTGTCCAGATCCCCTGTGCTGTCGGCGATCGCGGCGCCGACGAGCGCGGCGGCGTCGCGGGCAGCGGCGAGCTGGGCAAGGCAGTGCGGGCAGTCCGCGACGTGGTGGCGGTCGGCGTCGGCCACTCCGGCGGGCTCGTCGAGCAGCCGGCGCAGCACGCCCTCAGTCGGATGACGCATGGCGGTTCAGCTCCTCGCGAAGGGCGGACTCGGCGCGTCGCACGGTGGTGCCGACGCTTCCAGGGGACAGGTCGAGCGCTGCGGCGACCTCGGCGTAGCTCAGGCCGCTGTGCCGCAGCACCAGGGCCATCGCCTGCCTGCGCGGCAACCGGGCGAGCGCGGCGCGGACGCGGGCGCGGTCCTCGAGGGCGAGCACCTCGTCGGCGGCGTCCGGGGCGGCATGCGGTGCCGAGGTGGCCTCCTCCCGCGAGGTGCGGCGGCGGCCGGAGCGGAGCACGTTGAGCGCGGTGTGCGCGGCGGCGACCGAGAGCCAGGCGCCGGCCTCGCCGGCCGGCACCGAGGACCGACCGAAGGAGAGGAACACCTCCTGGGCGACGTCCTCGGCGGCCTCCCGCGACCCCAGCACGCGTGCGGCCACGCCGACCACGCGCCGGTAGTCGCGGCGGAAGACCTCCTCGAGGTCGGCGCGCACCGCACCCGGCACCGGCTCGCGCTCCTTCCGGTCAGCCCGCACGGTCGTGCGCTCGGGAGTGGGCAGCACGGCGGTGGCTGCGGGTCCGAGGTCCATGTCTCTACAGCACCGCCGGGCGACAGAATGTGACACGCGACGAGCCGGCGCCCGGTTTCGGCACAACTCGCCGCAAATCGAGTTGCGGCTGTCCACAGGGCTCGGGGTGCGTCACGCTGGTCCCATGGCAGGCGTGTCGGTGCAGGTGCGCTACGACGCCGGCTTCGGGATCGTCGTGGTGTGGTGCCGCGCGTGCGGCATCGTCGCGGCCCGGGCCGCGGTCGGTCTCGAGCCGACCATGGACGCCTTCCTGTCCCGGCACGCGCCGGAGCCCTGCCCCTCCCGCCGCGAGCGCCACCTGGTGGCGGTTCCGAGCGACAGCAGCGCCTGACCTCTCGTTGATCAACGCCGCGGTTCCGCACTTCCTCGCGGCAGAAGACGTGCTGGAGCACGGCGTTGATCACGCGAGGCGCTGTCGACCTCGCGCTAACCGTCAAGGGGTCGGGCAGTCCTTCCGATGCCGATGGCATGCGACGGATCAGACTGCCTGCGAGCCGTCTGCCTGCTGCCCCGGACCACCCGCGCCCCGCGTCGGTGATCCCCGACGACGAGCTGCGCGCAGCTGCCCGTACCCGCGCAGCGGTCGAGGCCGTGCTCGAGCAGGACGGCTTCGACCGGGAGTTCCCGCTGATCCCGCAGATCCGCGAGCGACTGGCCCTCGCCGGCGCTTAGCCCCGCACGCCCCCTCCCTTGCGCTTGTCCGCCCGCAGCAACATCATCCGGCGTCGTCGATGTTGCTGTGAACGCACAAGCTGCAGGCTGCACAGCGGGCTGGTGGGGCGGGTGGGGCTCGAACCCACGACCGAGGGATTATGAGTCCCCTGCTCTGACCGGCTGAGCTACCGCCCCGTGCGGGCAACCCTACGACCGCGAGGGCACCCCGGGCGCGCGCGCAGGCGGGAGCGGGTGCTCCGGCACGTCGTACGCCCGGAGCACCGACAGGTCGGACGGAGCGCCGTACAGCCTGCCCTCAAGCGACTTCACCGCAGCGACGAGCACGATGCTGACCACGACGAGCAGCGACCACGAGCCGAGCTTCGCCGCGTGCACGGTGGACCACACCGCCTCCTGGTGCGGGTACTGCCACGCGCGCAGCAGCGTCGCGGCGTTCTCGGCCAGCCACAGGAAGAAGCCGATCAGCACGAAGGACAGCGGCAACGGCATGGCATAACGACGCCGTCCGACGGTGAAGCGCACCCACGCCCGCCAGGTCACCGCGAGCAGGGCGACGGACAGCGGCAGGCGCACATCGCGGGTCACGTGCGAGGTGAAGAAGTTCAGGTAGATCAGCGCCGCCACCGCGGCCGTCGCCCACGGCCGGTAGCCGGTGATGCGGAGGTCGAGCCGGCGCCAGGCCTGGCAGACGTACGACCCGACAGCCGCGTACATGAACCCGCTGTAGAGCGGAACGCCGCCGACGGCGGCGATCCCGGTGTCGGGGTAGGACCACGACCCCTGGTCCACCTTCCAGAGCTCGAGGGCGAGCCCGACCAGGTGGAAGCCGAAGATCACGGCGACCTCGCGACCGGTCTCCCAGCCGGCGATCCACAGCCCGAGAGTGACTGCCAGGCACCAGATCAGCAGCGCGTCGGCGGGACTCCCCGGCAGCGGTACGAGGCGTACCCCAGCGAGCCCGACGAAGAACAGCACAGCGAACAGGCAGCACTGCGCCTCGACCCAGGCGAACCGGAGCAGCTGCCGCATCGTCAGGGCCGACGCAGGTGCAGGGTGATGAACTGGAACGCCGGGTCGAAGCCGAGCGCCGCGGACTCGTCGGCCGAGGCCACGACCGTCATGGCGCTCGGGTCCGCGCCGGCCATCAGGTCGTCGACGTCGATGTCGTCCCCTGCGTACGAGAACGACTTCCCTGCAGCCGCTTTCGCGCGCAGCTCCTCGGGGACCAGCATGTCGCAGGTGAAGCCGTGACCGCGGACCCGCTCAGCCAGGTCCCAGCCGAACCGCCAGTGCACGAGGGTGCTGTCCCCGTGGTACTCCGGTCCTGGGGGACGTCCGGTCCGAGCCTGCGGGAACGGCACCTGCAGCAGCACGGAACCGCCGGGTCGTACGACCCGGAAGAGCTCGGACAGCGCCCGGTCGGTGTCCGGCACGTGCTCGAGCACGTGCGGCGTCAGCACGACGTCCAGCGAGGCGTCGGGCAGCGCGATCTGCTCCAGGTCGAGGCGGATCGCGCCGCGGTGGGCGGACTCGTCGAAGTCGCTGGTGATGTAGCGCATCCGCTGCGCCATCCGGGAGCGGTACTCCTCGTCCAGTCGCGGTGACGTCTCCAGGACGACGGCGCACGGGTCGTACGGCGTGCGTGCGGTCCAGCACCAGTAGAGGAAGCGGTCCCGACCGATCGAGCCGCACACCGGGCAGATCGCCGACTCGCAGTGGGTGGTGCCGCCGAAGGACTCCCCGGACCACCCGCAGACGTTGCACCGCACGCGCGCCGGTTCCTTCGACGCAGCGACGGCGTGCGGCCACGGCAGCGTGCGCCGGTCACCGTCCCCCTGCCGCCACGCGCGGCGTGCGGCCCGCGCCTCGGGAGACCGCTGGACGCCGAGCTCGCGTCCGGTCCGCCGCACCGCTGCGCGAGCCGGCCGTACGACCGGGCGGGCAACGGCGCGGAGCGTCCCGGTCGCTGAAGGCACGGCGGAATCCTCCCGCAACGCCTCAGGCAAGCTCTCGCAGCGCCGGTGGAGCCCACTCCGGCCACCGCGGCGGGCTTGCCGACAGGCCGCCGACGAACTCCGCGACCTTCTCCGTCACGTCGTAGCGGCTGTTGTCCCAGACCTCCGCGCGGTCGGCACGGCGGATCGCCTCCGCGACGAGCGGCCAGAGGCGCTCCCACCGCTCGGCGACCTTGCGCGCAGGGACGTCGTGCCCGCCGGCGGCGACGCGGTAGCGGACCCGCTGCACTGCCAGGTGGGACGGGATCGCGAGGACGTGCAGGCGCACGTAGTAGCCGCCCGCGACGGCCCGGTCGACGAGCTCCAGCTTGGACGGGTGGGAGAAGACGGTCTCGGCGATGAACGGAAGTCCCCTTTCCAGCAGGGCGTTCCGGGTGGCCTCTGCGATGACGGCAGCGTCGCGGGATCGCTGCAGCTCGTCTCCGGGAAAGCGCACCTTGGCGATCTCGTCGGCGTTGACGAAGGGGGTGCCCGGCGGCAGCACGCGACGCAGGACCGTCGCGACGAAGGTGGACTTCCCGGCGCCGTTCGGCCCGACGACGAGGTCGAGCCTCAACCGACGTCGAGGAGTGCGCTGGTCCCGTCGGGGCGGTACTCGACGAGCCGGCCGTCCTCGTCGAGCGCGACGGTGGTGCCCCCCGCCGCCTGCCCGAGAGGCGTCGACTGCGCCCGCGCGGTGATCGCCGCGTCGAGCTCGGCGTTGACGACCTCCCGCTCGTCCGGACGGAGCGCGCTCATCGGCAGCGTCCCGGCGAGGACCGCCTCGACCCTCCGACGCGACGCGGCCTGGTGCATCGCGAGGGACTGCCCGATGCGGGCCCAGTGGTTGACCTGCTCGGCAGCCGACCGGCTCTCGCGCACGGCGACCTGCTGCGCGGCCGCGTAGACGTCCGACGCGATCCGGGTCGGCTGGCCGGCGGACGGCTTCGTGCGGGTCGTGGGCTTGACGGCCATCGAGCACCTCCGTAGCAGATCGCTACCAGCGTAGCACTCTGCTACAGAGGCATCACCCTTGCTCTCGCTGCGAGGCTCGGCGGATGACGACCGCGGAGGAGGTGCTGCTGGCTGCCCAGGAGTCCCTGCTGGGCGAGGGTCCGGTGACGGACGGGTGGTACGGCGAGAGCGTCGAGCTCGAGGACGGCCGGCTGCTGGTCACCTTCCGGTGGAGGCAGCTGCCGTACCGCTTCGCCGTCCGCGTCGACCTGGACGACCTCGAGCAGGGCGTCTGGACGGGCATGCCGGTCAGCACGGCCGAGGAGTGGGTCAACGACCTCGCCGGCCTGCTCATGGAGGAGTTCGACACGGGCGGCGTCGCCTGGCTCCCGCGGGTCGAGCGGAACGGCCTCGTCGAGCTGGACCTCGACGCCCCCCGTGTCGGGCAGGTGCCGGCCGGGACGACCGCGGAGTACTACGTCAGCCGGCGCGACGTCGACACCGCCTGGTTCGTCCAGGAGGAGGGCCTGGACGTGGCGCCTGCCGTGGACGCGGCCGAGCGCGGCGAGCTGCTGGCCTGGTGGGTCGCGTACGTCAACAGCAGCCGGGCACGTCCGCTCGTCGCGCAGCTCGTCGTCACCGGTGAGGGCGAGGCAGCCGCGCTGGCTCACCTCGAGGTCCTCGGCGAGGTGCCGGACGCGGTGGTCGCCGAGATGGCCTACCTGGCGGTGTGGGCCGTGGCCTGCGAGGGCGTACGGCAGATCAGCTCCGACCTGGACCCTCCCGTTCTGGGGATCGCGGGGCTGCAGAGAGAGGGCGGCGCATGGCTGTGGCGGGCAGACGGCCCCGCCCTGTCTCCCCCGGCGCTGCTCCCGCCCTGGCGGCATCGGTCAGGATGAGGCGCGCTGGGGGCGGATCCGCGGGGGTTGGCTGTGGGCTCAGGCCCGTCCGAGCCGCCTCAGGACGGCCTTCGTGCTGGTCAGGGCTCCCCCATCTGGACTTGAACCAGAAACCCTGCGATTAACAGTCGCATGCTCTGCCAATTGAGCTATGGGGGACCGCGCCGGCATGCCGGCTGCGAGCACAGAGACTAGCGCACGGCCCCGCTCGGCCGAGCGGGTCGACCGGGCCTCCACAACCGATCTTGGGGCCGCCTCCCCGTTGATCGGCTGTGGAGGATGAGCGCCGCCTCCACGCTCAGCCTCCTCCCCGACCGATCAGCAGATCGGCAGCCGCATCCCCCGACAAGATCGGTTGTGGAGGGGTGTGGCCAAGCGGCGGACAGCGCGCCCGAGATGACCGAGACTGTCCCCATGCTGACCGTCGCCGAGCGAGTGCTCTCCGCGGCGGTCGTGGCGGTCCTGGTGGCCGGGACCGTCAGCGCCGGTGCGGTCGAGCCGCGCCCCGTCGCCGCCCCCGCGACGCCCGCACCGAGCCAGGCCGCGAGCCCCGAGGCGACCCGGGCGGCGAGCCCGACACCCAGCCCGAAGGCGCCCGCCCCGAAGGTCGCCCCCAAGAAGAAGGCCTCTCTCCTCCCGCCCGCCGTCGGCCCGGAGAAGCCGCAGACCGGCTGCCCGGTCCCCAAGCGACCCAACCTGCCCGGCTGGAAGCCCAAGCCGCGCAAGCCGCCGATCGTCGCCGAGGCGGCCCTGCCGAAGCCCGTCGCCACCAGCGGCAAGGCCGCCAGCATCTACCCGCTGTCCGGGAAGGGCCTGTGGGTCACCAACTTCAAGGAGACCCCGGTCGACACGGAGGCCATCGTCGCGAAGGCGAAGGCCGCCGGGCTGCGCAACATCTGGGTCCGTACCGGTGGCCGGCAGGGCTACTACGGCAACCAGTTCCTGCCCGAGCTCGTCCCCGCCGCGCACGCCGCCGGCCTGGCCGTCGTCGCGTGGGACTTCCCCTACCTGTCCGACCCGGTCGCCGACGCGCTCCGCGCCCAGCAGGCGTTCGCCGACGGCATCGACGCCTTCGCGCCCGACATCGAGACCGCGGCGGAGGGGACGTACGCCACTGCTCCCCGCGTCGCCCTCTACCTGTCGCTGGTGCGTCGCTACGCCGGCGACAAGCCGATCGCGGCGACCGTGCCTCGCCCGACCCCGCTGCGCCGGAAGTCCTTCCCCTACAAGGCTTTCGTGCCGTACGCCGATCTGTTCGCACCGATGGTCTACTGGTCCTGCAACGAGCCCGGGGCGCTCGTGAAGCAGTCCCTGTCCGAGCTCGGAGCGCTTCTTCCCGTGCACCCGGTCGGCCAGGGCTACGACATGGGTGAGGAGGGCGGCCGCCACGGCGTGCCGACCCGCGCCGAGACGTGGCGGTTCCTCGACGTGGCCAAGCGAGGCGGCGCGGTCGGCGCCAGCCTCTGGACCGTCGAGCGGATGGGGGCGGGGCAGCTCGACGCGCTGACCGCCTACCCCTGGCCGGGGCGCTACGCCGACGGCGCGTGAGTCGCGAGGTCGTGCGGGGGTAGGAGGAGGTCAGACGAACGACCGACTCCAGGAGGCACCCCGTGTTCAAGAAGCTCACCCTCGCAGCGGCAGCAGGCGCCGGCTACGTCCTGGGCGCCCGCGCCGGCAAGGACCGCTACCGCCAGATCGAGTCGAAGTTCCGCGAGCTCGCCGGCAAGCCGGCCGTGCAGGACGCGACCGCCTCGCTGAAGGAGACCGCCGCCGGTGTCGCCGACACCGCGAAGGCGACCGTCAACGAGAAGGTCGAGGCCGTCACGGACAAGGCGACCGGCAAGACCAAGGACAAGGACAGCGTGGTCGACCTGGGCACCGGTGCCAACACCGGCGCCACGATGGCCGGCGCCGCCCCGAGCGGCTCCGCGCCGGACGTCACACGCCCCTGACGGTCTGACCCGCTCCCCGACGGGGTACTGCCGCTGAGCAGTTCCCTGACCCGAACGGAAGGATCCACGATGGGCACCGTCGCGCACTACCTCGAGGTCAACGCTCCCGCCGACCAGTGCTACGCCTGGTGGCGCGGCCTGACGAACCTCCCGCAGATCATGCCGGACGTCGAGAAGGTCACCCCCACCGCGGGCAGCACGCAGAAGACGCACTGGGAGGTCTCCGGTCCGCTCGGCAAGACCGTCGAGTGGGACGCCACGATCGTCGAGGACGTCCCCAACACGCGGATCGCCTGGGCGACCGAGGACAGCAGCGGCCTGGACGTCAAGAACGCCGGCGCCGTCCGCTTCGACGACCACGGCGGCACGACCGGCGTCGAGGTCAGCCTGCAGTACGACCCGCCCGCCGGTGTGCTCGGCGACGCCGTCGCGAAGCTCTTCGCCGACCCGCAGGACAAGGTCGAGAAGGCCCTCGAGGCGTTCAAGACCACCATCGAGGCAGCCGTCCCCGGCGGCGGCACGACCGTCAAGAGCAGCTAGACCCCGACGCAGCACGAGGGCCGTCTCCCACCAGAGGCGGCCCTCGGCCGTCCCCACCCCCTTCGGAAGGACACCCATGAGCGCGCGCATCCCCGAGAAGCCCTCCGAGCACGAGGCCGAGGGCATCCCGGACCCGGGCTACGCCGACCTCGGCCAGCTCGAGGCCGGCGGCACCGAGGGCACCACCGAGCCGCCGCACGACGCGCCACTGGCCGCTGACGACTTCGGCACCACGCCCCGCGAGGTGCACGACGGGGAGCCGCTCGACGGCCGGCTCTCCCGCGAGGAGCCGGACGTGCTCGCCGCCGTAGGTCAGGACGCCGACGAGAGCCAGGGCGCCGACACGCCCTTCGACGAGCGCGCCGGGCAGGGCGTCGGCCGGCTGGTCGAGCCGGACGAGGGCGCCCGCAGCGACACCGAGGCCGACCTAGTCGCCTCGGACGTCGGCACCGACCTCGGCGGCTACTCCGCCGAGGAAGCCGCCATGCACGTCGAGCCCGAGGTCTAGGACCCGGCCGTGGTGCGCCTCAAGCGCGTCTCCTGCTCCGGTCCCGGCATCCGCCGGGTCCGGAGCGGCAAGGGGTTCCGGTACGTCGACGCTGCCGGCACGCCCGTCAAGGACGCCGAGACGCTCCAGCGCATCCGCGAGCTGGTGATCCCGCCCGCCTGGGAGGACGTCTGGATCTGCGCCGTCCCGAACGGGCACGTGCAGGCGACCGGCGTCGACGCGCGCGGCCGCCGGCAGTACCGCTACCACGACGCCTGGCGCCTCCAGCGCGACCTCGAGAAGCACGACCGGATCCTCGACTTCGCCGCCCGGCTGCCGGCCGCACGTGAGCGGATGCGCGAGGACCTGCAGGGCGACGGGCTGACCCGCACCCGCGTGCTGGCCTGCGCCGTGCGACTGCTCGACCTCGGCTTCTTCCGCATCGGCGGGGAGCAGTACGCCGCGGAGAACTCGTCGTACGGCCTGGCGACCCTGCTCAAGGAGCACGTCAGCGTGAACCGGGCCGGGGAGATCACCCTCGAGTTCCCCGGCAAGAGCGGCAAGCTCTGGCAGCGCTCGCTCGCCGAGCCGGAGGTCTGCGAGGTCGTCGCGGCGCTGAAGCGGCGGCGCGGCGGCGGGCCGGAGCTGCTGGCCTACAAGGACGGAAGCGGCGACTGGGTCGACGTGAAGAGCACCGACATCAACGGCTACCTGCGCGAGGTCACCGGGGGCGAGGACACCGCCAAGGACTTCCGCACCTGGTCGGCCACGGTCCTGGCCGCGATCGGGCTGGCCGTCTCCACGCACGCCGAGAGCACCACCGCCCGCAAGCGCGCCGTGACGCGGGTCGTGAAGGAGGTGGCCGACAAGCTGGGCAACACCCCGGCGGTCTGCCGCTCCAGCTACATCGACCCGCGGGTGATCGACCTCTACGACGACGGGGTCACCATCGCCCGCGACCTCGAGGTGCTGGGTGAGGACGCGCAGTACGGCTCCCCCGCCTTCCAGGGACCGATCGAGGACGCCGTGCTGCGGCTGCTGCGCGCCCCCGCGGAACCGGTGAGACTCGCGGGCTGACCCCACGAGCGGCCGTCCCGTCGTACCGTTTGGTGGTGACCCGTCCCCCTCTGGCCGGCCTCACCGCCGTGCTGGTGGGGATCCTGCTCCTCCCCGCTCCGCCTGCCCTGGCCGCCGGAACGCCGCCGCAGCGCACCTGGCACGCCGACCAGGCGCGGGTGCCGGACGCGCGCGCGGCCGGCAAGGACGGTCGCAACGTCGTCGTCGCCGTGCTGGACAGCTGGGTCGACCGCGCGCACAAGGACTTCGAGGGCCGCGTTCTGGCCGGCGCTGACTGCGTGGGCGGGACCTGCACCGACGGGCCGGCGCCGACCGACCAGTGCGACCACGGCACGCACGTCGCCGGGACCGTCGCGTCGTCGTCGTTCGGCGTGGCCCCGAAGGCGACCGTGCTGCCGGTGCGCGTGCTGGCGTACGACACTTCGTCCGGGGAGTGCGTCGGCAAGCCCGACGACGTCGCCGCGGGGATCCGCTGGGCGGTGCGCAACGGCGCCCGGGTGCTCAACCTGTCGCTCGGTCCCGACGTGCCCGGCCTGTCGTCGTCCTCGGCCATCCCGGCCGCCGTCGACGAGGCTGCGGAGGCCGGTGTCGTCGTCATCTTCAGCGCCGGCAACGCGAGCCTGCCGGTCACCGACTCCTACGGCGGCTCGGCGATGATCGTGGCGGCGACCGGGCGGGACGGGCAGCTCGCGTCGTACAGCCAGCGCGGCTCCGGCGTGGACGTCGCCGCGCCCGGCGGCGACCCGGACACCCCCGACGTGTGCTCGCAGTCGGACTGCGTGACCTCGCTCTACCCGGGCAACCGCTACTCCGTCGCCGCCGGCACCTCGATGGCTGCGCCGCACGTGAGCGGCATCGCTGCGCTGCTCATCGGCCAGAACCCGACCCGCTCGCGCACCAACGTCATGGACCGGATCCTCAGCACCGCAAGGCCGCTCGCCGCGGCGGGTCGCGGCCTGGTCGACGCGCGCGCCGCCCTCGGCGCCACGAGCAGCCCGCCGCCCACGAACGCCCAGTCGTCCCAGCCGCCGGCGCCGGTGTCGCCGCGACCGGAGCCGACCAGGGCGAGCCCGGCGTCGTCGCCGTCGCCGAGCGTCGCCTCGTCGCCCCGGCCGCCGGTGGCGGTGAGCATGCCCCCGCTGCCGTCGCCGTCCCCGGTCGACTCCCCGAGCGCCGGACCGCTGCCGCAGGCGGCGCCCCCGGGTCGGGTCCCCGTGCCGCGCGAGCCGGAGCGGGTGCCCGCCTGGCTGTCCGCGCTCGCCACGGCGCTGGTCGTCGGGTCGGGCAGCGCGACGGTGCTCACCGCGCGACGGCGCTAGCCGATCGTCCGGCGCGCGTCGGCCAGCAGCGCCTCGGCCTGAGCCCGGGTCTGCGGGTCGTCCGGGTCGGTGCCGGCGTCGAAGACGAGCTGCCAGTCGAGCGCGTCCTGCCCGGGTCGCCGCCGGCCGACGATGCGGACGCCGCCGGTCGGCTGCAGCCGGACGTGGTTGGTCCAGGCGACGCTCGCCGTGACCGAGGTGCGTACGACGTCGGCGAGGTCGGCCTCCTCGGCCAGCTCGAGCTGCCAGCGCGCGCCGGCGCCGTCGACCGCGGCGACCTTGGAGATGCCCAGCACCGGGCGCTTCCAGGTCGCCCGCTCGATCTCGTGCCAGTCGATCCGGCCGGAGCGCGGCAGGTGCAGGCCGAGGTCGGTCGCGACCACCGCGTCGCCGAGGGTGGTGACGCCCCAGGCCCGGCGACGCTCCCCCGGCTCGAGGGTCACCGCCTTCACGACGTCCGGGACCGGGCGGCGGCGCAGGCGGGAGAGCACGGGTTCAGCCTAGGCCGACCGCGTCAGCCGCCGAGGTAGTCCCGGAGCTTGGCGGCGCGGCTCGGGTGGCGGAGCTTGAGCAGCGTCTTGCTCTCGATCTGCCGGATCCGCTCGCGGGTGACGCCGAACTCCTGGCCGACCTCCTCGAGAGTGCGCGGCCGGCCGTCGGCCAGCCCGAAGCGCAGCACGATCACCTGCTTCTCGCGCTCGGAGAGGTCGTGCAGCACGACCTCGAGCTGCTCCTTGAGCATGAGGAACGCCGCCGCCTCGGACGGCACCACGGCGTCGGCGTCCTCGATGAAGTCGCCGAAGTGCGAGTCGTCGGCCTCCCCCACCGGGGTGTCGAGCGAGACCGGTTCCTGGGCGAGCTTCTGGATCTCGACCACCTTCTCCGGCGGCAGGTCGAGGGCAGCCCCGAGCTCCTCCGGGGTCGGCTCGCGACCGAGGTCCTGCAGCAGCTGGCGCTGCAGGCGCACGACCTTGTTGATGGTCTCGACCATGTGCACCGGGATCCGGATGGTGCGCGCCTGGTCGGCGATCGCCCGCGTGATCGCCTGCCGGATCCACCAGGTCGCGTAGGTCGAGAACTTGAATCCCTTGGTGTAGTCGAACTTCTCGACCGCACGGATCAGCCCGAGGTTGCCCTCCTGGATCAGGTCGAGGAAGGCCATCCCGCGCCCGACGTAGCGCTTGGCGATGCTCACCACCAGGCGCAGGTTGGCCTCGACCAGGCGGCGCTTGGCGAGCACCCCGGCGACCTGCACCGCCTGCAGGTCCCGGACCAGCGCCTCGGGCAGGTCGGACTGCGTGCTGATCTTCTCCGCGGCGAACAGCCCCGCCTCGATCGCCTTGGAGAGGTCGACCTCGTCGGCGGCGGTGAGCAGCGGCACGCGGCCGATCTCGCGCAGGTAGAGGCGGACCGGGTCGCTGGTCGGCGCCGCCGCGATCTCGGCCGGCTCCGAGGGCTCGTCCTCGTCGGCGTCCACGAGAGCGATGCCGGCCGCGGCGACCGCCTGCAGCACGCCGTCGAGCGCCTCGCTCGGCAGGTCCGCGGCGATCAGCGCCGCGTCGATCTCGTCGGCGGTCAGCACCCCTGCCGCCCGGCCCTTGGCGAGGAGCGCCTGTACCTCCTCGGACCCGACCGCCAGGGTGATCTCGGCGGACAGCGGTACGGGCACCGGGGCGGCGGGCTGCGCGGTCATCCCTGCTCGCCCGTCCGCCCGGCCATCAGAGGCTGCCGATCCCGCGCTCGCGCAGGGCCCGGACCGTCTGCTCCAGGCTGACCAGCTCGGCGAACAACCGGCCGTACCTCTCCGGCTCCTCGGCCGGGTTCACCCGTTGCAGCTTCTGCTTCAGCTCGGCGGTCGCGCGGGTCGCGGCCAGCTCCTGCGCGCGCGCGACCACGGCACCGGCGTAGCGGTCGTCGGGCTCGAGGTCGGACAGCGGCGCCTCGACCGCGAGCCGGGTGACCAGCGAGCGCACCTCGTCGTTGGGGCTCGCCTCCAGCAGGGCCGTCACCCAGGTCTCGCCGCCGGCCGTACCGGCGGTGCCGCCGGCCTTCGCGATGACCGCGTGCACGGCCTGCAGCTCCGGCGAGGTGAAGACGTCCTCTCCCAGGGCGTCGAACTGCGGCGCGACCAGGACCGGCTGCTGCACGGCGAGCTTCGCGAGCTCGCGCTCGACGGTGACCGCCGCGGCGTCGACGGGGCGGGTGGCGGCGGACCGGCGCTGCTGCGGCGCGCGCACGTCGCCCGACAGCTCCCCCACGCGCGCCGTGACCTGCTCCACCTCCATGCCGAGCCAGCCCGCGAGACGCCGGGCGTACTCCGGCCGCAGCGCGCGGTCCTTGATCTTGGCGACCAGGGGCGCGGTGCGCTGCATCGCGGCGACCCGGCCCTCGGCGGTCTCCAGGTCGTGCTCGCCCAGCACGGACCGGATCGCGAACTCCACGAGGGGAACTCGTGCCGCCACCATGTCGCGGACGGCGACGTCCCCCCGGGCGAGCCGGAGCTCGCAGGGGTCCATCCCGTCAGGGCTGACGGCGATGAAGGTCTGCGCGACGAAGCGCTGCTCCTCGCCGAACGCCTTGAGCGCCGCCTTCTGCCCGGCCGCGTCGCCGTCGAAGGTGAACACCACCTCGCCGCGCATCTCGTCCTGGTCCATCAGCAGCCGGCGGATCAGCCCGATGTGGTCGGAGCCGAAGGCGGTGCCGCAGGTGGCGATCGCGGTCGGGATGCCGGCCAGGTGGCAGGCCATCACGTCGGTGTAGCCCTCGACGACCACGGCCTGCCGGCGCTTGGCGATCTCCTTCTTGGCGACGTCGAGCCCGTAGAGCACCGCGGACTTCTTGTAGATCGGCGTCTCGGAGGTGTTGAGGTACTTCGGGCCGTTGTCGTCCTCGTAGAGCTTGCGGGCGCCGAAGCCGACGACGTCGCCGGCCAGGTCCTTGATCGGCCACACCAGCCGCCCGCGGAAGCGGTCGATCGGACCGCGCCGCCCTTCGGACGCGAGCCCGCCCAGGACGAGCTCCTCCTGCGAGAACCCCTTGCTGCGCAGGTGCTTCACCAGGTTGTCCCAGCCCTGGGGGGCGTAGCCCACGCCGTACGAGGAGGCCGCTGCCTGGTCGAACCCGCGCTCGGCGAGGAACTGCCGACCGGTCACCGCCTCGGGCGAGCCGAGCTGCTCGGCGTAGTAGGCCGCGGCGAGCTTGTGCGCCTCGACCAGCCGGGTGCGCTGGGAGGCCTGCCGGCCGGCCGCCGCGGAGCCCTGCTCGTAGTTGAGGGTCACGCCGTAGCGCTGCGCCAGCCGCTCGACGGTCTCCACGAAGGACAGGTGCTCGGTGCCGCGGATGAAGCTGATGACGTCGCCGGACTCCCCGCACCCGAAGCACATGTAGTAGCCGAGCGTCGGGTTGACGTTGAACGACGGGGTCTTCTCGTCGTGGAAGGGGCAGAGCCCCTTGAGCCGTCCGCCGCCTGCCGGCCGGAGCTGGACCGACTCGCCGATGACGTCGGCGATGGGCGCCCGCTCGCGCACGAGGACGACGTCCTCGTCTCGGATGCGGCCGGCCACGCGCTCTCCTGTCCTCCCGAGGCCGAGGAGCAGGTCGGCCGGGGCCAGTCTAGGACCGAGGTCCCGGTTCCGGGGTCCCGCTGTGCACCGCTCCGGCGTGCAGGGCCGCCGCCGCCCGGTCGGTCAGCGAGGCCACCTGGTCCACGACGGCCCGCAGCCGCGCCGCGTCGTCCGGGGCGGCCCGCCAGGCGGCCGCGTGCGCGGGCTCCAGCGCGTCCGGAGCGCGGTCGGCGAGCAGGCCGACCAGCTCGGAGATCACCTCGCGCTCGCGGAGCTGCTCGGCCAGCACCCCCGGCCGCTGCATGACGTAGCGGGCCGTCACCGCCTTGAGCAGCGCGCACTCCGCCCGGGCCTGCACCGGGACGACGAGGTCGGCTGCGTAGCGGGTGAGCGGACCGTCGCCGTACGCCGCTCTCGTCGCGTCCTCGGCGGCCACGCAGAAGCGGCCGATCAAGGTGCTGGTCAGGTTCTTCAGGGCCGCCGCGGCCCCGGGCAGCCCGTCGTACGACGCCGGCCACTCCGGGCGGGCCAGCATCTCCGCGAGCACCGCCTCGAGGTCGGCGGCCGGCGCGGCCGAGTAGTGCCGGGCCGCGAGCTCCGCCAGGGCGACCTGCTCGTCCGGCTCCCGCAGCCGGCCGAGGTCGACCAGCCCGGTGACGATGCCGTCCTCGAGGTCGTGCACGGAGTAGGCCACGTCGTCGGCCCAGTCCATGACCTGCGTCTCGAAGGACTGCGTGTCCCCCGGCGCCCCCTCGCGGAGCCAGCCGAAGACGGCGAGGTCGTCGGCGTAGACGCCGAACTTCTGCCGGCCCTCGCGCCGCGGCCAGGGGTACTTCGTGGCGGCGTCCAGGGCAGCCCGGGTCAGGTTGAGCCCGGCGCCCTCGACCTTGACCTCGAGCCGGGTGAGCACCCGCAGCGACTGGGCGTTGCCCTCGAAGCCGCCGCAGGCCGCCGCCGCCTCGTCGAGCGCGGTCTCGCCGTTGTGCCCGAACGGCGGGTGGCCGAGGTCGTGGGCCAGGCAGGCGGCGTCGACGAGGTCGGGGTCGCAGCCCAGCGCCGCGCCGAGCTCGCGACCGACCTGGGCGCACTCGAGGGAGTGGGTCAGCCGGGTGCGCGGCACCGCGATGCCCGGCCCGGCCGGCTCGACCACCTGGGTCTTGCCGGCCAGCCGGCGCAGCGCCCCGGAGTGCAGCACCCGGGCCCGGTCGCGGGCGAAGGCCGTGCGGCCCGCGCGGGAGCCGGTCTCGGCGACGAGCCGGGCCTGCGCGTGCTCGTCGTACGTCATCGGGCCGACTCTAGAGCCGGGCGGGCCTCGCCCGGTTCGACTTGGTGATCGCCTTCCACTTCGCGCGCTCCTCGGCACGCAGCCGGGCGTCGGTGCGGCGGGCCTGGAAGGAGAGCTCGCGCTGGAGCTTGCGCCAGGACTCCATCCGGGCGGCCGACAGGTCGCCGGCGTCGATGCTGGCCTGCACGGCGCACCCGGGCTCGCCCACGTGCGCGCAGTCCGCGAAGCGGCAGGCCGCGGCGAGCTCCTCGACGTCGGAGAAGGCCAGCGCCAGGCCCTCCTCCGAGCCGGCGAGCGCCACCCCGCGCAGCCCCGGGGTGTCGATGACGACGGCGCCGGACGGCAGCACCACGAGCTCGCGGTGCGTGGTCGTGTGCCGGCCCTTGCCGTCCACGCCGCGGACGTCGCCGGTGTCCATCACGGTCGCGCCCGCGAGGGCGTTCACCACGGTCGACTTGCCGGCGCCGGAGGCGCCCAGCAGCACCAGCGTGGTGCCTGGTCGGGCGTACGGCGCGAGGGCCTCGACGTCACCCTCCACGGCGCTGGTGACCACCACCGGGGCGCCGGGGGCGTGCGGCTCGAGGTCGCGGACGGCGCTCCCGGGATCGGGGTGCAGGTCGGCCTTGGTGAGCACGACGACCGGCGCCGCGCCGCTCTCCCAGGCGAGGGTGAGCAGCCGCTCGATCCGGCGCACCGGGATCGGCACCGACAGGCTCGCGACGACGAGCACGACGTCGACGTTGGCGGCCAGCGGCTGGGTGCGGCTGACGCCGGAGGAGGCGCCGCGGACGAGCAGGGACGTACGAGGGAGCAGCGCCCAGCCGCCGTCGTCCGTGACGGCGAGCCAGTCGCCGACGGTCACCTCGCAGGCGGGCAGGGCGGTCAGCCGGGTCGGGCCGTCCTCGGTGAGGACGTCGTAGGCGGAGCGGTCGACCCGCACGACGCGTGCGGGGCGGGTGCCGTCGGGGACGGCGGGAGGGTTGCCAGGAAGGGTCAACGCAGGGCCTTTGCTCGAGGGAGCGGCCGAGCGGGATGCGTCAGGCCGCGGACATCTGGAGGGGGACGACCGGCATCGCGCACCTCCGAGAGCTCTCGCGGCAGCCCCTGCGGCTGCGCAGCCCGAACGGTAGGCGTGGTCGTCGGGGCATGTCATCCGAATTACGCTCACCCCATGACCGCAGCCGTGGACGCCCCGACCTTCGACTCGCTCGACCCCGCGACCGGCAAGGTGCACTCCACCTGGCCGGTGCACACCGACGCGCAGGTCGAGGCCGCCGTGATGCGCGCGCGGGCAGCGAGCGGGCAGTGGGCCGACCTCGGCTTCGCCGGGCGCAAGCCGCACCTCACCGCGTGGAAGGCCGAGATCGCCCGCCGCATGCAGGAGCTCGCCGAGCTGGTGCACGCCGAGAACGGCAAGCCGGTCCCCGACGCGCTGCTCGAGATCACGCTGACGGTCGACCACATCGCCTGGGCGACGAAGAACGCCCGGCGCGTCCTGGGTCCGCGGCGGGTCCGGTCCGGGGCGATGGCGGCGAACCAGGCGGCCACGCTGGAGTACCCGCCGTTCGGCGTGGTCGGCGTCATCGGCCCGTGGAACTACCCGGTGTTCACGCCGATGGGCTCGCTGGCCTACGCCCTCGCCGCCGGCAACGCGATCGTCTTCAAGCCGAGCGAGCACACCCCCGCCGTCGGCGCGTGGCTGGTCGAGGCGTGGAAGAAGGCCAACCCCGAGCTGGCCGACGTGATGCAGCTGGTCACCGGCTTCGGCCCGACGGGCGCCGCGCTCTGCCGCGCCGGCGTCGACAAGATCGCCTTCACGGGCTCCGCGGCGACCGGCCGCAAGGTGATGGCCGCCTGCGCCGAGGGCCTGGTGCCGGTGCTCATGGAGTGCGGCGGCAAGGACGCGATGATCGTCGACGACGGCGCCGACGTGGCCGCCGCCGCGGACGCCGCGCTCTGGGGCGCGATGAGCAACGCCGGGCAGACGTGCATCGGCATCGAGCGCGTCTACGTGACCGAGGGGTCCTACGACGCCTTCGTCTCGGAGATCACCTCGCGCGCCGCGAAGCTGCACCCGGGGTCGGAGGACGGCGCGTCGTACGGCCCGATCACCATGCCGTCGCAGATCGGCATCATCCAGCGGCACATCGACGACGCGGTGTCCCGCGGCGGCCGTGCGCTGACCGGGGGGACCATCGACGGCGCGTTCGTCGCGCCGACCGTCCTGGTGGACGTGCCGGAGGACAGCTCGGCGGTGCAGGAGGAGACCTTCGGGCCGACCGTGACCGTGACGCGCGTGCCGGACGTCGACGAGGCGCTGCGGCGCACGAACGGCACGACGTACGGGCTGGCGGGTGCGGTCTTCGCTCGCACGGGCCGTCGTGGCGTCGAGATCGCGCGGCGCGTCCGGTCCGGCATGACGAGCGTCAACGGGGTCATCACCTTCGCGACCGTCCCGGGGCTGCCGTTCGGCGGCGTCGGCGAGTCGGGCTTCGGGCGGATCCACGGCGACGACGGGCTGCGCGAGTTCACCCGGGCCAAGGCGATCACCCGGCAGCGGTTCGCCCTGCCGGTCGCGCTGACGTCGTTCGACCGGCCGGAGAAGACCACCGAGCAGATGCGGAAGGTCATCAAGCTGCTGCACGGCCGCGGCTGACCCTTGCGATGATCCGCAGAAGGATCCGCCGTCACAGCCACGCGATCGCCGGCTGAGCGCGCCGATGCTTCAGCGGATCACCGGGTGAGCGCGCCCTGGGAGTCGGCGCAGCCGGTCGACGAGCGCCGCGCGGCGGCCCTCGTCGGAGCGCAGTTCCCCTCCCTGCGCGGTGCGCCCGTGCAGGCGGTCGCGACCGGGTGGGACAACAGCGTGCTGCTGGTCGGGGACGTGCTCTTCCGCTTCCCCCGGCGGGAGGTGGCGGTGGAGCTGCAGCAGCGGGAGCTCGCGGTGCTGCCGCTGCTCGCGGGGCTGCCGCTCGCGGTGCCGACACCGACGCACCTGGGCTCACCGGCCGGCGACTACCCGTGGCCGTTCTGGGGCGGGCCGCTGATCCCGGGGTCGGAGCTGGCGCTCGTCGAGTGCGACCGGGTGGCCGCGGCGACGGCCGCCGGCGCCTTCCTGCGCGCGCTGCACTCGCTCTCCGTCGACGTCGACCTGCCCGTCGACCCGAACAACCGCGGCACCCCCGTGCTGCGCGCGGCGTTGACGCGCGACTGGCTGGATCGCCTTGCTGCACAGGGGCTCTGGCGCTGGACGACGTCGGTGGAGACGGTCGTCGCCGTGCCGCTGGGACGTCCGTCCGCAAGACCGGTGCTGGTGCACGGCGACCTGCACCCACGACACCTGCTGGTCTCCCCGTCCGGCGAGCCGACGGGTGTCATCGACTGGGGCGACACGTGCTTCGCGGACCGCGCGGTGGACCTGTCCCTGGCGTGGTCGGCCTTCGAGGGTCCGGCCCGCTCGGCCATGCTCGCGGCGTACGGCCCCGTCTCCGCCGACACCGAGGCGCGCGCCCGGGCGCTCGCGGTGTCGCTCTGCGCGGCGCTCGCCGCCTGGGCTGCGGACGCCGGGGAGCCGCTGCTGCTCGAGGAGTACCTGGACGGCATCGCCCGCGCCGCGCGCTGAGGGTCGTACGCACCCCGGGTGATCCACGGAGACCTTGAGGTGGGTCTGCCCCTCGGATCCACCTCAGGATGCGCGTGGATCACCGGGGGCGGGCGGCAGGTCGTGGTGCCGGCCGGGCCGCAAGTCGTGGTGCCGGTCTCGCGGTGACTGTCCGATGTGGTCGACAGTCTCCGCCCCCGCCCGCGCCCCCGCCCGCCCCCGCGCCCGCGCCC
>JAKFFB010000049.1:0-3526 GCA_036675425.1 Actinomycetales bacterium | reverse complement strand
ATCCTCGGCCTGCTCGCGGTCCCGGTGACGGTGCCGGCCGGGTCGACCGCGCTCGAGCGTCCGGTGGCCGGCCGGGTCGAGCTCCGCGGCGTGCGGGCCGGGTACGCCGACGGGCCCGACGTCCTGCACGGCATCGACCTCGTCGTACCTGCCGGCGAGACGCACGCGATCGTGGGCTCGACGGGGTCGGGGAAGTCCTCGCTCCTGCGCCTGGTGCTGCGCTTCGACGACCCGCGCGAGGGGCACGTCCTCTTCGACGGGCAGGACGTCCGCGACCTCGACTGGGACTCGCTGCGCGGATCGCTGGGCTACGTCGCCCAGGACGTCTTCATGTTCGCCGGCTCGGTGGCGGACAACATCGCCTACGGCCGGCCCGGTGCCACCGCCGAGCAGGTCCGCGCGGCCGCCGAGGGCGCCGCCGCCCTCGACTTCATCGAGGCGATGCCGCACGGCCTCGACACGTGGGTGGGGGAGCGGGGCGTGACGCTGTCCGGGGGCCAGCGCCAACGGCTCGCGCTCGCCCGCGCGCTGCTGCGCGACCCCGCTGTCCTCGTCCTGGACGAGGCGACCAGCGCGGTCGACAACGAGACCGAGGCCGCCATCCAGCGGTCGCTGCGCCGCGCCACCGCGCAACGGACCGCGATCGTGGTGGCCCACCGGCTCTCGACCGTGCGGCACGCCCACCGGATCTGGGTGCTCGACGCCGGGCGGGTGGTCGAGGCGGGCACGCACGACGAGCTCCTCGCCCACGACGGGTCGTACGCCGCCCTCTGGCGGGTGCAGACCGGCGAGCAGAGCCCGGTCGGCAGCTGACGCGGTCGCGTCAGGCCGGCGCGAGCCGGACGACGAGGAGCGCCACGTCGTCCTCCGGCTTGTCGCCGATCATGCCGGCGAGCAGCTGGTCGCACAGCTCCTCGAGGTCCTGCGTCCCGGGGGCCAGGTCGTGCAGCAGGTCGGCGAGTGCGTCGATGCCCTCGTCGACGTCGCGGTCACGTCGCTCGACCAGGCCGTCGGTGTAGAAGGCCAGGATCGAGCCCGGCTCGAGGAACGCGACCCGCTCGGTGCGACGGGTGCCCGGGTCCAGGCCCAGGAGCAGGTCGTTGCCCGTCACGTCGGCGAGCCGGGTGACGTGGCCGTCAGGGGCGAGCAGCAGGGCGGGAGGGTGGCCCGCGTGTGCCCAGCGGAGCACCACCTCCTCGCCCGAGTGGGCGCCGGGGCGGGGGTGCCGCTCGATGCGGGCCACCACGGCCGTGGCCGTGGTCTCCAGGCGCAGCGACTCCATCACCTCGTCCACCCCGGACAGGATGGCCGCCGGTGCGTAGCCGCTGTGCACCGCGATCCCGCGCAGCAGGCCGCGCACCTGCCCCATCGCGGCGGCGGCCTCGACGTCGTGACCGACCACGTCGCCCACCACGACGACCACGTCGTGCCCGCCGGGGCCGCGGCTCTGCTGGAGGAACGCGTCGTACCAGTCGCCGCCGATGCGGGCGGCATCTCCGGCGGGGGCGTAGCGGGTGGCGATCTGCAGGTGCTCGGGCTGCGGGGGCTCGGTCAGCATGCTGCGCTGCAGGGCCTCCGCGACGTCACGCTGGGCGGCGTACAGACGCGCGTTGTCCAGCGCCAGCGCGGCCCGCGAGCCGATGTCCTCGAGGAGGGCCTGGTCGGCGGTCGTGAACGCCGGTCGCCCCGCGCCGCGGAAGAGGCTCACCACGCCCACCGTGCGGCCTCGCGCCCGCAGGGGCACGGCCACCGCCGAGGCGGGATCGAGCTCGCGCAGCCGGTCGCGGGCCACCCCCGGCGCCAGCACCGCGGCGACCTGGGCGCAGGCGTCGGACGGCACCAGGACCGTGCTCGTCTCGCGGATCGCGCGGGCCAGGTACGACGAGTCGTTCAGCGCGCCGAGGCGGTGCGAGGCGTAGTCCTCGAGGGTCTGCGCCATCGCCGGGTCGGCGTGGGTCCACGCGACGTCGCGCAGTCCGCGTGGCCAGGTGGAGGCGTGCGGGTCCTCGACGAGCGTGATCAGGCACCAGTCGGCGAGCTCGGGCACCAGCAGGGCCGCGAGGAGGCGGACGCTCTCGGTCGGGTCGAGGGTGCTGATCAGGGCCTCGGAGACCGACGCGAGCAGCGCGAGCCCGTGCGCCGACCGGTCCACCGCGTCCTGGGCCTCGCGCCGGGAGGAGATGTCCACGAAGTAGACCGCTAGCCCCTCGGTGGAGGGCCACGCCCGCACCTCGAACCAGGCGTCGAGCGGTGGGTAGTGGGCCTCGAAGGTCACCGGTTGACCGGCGGAGACGGCGCTCCGGTAGTGGTCCTCGAAGGCGCTCCCGACGGACGCGGGGAACGCGTCCCAGATGCTCTCCCCGACCAGCTGGGCTCGTCCGGCGCCGAGGAGGCGCTCGGCCTCCGCGTTGACGTAGGTGAAGCGCCACCCCGGGTCGAGCTGGAAGAACGCCGACGACATCGACTCCAGCACGCGGCCGATGCGTGCCTCGCCCTCGCGGGCGGCAGTGGTGTCGTACGCCGCACCCACGAGGCGCTCGACCGGTCCGCCGGGGTGGTCGGCCAGTGCGCGCCCTCGCGCCTCGACCCAGCGGACCGAGCCGTCCGCCAGGATCACGCGGTACTCGGCCGCGTAGTCACCGCAGGTCTCGATGGCGCCCTCGAGGGCGAGGGTGACGCGGGACAGGTCGTCGGGATGGACGCGCTGGTTGAAGGCCCCGATGGTGCCGCCGAAGGTCTCCTCGTCGAGGCCGAAGAGCTCGAGCAGCCGTCCGTCCCAGCGCAACCGGTCGGACGGCAGGTCCCACACGAATGCGCCGACCCCGGCGGCGTCGACGGCGAGCCGCCACGCCAGCCGGTCACTGAGGGCGTCGAGAGAGTCGAGGCGGACATCGGGGGACGACGCGGGAGCAGGGTCGTGCCGGGGCACGGGGATGCTCACCCTGACGTCGTCCTCGGACACCCGATTCTTCCTCCATGCTCGAGGCGGCAACCCGCTGGTTCGAGGCACCGCGGTCAGGGTGACACACGGGTGCGCGTGTCGAGGTCGATTGCCTCAAGCACCGGAGAACCTGTGGGAAGCAGTGGGAAGCAGGTGGGAACCGGTGCGAACCAGGGCGGGAGTACCGTCGGCAGAAGCTGCACACGGGGTCGCCCGCGTCCTCGACGGGTTCAGGAGACGGAGGATCCCCATGACTGCAGGTCTCGCGACCGGTCGTGGGGTCTCGCGCGGACCCGTGCTGCGCGGGCTGCTGGGCTCCGCACACCTCGGTCCGACCGTGGCGGTCACGGCGCTCGTCGCGCTCCTGACCGCTGCGCAGGAGCTCGAGGTCGGCACGTCCCTGCTCGTGGTGGCGGCCGTGCTCGCCGGGCAGCTCTCCATCGGCTGGAGCAACGACCTCCTCGACCTGGCACGCGACCGGTCCACCGGGCGGCAGGACAAGCCGCTCGCCACGGGCGAGGCATCCGTGCGGGCCGTGCGACTCGCCTGCGTGGTGGCCGTGCTCGCCACAGTGGCGCTGTCCCT
>JAKFFB010000171.1:0-3543 GCA_036675425.1 Actinomycetales bacterium | reverse complement strand
GCTGCGGGTGTCGAGGATGCGGCTCGGCTCGACCGGCGCGAAGCCCGCACCGGCGGTGTCCGGCGTGTAGTAGCCGGCGATGTCGGCGATCAGGTGCACGGTGCCACCGCTGTTGTAGAGGCTGATCGCACCTCCCGAGCCGATCCGCACCGTCACGAGGTTCGGGACGGTCGCGCCGGCCCCGGCGTTGAGGTTGCTCGCGCCGGGCACCGGGGTGCCGGCGGGATAGGCGCGTACGTCCGTCCCCGACGTCGTACCCGTGACCGTCAGGTTGAGCACGACGGCGGAGGCGTTCGACGGGACCGCGCCCTCGGCGGTCGTGACGCCGTGCACGGTGAGGTTGATCGAGCTGCCCGCGCCGACCTTGGCGGCCGGGGCCCCGAGCCCGCTGCGGGTGTCGAGGATGCGCTTGGGCGTGACGGGGGTGTACGTCGACGCGGTCCCGGCGCTGACCGACGACGGCGCGGGGCCCTGCACGTGCGGCTGCGCCTCGTCGCCGGTTGTCGTCGTGACCCGGCCGGCCCGCACGCCGTTGCGGTCGACGGCCCAGAGGTCACCGGGCGGGAAGTCGTCCGTGGCCGAGTAGCCGTACAGGTCGTAGACGATCGCCTCGCCGTCGGGCGTCCACGCGGGGTACTCCGCCACCGTCGCGGCGCTGCCCGGCTTGGTCGGCGCGAGCAGCCGCTCGGTGCCGCCGGTCGCCGGGACCGTCGCGATCTGCGCGGTGTCCCAGGCGCGGGTGCGGTCGGTGTCGGTCGCCGTGATGGTCGCGTAGGCGATGGTGCTGCCGTCCGGCGACCACGCGGGCGAGTAGCCCTCGACGTCGACCCCGAGAGCCGTGCGGCCGCCGGAGCCGTCGGCGTTCACGGTGAAGAGCGGGGCCTGGTCCTTCGTGGTCGGGTCGTCGTTGCCGACGAAGACGATCTTGGTGCCGTCGGGGCTCCAGTCGCCGGTGTAGCCGTCCTCGGCGCCGACGACCGGCGTCGCCGCGCCGCCGGCGACGGGCACGGTCAGCAGGGTGCTGTCGATGGTCTCCTCGAGGCTGGTGTCCTCGGGCGTCGTCACGGTCAGCCGGGTGAACAGCAGGCGGCTGCCGTCCGGCGACCAGGCGGCGGCGATGTCGATGGAGACGGTGGTCTCGGTGGCGGTCTGCGTGCTCGGCGGGTCGGTCAGCCGGCGGAAGCCGGTGCCGTCGCGGTTGACGACCGCGATCGCCTCGTCCAGCTCGGAGGTGCCGCCCCGGTCGGTGGACAGCGCCACCCGGGTGCCGTCCGGCGAGAGCTCGGGCTCGTCGTAGATCCACTGGTTCGTCGTGTCCGCGGGCAGCACCGTCGTGACGCGCCGGCTCTCCAGGTCGCGGATCACGACGCTGTAGATGCCGTCGTTGTTGTCGTCCGCGGTGTAGACGACCTCGTTGGCCGTGCTGCTGGCGAAGGCCGGACCGGCCAGGGCCACGGGAGCCACCAGGGCCACGAGGGCGGCGCCGACGCGGCCGAGTCGGCGGGGCGCCGAGGAGGGGGTTGTCATGCCGAGCCTTCCGAGAAGAGAGCGCCGGCGCGCGCCGGCTGCCCGAGTGTGACCTGCCCCGGCGCGCGCCGTCAGGCGACTCACGGGAAGCGTGACCGCTTTGCGACCGACCGGGTGCGGGATCCGCCTTCGTCGGCGATGTCCTGCTCCGTAGGCCTCGGCACCCCGGCACCCGGTCCTGAGCCGGGGCACCCGGCGGGCTGCGCCGCCTCTGGCATGCTCGGCGGCAGACCGCTGACCCTTCGCAGGAGGAGACCCGCCGTGCCGATCGCCACTCCCGAGGCCTACGCCGAGATGCTCGACCGGGCGAAGGCGGGCCGCTTCGCGTACCCGGCGATCAACGTCACCAGCTCGCAGACCCTCAACGCCGCGCTCCGGGGCTTCGCCGAGGCGGAGTCCGACGGCATCGTCCAGGTCTCGACGGGTGGCGCGGAGTACCTCTCCGGCAGCACGGTCAAGGACATGGTGATCGGCGCCCAGGCGCTGGCGGAGTACGCCCACCACGTCGCGAAGGCCTACGACGTCCAGATCGCCCTGCACACCGACCACTGCCCGAAGGACAAGCTCGACGGCTACATGCGCCCGCTCATCGCGATCAGCCAGGAGCGCGTCGACGCCGGGCAGGAGCCGCTGTTCCAGTCGCACATGTGGGACGGCTCGGCGGTCGAGCTCGAGGAGAACCTCTCCATCGCGCAGGAGCTGCTCGAGAGGTGCGCCAAGGCGCGGATCGTCATGGAGCTCGAGATCGGCGTCGTCGGCGGCGAGGAGGACGGCGTCGAGAACGCGATCAACGAGAAGCTCTACACGACGCCCGAGGACGCGCTGCGCACCGCCGAGCTCATCGGCACGGGCGAGAAGGGCCGCTACATGCTGGCCGCGACGTTCGGCAACGTGCACGGCGTCTACAAGCCCGGCAACGTCAAGCTCCGCCCGTCGATCCTCAAGGACATCCAGGACGCCGTCGGCCAGAAGACCGGCACGGACAAGCCGTTCGACCTGGTCTTCCACGGCGGCTCGGGCTCGCTGCTCGAGGAGATCCGCGAGGCGCTCGACTACGGCGTCATCAAGATGAACGTCGACACCGACACCCAGTACGCCTTCACCCGCCCGGTCGCCGCGCACATGTTCACGAACTACGAGGGCGTGCTGAAGGTCGACGGCGAGGTCGGCAACAAGAAGCTGTACGACCCCCGCTCGTGGGGCAAGTCGGCCGAGGCCGGCATGGCAGCGCGCGTCGTACGCGCCTGCGAGGACCTCCGCAGCGCGGGCACCCGACTCAAGTAGGCCCGTCCCCCTACCGATCTCGTCATCGATCCGTTATCTTTCCGACGCCACCTCGTCAGAGGAGGCGCCGGCACCCTCCCGCCGAGTCCTGTCCCGGGGAGCCGGTCACCCTGCGTTGCCGGGGACAGGAGCGGGGGACCCACACGTCCCACCGGTCTCCGCGAGGAGACCTCGGGGTGAAGGCGCCTCGGCGCCCAGGTTCTCCGACCTGAACCCGACAGCTGACCCCGCAGGCGTGAGGAGAGGACCCCACCGCCTGTGTCTGCCCAGCTGTCCGCCGCCCTCTTCCCGCGCAAGCACGCCCGCCACGCCAAGGCCTCCAAGGCCGGCCCGGTGCTGGTCGCCGGCGGCATGACCGCCGCGCTGGCCGTCACCGACGCCGCGCTGCTCTCCTCCCCCGCCTCGGCCGGCGGGTCGGTGGCCCAGTTCGAGCGCCTCGCGCAGTGCGAGAGCGGTGGGAACTGGTCGATCAACACCGGCAACGGCTACTACGGCGGGCTGCAGTTCAACCTCGGCACCTGGCGCGGACTGGGCTTCGGCGGCTACCCGCACCAGGCGTCGAAGTCGACCCAGATCGCCGCCGGCCAGAAGCTGCACAGCCAGCGCGGCTGGCAGCCCTGGCCGGCCTGCTCCCGCAAGCTCGGCCTGAGCGGCGACGGCGGCTACAGCGGGTCGGGCAGCGTCAGCGCCAGCTCGCGCACCTCGGCCACCCCCGTCCGCACCGCCGCGGAG
>JAKFFB010000292.1:0-3552 GCA_036675425.1 Actinomycetales bacterium | reverse complement strand
GTGCAGCGCGTCGAGGGCCGGGACGGCGACCTCGGGGGTGCCGGCGAAGACGACGCGCATCAGAAGGCCAGCCCGCCGGTGGCGTGCGGGCTGACCCGCACGGTCGGCCGCTCGAGGCCGAACCACTCGGACTCGCGGATCTCCTTCATCGCCGCCTTGCGGGCGGCGGTGTCGAGCTTGTCGATGAAGAGGATCCCGTCGAGGTGGTCGGTCTCGTGCTGGATCGCCCGGGCGAGCAGGTCGGAGCCCTCGATCCGCAGCGGTTCGCCGTACATGTCGAAACCGGTCGCGACGACGGAGAGCGCACGCAGGCAGTCGTAGGTGAGCTCCGGCAGGCTCAGGCAGCCTTCGGCGCCGTCCTGGGTCTCGTCGCTGAGCGAGAGGACCGGGTTGATCAGGTGACCGAGCTGGCCCTCGACGTTCCAGGTGAACACGCGCAGGCCGACGCCGATCTGCGGGGCCGCGAGGCCCGCGCCGGGCGCGGCGAGCATGGTGTCGGTCAGATCCTGCACGAGCGTGCGGATCTCCTTGTCGAAGGCGTCGACCTCGATCGCGCGCTTGCGCAGGATCGGATCGCCGAACAATCGGATGGGCTGGACGGCCACGTGGTGCTTCTCCTCGGTCGGGAGGCACCAATGCTAGAGGCGGCTGACCACCGAACGGGCATCAGCACCGTGCTCGTTGACCAGCACCTGGTCGAGCGACGCGAGCGTGCGGCTTCGGGTCGCGCCGACGAGGTCGACGCGGCTGCCACCGGGCTCGGACTCGATCATCACGTTGAGCGTGCGCTCGGTCTTGAAGAGCAGGAAGAGCAGGCCCAGCGGGAAGGTGACGATCGCCATCACGATCGCCCACGCCGGCGTCCACCGCTCGATCAGGACCAACCGGCCCGGTCCGGCCGAGGCCGCCCGGCCGCTGGAGACCTCGATGAGCGTCGACAGCAGCCGGCGCTCGAGCGTCATCGGTGCGAGGGGTGAGCTCCAGCTCAGGTTCACGGAGACGCTGCGTCCCACCCAGGTCGAGAGGGCGACGGCCACGACGAGCGCCGCGACGATCAGCAGCAGCTCCATCATCCCCAGTCCGAACATGCGCTGAGTCTAGATCCCTCAGATCACCAGCGGGTCGACCTGGATCCGGACGGCGTCGAGCTTGCGGGCGCTCCGGACGCGCTGGAGCTCACCCAGGGCGTCGGACAGCGCCTGCCCGGACGCGAGCGGGACCCGGATCACGACGCGTTGCTCGTCCCTGTGGATGGCTGCGTCGTTGCCCACCGGCACTGGGCCGAGCAGGTCGGCGACGTCGGGCAGGTCGAGCAGGGTCAGCGCGTCGTCGAGCGCACCCGGCTCGCCGGTGATCGTGGCGAGCCGCGCGGCCGGCGGCAGGTGGGTCCCGGTGCGGTCGGCAAGCTCGCGCTCGGCGAAGCCGGCCGGGTCCCAGCGGACCAGCGCCTGCAGGACCGGCAGTGCCGGGTCGCCGACGGCGACGACGCGCCCGCCCGCTCGCACGAGCCCGGCGGCGCCGAGCCAGCGCCGCAGCGCCTCCTCCGTCGCTCGGAGGTCTTCCCGGGCCAGGGTCAGCCAGGTGTCGAGGATGACGACGGCGGCGTATCCACCCTCGGCCGGCGGCTCCGCACCGACGGTCGCGACGACGATGTCGGGGCGACTCGACACCTGGGTGAGCACGCGGTCGCTGCTCGAGCTGCGGATGGTTGTGCCGGCGAAGGACCGGCCCAGCTCCTCGGCCGTCCGAGCCTCGCCGCGCACTGGCGCGCGGAGCCCCCGGTGGCCGCACTCGCGACAGGCCCAGGCGGGGTCGGGCGTGCCGCACCAACGGCAGGTCGGCGGCGTCGTGGGCCCGGCGAGCACGAGCGGCCCGGCGCAGTTGGCGCACCGGGCGGGGGTGCGGCAGCGCTCGCAGGCAAGCGTCGGTGCGTAGCCGGCGCGCGGAGTCTGGACGAGGACGGGGCCGCTCGCCAGGCCCTCGCGGATCGCGTCGAAGACCGCACGTGGTGTCCGCGATCCCACCGCCCTGTCCTCGGCCGGCACCGCGTCGACCCGCGCTCGCGCGCGGACGACGGCACGGTCGGAGACGAGCTCGTGCGCCCACCCGGACCGGAGCAGGAGCAGGCTCTCGCACGTGCGGGCGAACCCGGCGACGAGCATCGCTGTGCCCTGCTGCCCGGCCCGCATCGCCAGGATCTCGCGGACGTGGGGGTAGGGCGCCCGCGGCTCGGCATGAAGGTCGTCGCCGTCGTCCCAGATGACCACCAGCCCCAGGTCGTGCACCGGTGCGAGCGCAGCCGAACGGGTGCCGACCACGACCCTGCGCGCCCCGCGAGAGACCGCCAGGAACTCGCGGTAGCGCTTCGCCGGACCCGCCTCCGCGCTCAGCACGACGTGCTGATCGCTGCCCAGGACGGCGTCGAGGGCGACCGACAGCCGCTGCGCATCCCGCTGGTCGGGCACGCAGACCAGCGATCCCCGGCCACTGGCGAGGGTCGCGGCGACGGCGTGGGCCAGCATCGTGGGCCAGTCGTCTCCCGGGGCGGCGTTCCACACCGCCCTCGGCGCTCCCCCGTTGCCGAGGTGGGTGAGGAACGTCGGTCCGTGGACGACGTGCTCCCAGGCGGCCGGGTCGGCAGAGGCGGTCATCACCGGAGCCGCCGGGGACGGTTCCTTCTCCGTCGCGGCGTGACGCGGCGGCACGGCCAGCCGCACGACGTCGGCGCGCGCTCCGGCGTACCTCTCCGCAATGCTCGCCGTCAGCGCCGCGACTTCCGGGTGCAGCACCGGCTCGGCGCTGACGACCCGTCTCAGCGGCTGCAGTCTGCCGTTGTGGTCGCTCGTGGCCGCCCGCTCGAGCACGAACCCGTCGACGTCCTGACCGGCGAACCGCACCTTCACCCGGGCGCCCGGCACCGCGGTCGTGGCGTCCTTGACGGAGACGGCGTAGTCGAACGGGCGGTCGAGATGGGCGAGGGGTACGTCGACCAGCACCCGGGCCACGGGATCGAGCTCGGCCGGCTCGAACTCCGCAGCCTTGCGCGCCCGGGTCGCCGCGGCCTTGGCCTTGGCGTCGGCCACGGACGCACGCAGGCCGGGCAGCATCTCTGCTGGCGCGGCCTGGTGGTTTGTCATGGGCGGCATTCAATCAGCGGCCACCGACTGTCCCTGCGGTGCGCCCCCCGCCGCCCCGACGTGTCAGGGAAGTCCGTCACGTGTCAGGTGTTGCAACCCCTGACACGTGCGGGAGTCCCCGGATATCCGGGGACTCCAACAAGGCGAAGACGCGCTACGCGCCGGCAGCAGCCTTGAGCTTCTCGGCGCGGTCGGTCGTCTCCCAGGTGAACTCGGGGAGCTCGCGCCCGAAGTGCCCGTACGCCGCAGTCTTCGCGTAGATCGGACGCAGCAGGTCGAGGTCGCGGATGATCGCGGCGGGACGCAGGTCGAAGACCTCGAGAACGGCCTGCTGGATGGCCTCGTCGGAGACGATCCCGGTGCCGAAGGTCTCGATGAACACGCCGACGGGCGCCGCCTTGCCGATGGCGTAGGC
>JAKFFB010000030.1:0-18398 GCA_036675425.1 Actinomycetales bacterium | reverse complement strand
GGATGTATGAGGACGGCCGACCGGTCGACGGCAACCCCTTCGGCACGGTGGTCCTGTCGCTCGGCCACCGCAACGTGCAGGGCCTGGCCTTCGACCGCGACAAGCGGCTGTGGGCCACGGAGTTCGGCCAGAGCACCTGGGACGAGGTCAACCACATCGTGCCGGGCGGCAACTACGGCTGGCCGGTCGTGGAGGGGCGGAGCAGCGACACCCGCTACCGCAACCCCGTGCACCAGTGGACGCCGGCGGAGGCGTCACCCAGCGGGCTCGGCTACAAGGGCGGCAGCCTCTACGCCGCCGCGCTGCGCGGCCAGCGGCTCTGGCGCCTGGAGATGAGCGGCGAGCGGGTCGTGCGCGCGACGTCGATGTACAACGGGACCTACGGCCGGCTGCGCGCCGCGATGCAGAACCCGCGCGACGGCTCGATGTGGCTGCTCACGGCGAACGGCACGAACGACCGCGTCCTGCGGATCACGCGCTTCCCGTAGCGTCGGCGCCCATGGAGATCGTGCTCGTCCGCCACGCCCTGCCGGTCCGCATCGACGCGACGCACGACGGCAGCCCCGCCGACCCGCAGCTCTCGCAGCGCGGGCAGGAGCAGGCCGAGCGGCTGGTCGAGGTGCTCGCCCTCGAGGAGGTCGACGCGCTCTACAGCTCCCCCTCGCGACGTGCCCGCGAGACCGCGGCGCCGCTCGAGCGCGCGCTCGGGATGACGGCCGAGATCGACGACGGGCTGGCGGAGTTCGACAGCAAGGACAGCTCCTACGTCCCCGTCGAGGAGCTGAAGGCCGCGGGCGACCCGCGCTACACCGCGCTCATCCACGGCGACCTCTACAGCCACGACGTCGACCCGGTGGCGTTCCGAGCCCGCGTGGTCGAGGCCGTCGAGCGCATCGTCGCGCGGCACCCCGGCGGCAAGGCCGTGCTGTTCAGCCACGCCGGCGCGATCAACGCCGCCGCCGGCCATGTCCTCGGTCAGCAGAGGACGATCTGGTTCCCGCCGGACTACTGCTCGATCACCAGGATCGGCGCCTCCCGGGACGGCCGCCGTGGCGTCATCAGCCTCAACGAGACCGGGCACGTGCGCGACCTGCTCCCGCGCTGAGCTACTGCAGCAGCTCCGGCGTCGCCCAGGCCTCGCCGAGCACGTGCTGGGCGAGGAAGGCGCGGACCGTCTCGTACCAGACCTTGGCGTGCTGCGGCGTGAGCACCCAGTGGTTCTCGTTGGGGAAGTAGAGGAACCGGTGCGGCATCGTCTCCGGGTCCTCGGCGCGCGAGCACAGGTCCCACCACAGCCGCAGTCCCTCGCCGATGGGCACCCGGTAGTCCTTGTCTCCGTGGATGACCAGCACGGGTGACGTGATCGCGTCGGCGAACCGGCTGGGGCTGTGCTCGCGCGCCATCTCGGCGGTCATCTCACGGGTCCAGTAGTAGGACGCGTCCGTCGTCGGCCCGAACTGCTCGAGGTCCCACAGCGACGCGTGCGTGACGACGGCGTCGAAGCGATCGGTGTGACCGGCGATCCAGTTGGCCATGTAGCCGCCGAAGCTGCCGCCCATCGCCGCGGTTCGCGCCCGGTCCACCGCCGGGTGCTCCAGCGCGGCGTCGGTCAGCGTCATGAGGTCGGTGTACGGCGCCTCGCCCCAGCGACCCCAGCCCCGGCGCACGAACTCCCGTCCGTAGCCGGTCGACAGACCCGGGTCCGGCAGCAGCACGGCGTAGCCGCGCGCCGCCATCAGGTGCGGGTTCCACCGCCAGGACCAGCCGTTCCAGGAGCCGAGCGGACCGCCGTGCACCCACAGCAGCAGCGGGTGCGGGCCGTCGCCCTCGGGCAGGACCAGCCACGACCGCAGAGCGGTGCCGTCGGCCGCGGTGGCGGTGACCTCGGTCACCGACCCGTCCGGGGCGGGTGCCGTGCGCGGCCCGTTCAGCGCGCGGGCCACCTGATCTGCCTTCCGCGCGTCCAGGCGCACCGGGGCCGGCGCAGCATCCATCGCGTCCCGCAGCGCGTAGACGGCGGAGCCGTCCGGCGCGACGCACAGGTCGGTGTAGTGCGCGCGGTCGCCGGTCAGCCGGGTGACCTCGCCGGAACCGACCTCGATGCGGAAGACGGGGCAGGCGCCCTCGTCGTCCGCCGTCACGAGAAGCGCTGTCCCGTCGGGACTCCAGTGGTGCTCGTTCGCCCACCGGTCCCATCCCGGCGCGACGTCCCGCGGCTCGACGGAGCCGTCCAGCGCCACCACCATCAGCCGCTGGTCGACCGGCTCGTCGGGGCTGCTCCAGCGCTCCGCCATGACGGCCACCCATCGTCCGTCCGGCGAGACCTGCGGGTTGCCCCAGTCGACACCGTCGTCGTCCAGCAGGACGCGCTGCTCCCCGGAGGCGGTGTCCACGGCGACCAGCGCGGTTCGCCGCCCGCCGCGCGGCTCGGCCCGCGCCCAGGTGCTGACCGCCGTACGACCATCGGGCGTGAGCGAGACCTGCCCGCCGTGCAGCGCGCGTCCGGGGGACGGCGTCAGGTCGCGCCACTCGACGCAGCCGTCGTCCGCCGGCGGGTCCGTCACCAGCAGCCGGGTCTGCCCGACGCCGAGGTCGCGGTCCCAGTAGCGGACGGGGTAGCTCGCGTGCAGCACCGCGTCGACCTTCCTGTCCTTGCGCGCCTTGCGCCGCTCCTCGTCGGACGCGGTGTCGGTCGAGGCGGGCAGGGTGTCGCTCAGCACCGCGACGGTGCCGGACCTCTCGGCGACGACGACAGCGCCGATCCCGCCCGGGCGGGTGCCCACGACGCGTGCCTCGCCGACCGGCGGCAGCAGCCACAGCATCGAGGGGGTGTCGTCGTCGGAGCCGCCCGCGGGGTCCGGTCGCGCCGAGGTGAAGAGCAGGTCGCCGCTCGGCAGGAAGACCGGGCCGCCCTCGCCCTTGGTGCTGCGGGTCAGCCGGCGGGCCGGTCGCTCCCCGGAGGGGTCGACCTCCCACAGCGCGCTGACGTACGTCGTCGCGTCCTTGTCCAGCGTCGCGACGACGGTGACCAGGCGGTCACCGGCCGGGCTGAGGGCCAGCCCGGAGATCCGTGGCAGCGCGAGGTAGTCGTCGAGGTCGGTGTAGGCGGTCATCGGCCCTGCCTACCCGCTGCGGTCACGGCTGACCAGCGAATCGTCCCCCTTCCGCCGACGACGTTCTTCGCGCACACTGCCTGGCGTCAGCTGTTCGTCCGAGGGGGGCCTCATGACCAGCACGTCGACTCTTCAGCGCACGCCGAGCACCGCGACCGCATCCCGTACGACGGCCCTCGCCGCGGTCGGACTGGCCGCCGCCGCAGCCGTCTGCGCCCTGGCAGCCGACGAGCCGCTGGCCTACTTCGCCATGGCCGCGATCGTGGCCGGGGTGGCGTTCGGGCTGTGGGTCGTCCCGGCCGCCAACGGGCACCCGGGACGGCGCAGCGGCATCCTGGCGCTGCTGGCGGCAGTGGGCCTGCTCGTGTCCTCCACGGGCATCCCGCTCGTGCTGGCCGCGGCCTCCGTCGCGTGCGCGCTCAAGCAGCGCGATCTCGAGGGCCGGTACGACTACCCCGCCGAGCTCGGGCTGCTGCTCTCCGCGCTGACCACCGCGGTGACCGTCCTGCTCGTCGCCCTCCTCTGAGGACTACTTGCCGGCCTTCTCCTCGCCGGTGGAGAGCGCGGCGATGAACGCCTCCTGGGGGACCTCGACGCGGCCGACCATCTTCATGCGCTTCTTGCCCTCCTTCTGCTTCTCCAGCAGCTTGCGCTTGCGGGTGATGTCACCGCCG
Source organism: Actinomycetales bacterium (assembly GCA_036675425.1). Taxonomy (GTDB): domain Bacteria; phylum Actinomycetota; class Actinomycetes; order Mycobacteriales; family SCTD01; genus SCTD01. Next base: position 14,611 of record JAKFFB010000030.1, on the reverse strand, counting down.
TAGCACTTGGCGAGCACGTCCTTGCGGATTGCCCTGATGTTCTCGCGGGCGATGACGCGCGCGCCGATCGCGGCCTGGATCGGCACCTCGAAGTTCTGCCGCGGGATGAGCTCGCGCAGCTTGGAGGTCATGGATGTGCCGTAGCCGTAGGCCTTGTCGCGGTGCACGATCGCGCTGAACGCGTCGACCGGCTCGCCCTGCAGCAGGATGTCGACCTTCACCAGGTCGGACTCCTGCTCACCGGACAGCTCGTAGTCGAGCGAGGCGTAGCCCTTGGTGCGCGACTTCAGCTGGTCGAAGAAGTCGAAGATGATCTCGCCCATCGGCAGCGTGTAGCGCAGCTCGACGCGGTCCTCGGACAGGTAGTCCATGCCCTGCATGACGCCGCGCCGGTTCTGGCAGAGCTCCATCACGGCACCGACGTACTCCGCCGGCAGCAGCACCATCGCCTTGGCGACCGGCTCGAAGATGTGCGCGATCTTGCCCTTGGTCGGCCAGTCGCTGGGGTTGGTGACGACCACCTCCTCGCCGCTCTCGAGCACGACGCGGTAGACGACGTTCGGCGCTGTCGAGATGAGCGCAAGACCTGCCTCGCGCTCCAGCCGCTCGCGGACGATCTCGAGGTGCAGCAGGCCCAGGAAGCCGACGCGGAAGCCGAAGCCCAGCGCCAGTGAGGTCTCCGGCTCGTAGACGAGCGCGGCGTCGTTGAGGCGCAGCTTGTCGAGGGCGTCGCGCAGCGCGGGGTACTCGCTGCCGTCCAGGGGATAGAGGCCGGAGAACACCATCGGCTTGGCGTCCTGGTAGCCGCCGAGCGACTCGGTCGCGGAGTTCCGTGCCGTGGTGAGGGTGTCGCCGACGCGGGCCTGCCGGACGTTCTTCACGCCGGGGATGACGTAGCCGACCTCGCCCGCCGACAGGAACTCCGTCGGCTTCATCTCCGGGCTGACGACACCGACCTCGAGGATGTCGTGCACGTTCTGCGTCGACATCATCAGACCCTTGTCCTTGGTGGACAGCTGGCCGTCGAAGACGCGGACGTAGGTGATGACGCCGCGGTAGGAGTCGTAGACCGAGTCGAAGATCATCGCCCGGGCAGGGGCGTTCACGTCGCCCATCGGCGCGGGCACGTCGCGGACGATCGCGTTCAGCACGTCCGGCACGCCCTGCCCGGTCTTGGCGCTGATCCGGAGCACGTCGTCGGGCTCGCAGCCGATGATCTTCGCGACCTCCTCGGCGTACTTGTCCGGCTGCGCCGCCGGCAGGTCGATCTTGTTGAGCACCGGGATGATGTGCAGGTCGTTCTCGAGGGCGAGGTAGAGGTTCGCGAGCGTCTGCGCCTCGATCCCCTGGGCGGCGTCGACGAGGAGCAGCGTGCCCTCGCAGGCGGCCAGCGACCGCGACACCTCGTAGGTGAAGTCGACGTGGCCGGGGGTGTCGATCATGTGCAGGACGTAGTCCTTGCCGTCGTCCGCGGTCCACGGCATCCGGACGTTCTGCGCCTTGATGGTGATGCCGCGCTCGCGCTCGATGTCCATCTTGTCGAGGTACTGCGCGCGCATCTGCCGGGCGTCGACGACCCCGGTGAGCTGGAGCATCCGGTCGGCGAGCGTGGACTTGCCGTGGTCGATGTGGGCGATGATGCAGAAGTTCCGGATGATCGCCGGATCGGTCATGGGCACGTCCCATTGTCACCTACTGCAGCCGGGTGACCTCCACCGTCACGTCCAGCCGGTGGCCGCCGCCGCCGGAGAAGAGGCCCTTCAGCGGCGGGACGTCGGCGTAGTCCCTGCCCCGGCCGACCACGACGTGCCGCTCACCGGCCGGCACCGTGTTCGTCGGGTCGTACGCCCACCACCCGCCCAGCCAGACCTCGACCCAGGCGTGGCTCTCGCCGGTCACGGTCTGGCCGATCGCGGCATCGCGGCGCGGGTGGAGGTAGCCGGAGACGTACGACGCGGGCAGCCCGACCGCGCGCAGCAGGGCGACCGTGACGTGCGCGATGTCCTGGCACACGCCGCTGCCCTGGCCCCACGCCTCCTGCGCGGAGGTGGCGACCCCGGTGCTGCCGGGCCGGTAGGCCACCCGCTCGTGCGCGAGCGCCATGAGCGCCATCGCCGCGTCGTGCGGGTCGAGCCCCTCGACCGCCTTGCGGGCGAGCACGACCATCTCCTCGTCCGGCCGGGTGCGCTCGGTGGGCGTGAGCATCTCGACGAAGCGGTCGCGCACCTCGGGCGAGCGGACGGCGTCCCAGCCGGACACCACCGGAGCCGGCCGGGCGTCCGCGGTGTCGACCACCGAGGTGGCGGTCACCACGAGCTGGCTGTGCGGACGGTGCACGTCGAAGGCCGTGACCTGGGTGCCCCAGTAGTCCCAGTAGCGCTGCTGCTTGGCCTCGGGCGTCGTGACGACCTGCGCCTCGAGGGTGAGCTGGTCGACGTCGGTCACAGGGGTCAGCCGCGCCTCGTTGAACGACGCGAGGACAGGCGCGTCGTACGCGTAGCCGGTCGTGTGCCGGATCCTCAGCCGCCAGCTCATGTGGAGGACCCCGAGGCCCAGGCGAGGGTGGCCTCGCGGTGGAAGAAGCGCCGGCTGACGGCATCACCGACGGTCGAGCAGGTGGTCTGGGTCCGGTCGAGCAGCGCGGGGAGGTCGGCCAGCAGCTCGTCGGCGAGCCGGAACTCGAGGTCGGTGCGCGCCCGCCCGACGAGCCGGCGCGCGGCGTTGTCGACGCCCGTACGACCGGCAGTCGGGTCGAGCTCGGCCAGGCACTGCTCGGCCACCAGCATCGAGGCGTAGATGGAGCGCGGGAAGAGCCGGTCCAGCACGAGGAACTCGACCACCCGCTCGGGCTCGACGGCGGCGCGGTAGGTCCGCAGGTAGGCCTCGTGCGCGCTGCACGACTTGAGCAGCGCGGTCCAGCCGGCGCCGGCCGCCCGGGAGCCCGCGCGGGCCCAGAGCAGCCGGGCCGTCATGTCGATCCGCTCGATCGACCGGCCGAGGACGAGGAACCGCCAGCCGTCGTCCCTCGGCATGGTCCCGTCGATGGTGCCGGCGATCACCGCGCTGCGCTCCCGTACGTAGCGGAAGAAGCCGAACGGACCACGCCTCGCGGCGTCGGCCTCCTGCACCCGCAGCGAGTGGTAGGTGACGTTGAGGCTCTCCCACAGCTCGCTGGAGATGGCCTCGCGGATGCCGCGGGCGTTCTCGCGGGCACCGCCGATGGCGCCGACGATGCTGCTCGTGCTGCCGGGCGCGAAGCCGAGCAGCTGGACGGTACGACGGGCGTCGACGGGCCCGTCCGGCACGGGAACGCCCATGACCCCCAGCAGGTCGCAGCAGGCGCGGTGCTCGTCGACCCAGGGGTCCTCGAGCAGCGTGTGGACGTGCACGTCGAGCAGGCGGGCTGTGTCCTCGGCGCGCTCGACGTAGCGGCCCAGCCAGTAGAGGGACTCGGCGACGCGGCTCAGCACGAGAGCCTCCCCTGCTGCTGCTGTTGCTGCTGGTCGGCGAGGACGGCGTTGCCCATGTCGAGCAGCCGTCCCTCGGGAGCCGCGGGCAGCAGGTCGTCGTGGGTCGTCTCGCCCTCGGCGACCACCTCGTCGCGGGCCAGCACCCAGGTGTCCTTGCTGCCGCCGCCCTGGCTGGAGTTGACGACCAGCGAGCCCTCCGGGAGCGCGACCCGGGTGAGGCCGCCGGGGAGGACCCACACCTTGTCCCCGTCGTTGACGGCGAAGGGGCGGAGGTCGACGTGCCTCGGCGCGATCCCGTCCGGCGTCTTGGTCGGGCTCGTGGACAGCTGGATGACGCGCTGGGCGATCCAGCCGCGGGGGTCGGCCTCGAGCTGGGCCCGCAGGCGGGCGAGCTCCTCGTCGGTGGCCTGCGGGCCGATCACCAGCCCCTTGCCGCCCGAGCCGTCGACCGGCTTGAGCACCAGCTGGTCGAGCTTCGCGAGCACTTCCGGGAGCTGGTCGGGGTCCTCGCAGCGGTAGGTGTCGACGTTGGGGAGCAGCGGCTCCTCGCCCAGGTAGTAGCGGACCAGCTCGGGGACGTAGGTGTAGACGAGCTTGTCGTCCGCGACGCCGTTGCCGACCGCGTTGGCCAGGGTGACCCGGCCGCCGCGGGCGGCGTTGAGCAGGCCTGGGCAGCCGACGAGGCTGTCCGGCCGGAAGTGCAGCGGGTCGAGGAAGTCGTCGTCGATGCGCCGGTAGACGACGTCGACCCGCTGCTCGCCGCCGGTGGTGCGCATCCACACCTCGCCGTCGCGGCACACCAGGTCGCGCCCCTCGACCAGCTCGACGCCCATGAGCCGGGCCAGCAGGGAGTGCTCGAAGTACGCGCTGTTGAAGACGCCCGGCGTCAGCACGACCACGGTCGGGTCGAGCACGCCCTCCGGGGCAGCCGCCCGGAGCGCGGCCAGCAGCATCCCGGGGTAGTCGCCGACCGGGCGGACCCGGTGGGTGGCCAGCAGCTCGGGGAAGACCCGGGTCATCGCGCGCCGGTTCTCGATGACGTAGCTCACACCGGACGGGGTGCGGAGGTTGTCCTCCAGGACGCAGAAGCGGCCCTGCTCGTCGCGGATCAGGTCGATGCCGGAGACGTGCACGCGGACGCCGTTCGGCGGGACGATCCCGTGCGCGGCCGGCGCGTGGGCGCTGCTGCTCACCACGACCCGGCGCGGGACGACCCGGTCGCCGAGCACCGCCTGCTCGCCCGCCATGTCGGCGAGGAAGGCCTCGAGCGCCTTCACCCGCTGGGCGACCCCCCGCTCGACCAGGTCCCACTCGTCGGCGTCGACCACCCGCGGCACGACGTCGAGCGGGAAGGGCCGCTCCTCACCGGACAGGCTGAAGGTGATGCCCTGGTCCCGGAACGCGCTGGCGAGGGCGGCAGCGCGTACGTCCAGGTCCTCGGGCGAGAGCTCCCGCAGCGCGTCGACCAGCGGAGCGCTGTGCTCCCGCGGCCGGCCGTCGGCGTCCAGGACCTCGTCCCAGGCCACGCCGACGGGATAGCCCTCGAACAGGTCAGCCACGCGCTCGCCCCATGCCGGTCCCCCTCCCCCGCCCGCGGTGCGCGGCAAACCGCGATCTTGTCACCTCGGGGGCGAGCGCTCCGGCTGCTATCGTGGTCGGCGAACGCGTGCCGCCGCATGCCTGCGAACCGGCCGCCCCACCCCCATCTGGCTCAGAACTGAGGACGACGCAGCGTGGCGAACATCAAGTCGCAGATCAAGCGCATCAAGACCAACGAGAAGGCGCGCCTGCGCAACAAGTCGGTCAAGTCGTCCCTCAAGACCGCCATCCGCAAGTACCGCGAGGCCGCCGACGCCGGTGACGCCGCCAAGGCCGAGACGCTGATGCGCGACGCCAGCAAGGCGCTCGACAAGGCCGCCAGCAAGGGCGTCATCCACGCCAACCAGGCCGCCAACCGCAAGTCCGCGATGGCCAAGAAGGTCGCGCAGCTGAGCAGCACCAGCTCCTAGCTCTTCCTCTGCGGCGCGGGTCCCTCCGGGGCCCGCGCCGTTGTCATGTCCCGGGGGGGCGTGGGAGGAAGCACGTGCACCTCGAGCGGGGTCGGCCGTGTCGCCCGCTGCACTGCGCTCAGCCGGTCGGGCCACGTCCCGATGTGCACGCCAGTCCTCCCAGGGCGACCTCCGGACGTCCGCTGTCCACCTCGGGCCGCCCGGGCCTGGAGGGCCTCGCAGGAGGCCCGCACCCCGCGAGGTGGACGGTGGAAGTCCGGGCTGCGCGGGATGCCCCGCTGCGCGCAGCGCTCGCGCCGGCCGCTCGGGTGCTGCCGGGCGCTGCCCCGCTCGGGTGATCCACGGGGAAGTCGAGGTGGATCCGGGGCGGAGATCCACCTCAAGATGCGCGTGGATCACCCAGCAGGGCGCGCGCGGGCAGGACGCGCGCGGGCAGGCCGCGCGCGGGCAGGCCGCGCGCGGGAGGGGCGTACGAGGGAGGGGCGTACGAGGGTGCGTCAGGAGCGGTCGAGCAGGCCCTGCAGCAGGTCGTGGGCCTTGACGATGGCGGCGACGGCGACCGGCAGCGCGACGATGGTCCAGGCGGTGGCGAGGTCGGCCATCGACAGCAGCACCCCCACGCCGATCGCGCCCTCGCCGAGGGCGGCCCGCTGCCAGGCGTTCGGGTGGACGTGCTGCAGGCGCAGCAGCCGGGGGTAGAGCGGCTTCTTCGCCTTCTTGCCCGCTCCGGCGGACACGACCGGCACCGAGGCTCCGCCGGCCACCACGCCCTCGACCGACTCGCTCATCGACCGGCTCCGCGGGCCTGGACCACGCGCAGCAGCAGCCGCTCCACGGCGTAGTCCGAGTCGACGGCCCCACCCTTGACGTCGCCGTCGGCCACGGCCACGGCGGCGAGCGCGGCGGACAGCCCCTCCGGACGCCAGCCGCGAGCCTGCCGCTGGGTCTTCTCGACCTTCCACGGCGGCATCCCGAGCTGGCCGGCGATCTGGTGCGCGGGCGCCCGGCCGGCGGAGGCGACCAGGGCCATCGACCGCAGCGTGCTGGCCAGGGCACTGGTCACCAGGACCGGCGCGAGCCCCGTGCTCTGCCCCCACCGCGCGAGCTCGAGGGCCCCGGCGAGGTCGCCGTCGACGGCCCGGTCGGCGACGGTGAAGCCCGACGACTCGGCCCGCCCCCGGTGGTAGCGCGCGACGGTCTCGACCGTGATCGGTCCTGCCGTGTCGGCCAGCAGCTGGCTCGCCGCCGACGAGAGCTCGCGCAGATCGTTGCCCACCGCCTCCAGCAGCGCCGCCACGGCCTCCTCGTCGACGGCGCGGCCGTCAGCCTTCAGCTCTCGTCGTACGAAGTCGCGTCGCTCCCCGAACTTGGTCACCTTGGGGCACTCGACCCGGCGCGGCTTGAGGGCGGCCAGCGCGGTGAGCAGCGCCTTGCCCTTGGCTCCGCCGGCGTGCACGACGACGACGTGGCAGTCGTCCGGCGGCGGCGTCAGGCAGGCCTGCAGCTCGGCGGCGATCTCCTTGCCGAGGTCCTGCGCCCCGCGCACCACCAGCACCCGCCGCTCGCCGAACAGCGACGGGCTGAGCCGGTCGTCCAGATCGCCGCGCTCGAGGTCGCCGGCGACGACGTCGTGCACGTCCGCCTCGGCGTCGGCCGCCCGCGCCGCGCGCACGATCGCCGTGACCGCGCGGCCGACGAGCAGCTCCTCCTCGCCGACCACGAGCGTCAGCGGTACGAGGACGTCTGCGGGCACGCCCCATCGTCCCATGAGAGGCGCTCCGGGAGCCGTCGACCGGCGAGATCAGCCCCGCGCGACGACGACCAGCCTGCCGTCGCGGTGGGCGAGCGCGACGTCGCCGTGCAGGTCGGTGCGGAAGGACCGGGCGCCGCGGGAGGTCAGCCGGTCGAGCGTCTGCGGCGACGGGTGGCCGTAGGTGTTGTCCGCGCCCACCGAGGTGAGCACCACCGACGCCCCGACCGCGTCGAGGAACTCGTCCTCCTGGTGGTCGCTGCCGTGATGAGGGACTTTCAGAACCACCGCGCGCAGGTCGGTCCGGCGGCGCAGGAGGTCGCGCTGCGCCTCGGGCTCCACGTCGCCGGTGAGCAGCACGGTCGTCGGGCCGACCGTCAGCCGCAGCACCAGCGAGCTGTTGTTGGAGTCGCTGGTCGTGCCCCGGAAGGCCCGACCGGGGGCGATCACCTCCCAGCTGAGGTCGCCGACCCTGCGCCGCTCCCCCAGCGCCGGGCGTCCCAGCGGCACCCCCGTCCGCTCGGCGAGCAGCACGGCGCTCTCCGGCTCGTCCAGCGGGCCGACCTGGAGCAGCCCCACCTGCCTGCCCCGGGCGACACCGGACAGGCCGTCGACGTGGTCGGCGTGGTCGTGCGTCAGCAGCACCAGCGGCAGCCGCGAGACGCCGAGCCGGTCCAGGCAGCCGTCCACCGCCTCCGGGTCCGGACCGACGTCGACGACCACGGCGCTGCCTCGGCCGGCGTTCAGGACGACCGCATCCCCCTGCCCCACGTCACACATGACGAGGAACCACCCCGGCGGGGGCCACGCGGGCCGAGCGATCACGAGACCCCCTGTGGCCAGGGCGATCCCGAGCGCCGCCGCGACCAGGACCCGCCGCAGCCGGCGACGCGAGAGGGCCGGGACCAGCAGGGCGGTCAGCGCAGCCAGAATCAGCGCGCCGGCGCTGCCGTCCGGCCACGGCACGGACGCCCCCGGCACGGCCGCACCCACCCGAGACACCAGCACCAGCCACGCGGTCGGCAGGTAGCCGATCCAGGCCACCGCCTGCGCCGCCGGCAGCCACACCGGCGCGAGCAGCGCCGCACCGACACCCGCGATCGTCGCCGGCGCGACAGCCGGGATCGCGAGCAGGTTCGCGGGCACGGCGAGCAAGCCGAGCTGCGCGCTGATCGCCACCACGATCGGCCCGCACATCGCCTGCGCCGCAGCAGGAACCGCGATCGCGTCGGCCAGCCACGCGGGCATCCACCGGCGCAGTGCCTCGCGCCAGGGCGGCGCCAGCACCAGCAGCCCGGTCGTGGCGAGCACGGACAGCGCGAAGCCGGGCGCGGCCGCGAGCGGCGGGCTCACGAGCACCAGCACGATGACCGCGGTGGCCAGCGCGGGCATCGCCGCGCGACGGGTGCCGGTCATCAGCGCGAGCAGCCCGATGACCCCCATGACCGATGCCCGCAGCACGCTCGGGTCCGGCCGGGCCAGCACCACGAAGCCCGCCAGCGCGACGAGCGCGAGGACGCCGCGCAGCACCAGCCGTACGCCCACGGCCCGGGCCAGGAGCAGGACCGCGCCGGTCACGATCGCGACGTTGCTGCCCGAGACGGCAGTCAGGTGCGTGAGCCCCACCGTCCGGAAGTCCTCCTGCACCTCGGCAGCCAGCCGGCTGGTGTCGCCGACGACCAGCCCCGGCAGCAGCCCGCGCTCCCTCGCCGGCAGCGGGTCGACCGCCCGCCGCAGCCCCGCCCGCAGGTGCCCGGCCGCGCGGTGCACCCGGCTCGGTCCGCTGAGGACGACCGGGTCGCCTCGCCCGGACAGCACCGCCGCGACGTCGTCACCGCGCTCCGCCGGCCGCAGCCTGCCCTCGACCCGCACCCGCTGGCTGGGCAGCAGCGGCAGCCACTCCGTCGACGAGCTGAGGACCACGACGGGAGTGCGCAAGCGGTACGACCGTCCGGCCGCGTCCAGCCGCTCCACCCGGAGTCGGACGACCACGAGGTCGCGTCCGCGCGGCGCGGCCGTCAGCGCCCGCCGCGGGTCGGCGGTGAGCACCCCTTCCACCGTCACCGCGGCCTCGCGCGCGGCAGCCGCGGCCAGCGGGCCGTCGCGCAGCCCGCCGGTGTGCAGCCCGGTGACGAGTGCAGCTGCGGCCGTGCAGCCGCAGACCGCGGCAGCGACGAGCACCCGCCCGCCGCGCCGGGTTCCGAGCAGCACCAGAGCGGTTGCCGCGAGCAGCCCTCCGAGGATCAGCAGCAGCCCGCCCGGCAGCAGTCGCCCCTGCCACGCAACCCCCCACGCGCCGAGCGCCGCGGGCACCAGGCGCAGGTCGAGCTGCTCGCCCGCAGCGGGCAGCAGCGGCACCTAGACCGTCACCTTCGCCTGCAGGTCCTGGAACTTCGCCTCGCCGATCCCGGTGACCTCCCGCAGCTGGTCGACGGAGGCGAAGGGGCCGTTCTCGGTGCGCCAGTCGACGATGCGCTGCGCGAGCACCGGCCCGATGCCGGGCAGGCCGTCGAGGTCGGACGCCGAGGCGGCGTTGAGGTTCAGCAGGCCACCGCCTGCGCCGCTTCCCGCGGCAGGCCCGCCCGCCGGAGGCTCCACCCCGACGAGGACCTGCTCCCCGTCGACCAGCCGGCGGGCGAGGTTCAGCAGGCCGAGGTCAGCACCCGCCAGCGGACCGCCGGCCGCCCGGACGGCGTCGTCGACCCGGCTGCCGGCCGGCAGCCGCACCAGGCCGGGGGTGCGCACCTGGCCGGCGACCGCGACCACCACCTCGCCGGACGTCGCCTCGGCCGACGCCCCGGGCAGCGGTGCGCCCGCTGCCTCGACCACGGGGACGGCCATCTCCTGCGGCCGGCTGCGGAACGCCACGACGCCGGCCACCGCGGCCGCGAGCAGCGCGACGGCCACCAGCGCCGCCGCACCGCGCCGTCCGGGGTCGAGCCGCCAGCGCGCGGTGTCCAGCGACGCGTGCCGCGGCGCCCAGGACCGCTCCGCGACGGGCTCGACAGCGACGTCGGCGACCGTCTCGGGCGCCGGATCCGGCTCCTCCGCGGGATCGTCCGGCGGCACCCAGCCACCCCCGGACACCGGCAGCAGCGCCGCCACCCGGGCAGCGGCAGCCTCACCGTCGGGACGCGGTCGCAGCAGCACCCGCCGGACGCTAGGAAGGCGACCGCACCCACGGAGCCTGCAGGCGCGAACCTGTGGACCGACGAGCCCTGTGGACCGTCAGGCGCCCTCGCGCCGCGCCTCGAGCCGCCGCATGACGTTCGGCTGGTGCCGCACCAGGACGATGACGCAGAGCGCCGCCGCCCACAGCACGTCCTCGCCCACGACGACCCCCACGACCAGCACCGCAAGCGCGGCGCTGACCGAGGCCAGCGCCGACCACCGCGACACCGCGACGACCACGAGCCACGTCCCGAGCACCGGGATCGCCCAGAGCGGGTGCGAGCCGAGGATCGCCCCGCCCGCGGTCGCGACGCCCTTGCCACCGCGGCCACGCAGGAACGGCGAGGTCACGTGCCCGATCACCGCGGCGACCCCCGCGAGCAGCCCCGCACGGTGGTCGACCGCGCCGAAAGCCGCTGCGGGGACGAGTCCCTTCAGGACGTCGAGCACCGCGACGACGACACCCGTACGCGGTCCGAGCGCACGCCCGACGTTGGTCGCACCCGGGTTGCCGGAGCCCACGCCGCGCAGGTCGACGCCGCGCCGGGACGCCACCAGCGTGGCCGGGGACACGGCTCCCACGAGGTAGCCGACGAGGACAGCCGCGACCCAGGTCATCTGCGCAAGACCACGACCCCGAGCAGCCCGGGGCCGACGTGCGCGCCGACGACGGCGCCGACCTCCGAGACGTGCACCGAGTCGAGCCCGGGCATGCGCGCGAGCAGCCGCTCGGCGAGGGCCTGCGCCTTCTCACCCGCCACGAGGTGGTGGACCGCGACGTCGACGGGAGCGTCGCCCGCTCGCTCCACCGCCAGCTCCTCCAGCCGTGCGAGGGCCTTCGACGCCGTGCGGACCTTCTCCAGCGGCGCGATGCGCCCCCCGGCGACGTGCAGCAGCGGCTTGACCGCGAGCGCGGTCCCGACCAGCGCGGCCGCGGCACCGATCCGGCCGCCCCGGCGCAGGTGCTCGAGGGTGTCGACGTAGAACAGGACGTCGGTCGCGGCCGCGGTCTCCCGGGCGGCGTCGGCCACCTCGTCGAGGCCGCCGCCGGCGGCAGCCGCTCGTGCCGCCGCCAGCACCGCGAAGCCCAGCCCCATCGCGATCGTCGCGCTGTCGACGACCCGCACCTCGATGCCGTCCGTCTCGACCTCGGCCGCGGCGAGGACCGCTGCGTCGTACGTGCCCGACAGCTCGGCCGACAGGTGCACCGACACGATCTGCGTCGCGCCGGTCGCGCGGTAGACGTCCGCGAACTCGGCGGGCGTGGGCCGCGAGGTGGAGACCTGGAGCCGTCGCTCGGCCAGCGCCGACGCGACGTCCTGCGGCGAGACCTCCGCGCCTTCCGTGCCGGTACGACTGCCCAGAACGACGTGCAGCGGCACCACCGAGACCGCCGAGGTCTCCGCAACGCCCTCCGGCAGGTAGGCCGTGCTGTCGGTGACCACCGCGACCGCGCTCATGGCCCGCAGGCTAGGCGACGGCCGACCTCCCTGTTGCGATGGCTCCGGGCCTGTCACGATCCCGCCATGAGAGCCCGCGCCGCCGTCCTCGTCCTGTCCCTGCTCGTCCCGCTGGGGGTGGTCACGACAGCGTCCCCGGCGCTCGCCACGCCCGTCGCCACGGATGACGCGGCGTACGAGCGGTGCGGCCGGGTGTTCCCCGACCCGCAGGCGTTCGCACCCTCGCCCTCACCGGCGCCGGGAGAGTCGCCGTACGCCAAGGGGAACGCCGTCTGCCGGGCAGTCGACTTCATCCAGCACAGCGAGGCGATCGCGGGGCTGGAGTACCTCGAGCAGCGCTACCCCGGCTTCGTCGAGGTCTACAACCTCAAGGAGGACTTCGCCGAGGTGCTCGACCTGGCCAAGGGCGAGGGCCAGTCGGCCGGGCTGCCGACCAACACGCTGACCCGCAACAAGGCCGACCTGCACATGGTGCGGATCACCGACGAGCGGGTGCCGGAGAAGGACAAGAAGAAGTTCCTCTTCACGCTCTCGCTGCACGGCATCGAGAAGGCAGGGCTGGAGGGCGGTCTGCGGGCGGCGGAGGACCTCGCGACGTGGGCGGCGGAGACGCCCGAGCAGCCGGTGATGGAGACGCTCGACTCGTCGCTGCCGGCCGGAGAGGTGCTGAAGAGGTCGTCGGTGTGGTTCGCCATGAACAACCCCGACGGCTGGCGGCGCGGTGACACCACGCTCGGCGGGCTCTCCTACCAGCGCTACAACGGCAACGGCGTCGACCTGAACCGCGACTGGCCCGAGAAGGGCTACACCTTCAGGCCCTTCACACCGGCCAGCGAGCCCGAGACCGCGACGTTCGCCAAGGTGCTCAAGGCGATCTCGCCGACCTGGGCCGGCGGCGTGGACCTGCACGGCCAGCTCATCGACCGGGCGTTCTCGTTCACGCTCCTGGGGGCGAGCCAGCGGCCGTACGGCAAGAACCAGCGGATGCTGCAGTTCACCCAAGGGGCCTACCAGGACGCCGAGACGCGGCTCGCCTGGAACCCGCTCATCAAGCCGAACGACGCGCCCGAGGCGTGCGTGCCGCCCGGCACCAGCGGGACGGTCAACAACCCGGCCGACGGCTGCGACCCGACGCCGAGGGTCTACGGCGTGCAGTACGGGACCATCTGGGACACCATCGCCTACACGGTCACCGGCGCGATCGGGAACTGGGCCGACAGCCCGATCGGCCTGAACGCGGACTTCATCGACAACGAGATGAGCCTGTCGCACCTGTCCAACTGCGGCATCGGCAAGTGCTTCGTGCAGAGCGCCGAGCAGCTCCACGTCGACGGCAACAAGTCGCTCATCTACGCGATGCTCAACTACACGCTGCAGCCGGAGGACCAGCGCTTCCGCTTCACGGGCAAGGCCGCCTACCTCACCCAGCCGAAGCGCCTGGTGCACAAGGGAAGGACGGCTCCAGCACCCACGAGCAACCTGCCGGTGCAGGAGCCGATCAGCACCCAGCTGGTGAAGCAGCCGACCGCCGACGCGACCTTCGAGTTCGACGTCAACGGGCCCAAGCAGGGCGTGCAGAACGGCGGGATCGTGGCGAAGGCGACCTTCTCCAACGTGCAGGGCGTCGGACCGGGTGCCGTCCTCGGCATCGCCGTCGACCGCTTCAGCGCCGAGGAGCCCGAGCCCGGAGGCTCGCAGTGGACGACGGTCAACCAGGACTACAACCAGTCACCGGCCTACCTGCAGAGCGGCATGCAGGTCGACGCCAACGACCTGGTGCCGGGCAAGTACCGCTTCCGCGTCTTCGGCCCCGGCGCCGCACTGGTCGCCGCCGACATCAGCTTCACCCGCGGACGGGCCTGGCCCGACCCGGGACAGCGGCCGTACGACGTGAGCAACCTCGACTTCTTCACGGAGCTCACGCCGCACGTCGCGGCGGGTCAGCTCACCCCGGTGCCCGCCGCGGACGTCGCTGCCGGCCGCAACAACCTCCGCACGTACGACACCGTGATCGCGGCGGACCGCACGGTGACGGATCCCCGCACGGCGAAGGCGCTTCGGGCGTTCGCCGAGTCCGGCGGCAACGTCGTGCTCACCGACGACGCCGTCAACGCGCTGGGCGCCATGGGGATCGTGGACCCCGACGCCATCGAGAGCGAGCCGGTCTACGCCGGGTCGGTGTCCTTCACCGGACCCGACGGTGAGTCGACCTACGACGACCCGCTCGCCAAGAACGTGGACCTGCCCGGTTCCGCCGAGGGGCCCGACCGGCGGCGGCAGACGACCGAGCCGGTGCCGACCGGCTACGCCATCCAGGACGAGAACGGCGGTGACGCGGCCACGCTGCCGCAGCACGGCGTCGCGCAGGCGGCGTGGGAGGAGGCCGGCGGTCGCACCGTCGGCACCGTCGGGGACTCCGACAGCGGGAACGTCACCTACGGCGAGCTCACCGTCGGCAAGGGACGCATCCGGATCCTCGGCTCGTTCCTGCCGTTCCCGACCGACGAGTACGACCACCCCTTCGGGCTCAACGACTACGCCATCACGTTCACGGCCTACGAGCTCGCCAAGAACTCGTGGTCGTGGACGAACCCGGCGCGCCTGGCGACGGCTCCGCCGGCCCGTCCGGCAACCGGCCGGCTGCCCGCCACCGGTGCGGAGGCCTGGCCCGCGCTCGTCGCGCTGCTCGGTCTCGGACTGCTCCTCGTACGCCGGCGTCGACTACGCCACGAGAACAGGTTCTAGTTTCTC
>JAKFFB010000136.1:0-3657 GCA_036675425.1 Actinomycetales bacterium | reverse complement strand
GCAGGCGCACGACCGACGTCGTTCCAGCGTCGCCGGGACCTGCGCGCCGCGCGTGTGCAGCCGTCTGGCCTGGGGGAGAATGCGCGGTCGGGACACGTTTGGGCGCACCGCTCCTCGGGTAGGCGCTCCCCGACGAAAGGGTGTGATCCGATGTACGGCGACACTGCCGCCGCGCGCAAGCGCGTCGCCCAGCTGCGCGAACAGAGCGGCGACATCCGGGCCCTCGCCTCCCGCCTCGTGTCGCAGGCCGAGGCCGTCCCGTGGCACGGCAAGGCCGCAGACTCCATGCGCGAGCGCATCAAGGAACGGGCCCACCACCTGCGCACCGCCGCGGCGCACCACGAGACCGCGGCCGACTCGCTGGCCAGGCACCTGGGCGAGGTCGACCGCCTCAAGGAGACCATCGACACGCGCTCCCACAAGGCCACGTCCCTCGTCGAGGACGCCCGCACCCGGGCGAGCGAGCACGACACCGGGTCCGGCGCGACGGCCGACGAGTCCGACGCCGCGCTGCTGGCCTTCGACCCTCCTCCGGCCGGTCACAAGGACTGGCTGACCCTCGAGCTCCCGGGCCTCTGACATGGTGACCATCGACCTGACCACTCCTCCCGCGCCCCCCGCGTCCTTCCTCGACGCCATCGCCCGGCGCCTCGCGCTGACCCTGCCCGAGCTGCGCGTCGTCGCCGAGCTCGCCGGCGGCGCACCCCTCCCCTTCGACCTCCAGCCAGACGCTCCCGGGCCGGGCCACGGGGCCCTGTCGGGACGACTCGGCCAGAGCCGCGGATCCGTCGAGGACTCCGCCTACACCGACGCCCTCGGCACCCTCCACGACCCGCACGACACGCTCCGCCGCCGCGGACTGGTCGGCGACGACGGCGCCGACCCCGGTCTGGTCGGCGCGGTGGGGCTGCTGGCCACGCCGCGTCTCGCGCTCGACATCGACGTTGCTGCCGGGGCCACCCAGGTCAAGGCCTGGCACCGGCAGGACGGCGGCGCGGTCGCCAGCCTGTCGACCTGCGACGGCATCGTCTTCGAGCTGGCCTGGTTCCCCGTCGAGCAGTGGACGACCGAGCTCGCCCGGGTGACCGCTGTCCCCGAGGACCTCCCGCTCACCACGTCCCGGGTGCCGGCGCTCCTCGACGTCCCCTACGCCCTGGCCGACTCGGTCGGCGAGGCCATCAGGTCGGGACGCTCCGACCTGGTCCCGGTGCTGATCGGGCAGGGCGACGGCCACGTCCTCGGCGACGGCGACGAGCTGGGCATGGCCGAGGCCGCCGCGGCACTCTCGGCCGTCCACGCCGAGAGCCGGGGCCGGCTGCGCATCCTCGCCGCCGAGGTGTCCGAGCGGGCCACCGCATCGGTGGGCGTGATCTCGTGGGTCCTGCTCAAGGACGGCTGGCACTCCCTCACCCCGCACCACGACGACGGGGCCCGCGTCGCGATCGCCCGCGTCGACCCCGACGACCTGGCGACCGAGCTCGCCCCGGTGCTCGCCCAGGTCAGCCTCCGGGAGGACAGCTGATGAGCGACCTCGACATCCCCCGCACCCACGGTGCCCACTCGCCCGAGGACGCCTCGGCGTCCGTGGCGGCGGACAAGTACGACCAGATGCTGGCGCTGGCCGACCTGTTCGACTCCTCCGGCAACGAGATGCGCACCCGCGCCCGCCTCGGCGCCGAGATCCTCGGTGACGACGACGTCGTCGACACCGGCCTGCTCTCGCAGACCACCTGGGGCCAGGCCGAGGAGGACATCCGGGCCGCCACGACGGGCAAGCACGGGCTGCTGACCCGCTCGGTCGAGCTCGACGCCGACGCGCTCGTCGTACGCGCCACCGTGCTCACCTACCGCTGGATCGACGAGCTCCAGCAGGCGGCCTACAAGACGCTCGGCTCCATCGCGGGCCGCGCGATCGGCTACCTCGCCCCCGAGGTCGCGCTCGGTGGGGCGATCGTGAGCGCCGGGCTGATCGAGACCGACGCTCTGGACCGCGACGGCGTCACCGCCTACCTCAGCGAGCTCGCCGAGAACAATCCCGACCTGATGGACCACCTCTCCGGTGGCGGGGGGCTGCTCGACGGCCTGCACATGCGTTCACTCCTCACCGCAGGCGTCCTCGCCTCCGACCAGGGCGCCCATGCCGCCCGCGGTGGCCTCCGCGCCATCGGGATCGCCCCGTTCCCGACCGACGCGGTGTCCGCCTTCCGCGACTCCGCCGGCACGTTCATGGAGGTCGAGGACACGGAGCCCGAGGCCGGCACCAGCTCCGCGCAGGCGCCGCGGTCGCTCGAGGAGCTGATGGCCAACCTCGTCAAGGAGGACCGCCGGATCAGCGTGCAGCGCGTCGGCACCGGCCGCTACATCGCCTATCTCCCCGGCACCCTCGGTCCCGACTCCGGCCGGCTGCGCCTCGTCGGCGCCGACCCCACGACGTACGCCAGCCAGGTCGTCCGTGCCATCGAGAAGGCCGTGACCGAGGACGACGCGCGCGTCATGCTCGTCGGCTCCGCGGCCGGCGGCACCGTGGCGGCGGAGATCGCAGCCGCGGCCAGCTCTCCGCGCTTCGTCGTCGACCAGGTGGTCACGGCGGGTGCGCCGTCGGCGCAGGTGCCCCGGATCCCCGAGGCCACCCGCATCCTGTCGCTCGAGGACCGCCGCGACCCGGTCGCCCTGCTCGGCTCGCTGATCAACGCCAAGGTCGCCAACCGGCTGACCGTGGTCTTCGACAGCAGCAGCGTCGACGGCAGCCACATGTACGTCGCGGGCGCGAAGGCCGCCGACAACGCCGAGCACCCGGAGCTGCGGGCGGAGATCAGCCGGATGCAGGACCTCGGCTACCTCGCGGGCTAGCCGCTCGGCCTGCTTCAGCACGCGCGAGCGGAGCGAGCGCCAACGACTCAAACGATCCCGTGCACGAACTCGCCCAGCTGGGCGAGGTTGCGGCACTCCGTCATGGGCACGATCTCCCCGTAGCGGTCCGCCGCGCTGTCGCCGGTGCCCCAGTGGCGCGGGTGCTCGGGGTTGAGCCACCACGCGTGCCGGGCCCGGCCCGCGAGGTCGGCGAGGACCGGCAGCGCCAGGTCGCTGTAGTTGGAGCGCCCGTCCCCCAGGATCAGCAGCGACGACTTCGGGCCGATCGCGTCGCCGTGCTCCTCGGCGAAGCGGGTCAGCGCGCGGCCGTAGTTGGTGCGTCCCCAGAGGGCGGCCTGCGAGATGCTCGCCGAGAGCGACTCCATCACCTCCACCACGTCCGCGCCCGGGCGGAACGTGTCGCTCACCTCGACCACGTCGTCGACGAACGTGAAGGCGCGCACGCCGTTGAAGGCCTCGCGCAGGGCGTAGACCAGCAGCAGGGTGAACTGCGCGAAGTTGGCCACCGAGCCGCTCACGTCGCACAGCACGACGAGCTCGGTCCGGTGCGGTCGCTTGGGGCGGTGGTGGGTCGTCAGCGGCACCCCGCCCGTCGCGATCGACGCGCGCACCGTGCGGCGTACGTCGAGCGGTCCCCGTCGCTGCGCGTGCTGCTCCTTGGTGAGCCGCGCGGCGAGGCGTCGGGCGAGCGGATAGATCTCGCGCCGCATCTCCTCCAGGTCGCTGCGCCGGGCCGCGGTGAAGTCGAGCCGGTCGATGGTGGGCCGGACCGTCACACCGGCCACG
>JAKFFB010000014.1:0-3673 GCA_036675425.1 Actinomycetales bacterium | reverse complement strand
TGCGTCGCGTACGGCGAGGGCCGCCGGCAGCGACGTGGCGCGGATCGCCGACGCGGGGTCCGGGTCGGTGACCCATTCGACCTGCTCGTGCCCCGCCCGGAGTGCCTCGATCGCGGCGTCGGCATCGCCGACGCGGAGGGCCTCCGCGAGCGCACGGATCTCGTCGCCGTAGCGGTGGGTCCGGTGCAGCGCCGCGACCGGGCTGTCGGTCCGGCCCTCGAAGCCGCGGACCAGGTCGGTGAGCACCGCGCCCGCGTCGACCGAGGAGAGCTGGTCGGGGTCGCCGACGAACACCAGCCGGGCATCCGGTCGCACGGCCTCGAGCAGCCGCGCCATCATCGTCAGCGAGACCATCGACGTCTCGTCGACGACGACCAGGTCGTGTGGCAGCCGGTTGCCGCGGTGATGGCGGAAGCGGGTGCGGTTGCCCGGATGGGTCCGCAGCAGGCGGTGCAGGGTCATCGCGCTGACCCCGGCCAACCGGGCCCGGTCGGCCTCGCTGAAGGCCCGCGCGTTGTCGCGCACCGCCTGCTCGAGTCGGGCGGCCGCCTTGCCGGTCGGGGCAGCCATCGCGATCCGCAGGTGGTCGCCGCGCGCCTCGGCCTGCTCGTGCAGGGCCACGAGCAGCCCGGCGACCGCGGTGGTCTTGCCGGTGCCGGGGCCCCCGGTGATCACGGTCGTCCACTGGCTGGCCGCGTGCGTGCAGGCGGCGCGCTGCTCGTCGTAGCCGGCGTCCGGGAAGACCCGGGTCAGGGAGGCGGCCAGCAACGCTGAATCGGTCGGCGGGGTCGACGCGGCCCGCGAGGTCAGGTCGTCCAGGACCTGCGTCTCCTGCTCGTGGTAGCGGTCGAGGTAGAGCAGGCCGTGCTCCCAGTGCAGCACGCCGAGTCCGAGCAGCGGGCTCCGCTCGATCGCCGCCGACCACTCGTCGAGCGCGGGCCACGGCAGGTCGAGGTCGCCCAGCTGGGTCGTGACGTCGGCCAGCTCCAGGCACACGGACCCGTGGCGAACGGCCCGGGAGGTGAGCGCGATGGCGAGCAGCACGCCGGGATCGCCCTCGCCCCCGAGCTGCCCCAACGTGGTGGCGATGTGCACGTCGGCGGCGGTGATCACGCCCGCCGCGTTGACCGCGGCCAGCGCCGGCGGGGCGGTCAGCGCCAGGTCGCGGTCGTGCGCGTCGACAGGCTCGAAGAGCTCGCTCATACAGGGACTCCCGCTCGCTCGAGGGACCCGTCCAGGAGGGCGGACAGCTCCTCCACCAGGGCCACGGGCGGCCGCCAGGCGAAGACGCCGCACGGCGCCCCGTCGATCCGCGGGGTGTCCGGCCCGCACATGCCGCGGAGGTAGAGGTAGAGCACGCCACCGAGGTGGGTCGCCGGGTCGTAGCCGGGCAGCCGCCAGCGCAGGAACCGGTGCAGCACCACGGTGTAGAGCAGCGCCTGCAGCGGGTAGTCGGAGTGCCCCATCGCCTCGTCGAGCACCGCCGGCCGGTAGTCGTGGGCCGACAGCGGCGCATCGAGGTCGCCCAGCCAGTTGGTCTTGTAGTCGACGGTCAGGAACCGCTCGGCCCCGTCGACGGCGACGCGCAGCACCACGTCGATCGACCCGGTGAGGTAGCCCCTGAGCGGCTGGTCGGCCAGGTCGGGGTCGTGGTCGAGGGTGTCGGCGTAGGACAGCACCGGGTCGCCCGCGGGCAGGTGTCGCCGGAGCAGCGGCGCGAGGTCGCCGAGCCGGACACCGGTCGTGGGGTAGGCCGCATCGTCGCCGCCCGCCAGCGGCAGCTCGAAGTCCAGCTCGCGCAGTCGGTCGGGCAACCGGAGGTCGAGCAGCGTCCGCTCGTCGGCGAGGCGCCCCAGCGGACTCGTGCACACCGCGACCAGCGCGTCGGCCAGCGCGCCGGGATCGAGGTCGACCGGCCACCAGACCAGCTGGTCGCTGATGTGGCCCAGCAGCTCGGCCCGGAAGTCGGCGGCGGCCGGGTCGGCGTGCTCGAGCACCGCGTGCACGAGAGAGCCGAAGGTGGCGCCGACCGGCAGGTCGGCCATCGGTGACGGCACGGCCGCGGTCTCCACGTCGTCCGGCGGGCCGTGCTCGACCAGGACGAGCGCATCGCCGATCTCCGGCGGGTCCTCCGGCTCCGACATGGGCTCCGACCAGGCAGCCTCGGTGTGGCTCGAGGACCCGGCGGCCGACAGCGAGGAATAGGACGTACGCCGCCACGCGGTGTCGACCGTACGCGTGAAGGCCCGCACGGCGAGCTCGTCGGCCGAGCGGTGCAGCGGCGTCGGATCGGGCGGGGTCAGGGTGGCGAGCTCGATCGCCGGACCGCCGGCGGTCTGCCAGTGACCCAGGATCTCGAGCAGCCGGTCCTCGGCGACCAACGCCTGCTCGTCCGGCACCAGGCCACCCTGTGGACGGCGGCCGAACAGCATCCGGTGCAGCGGCGACGCGGGCGTGTTGCGCTCGGCCGGGGCGTACCACGCGACGACCTGCGACTGCGCACGCGTCAGCGCGACGTAGAGCAGGCGCAGCGACTCGCCCGCGTCCTCGCTCCAGTGCCGGGCCACCGAGTGCCGGTGGAAGGGGCTGCGCCCGCCGACGTCGCGGCAGCGTCGGCCCTCGTCGTCGTGGAAGAGCGGGATCTCCGGGTCGTTGCCGACGTAGCGGTTCCACAGCGTCGGGAGGTAGACGACGGGGTATTGCAGGCCCTTGCTGCCGTGGATGGTCACGAGCTGCACGGCCGCGGCGTCGGAGTCGAGTCGGCGCGTCCGCTCGGAGGCGACCTCGAGCTTGTCGTCGGCGACCTGCTCGCGCAGCCAGCCGAGCAGCCCGACGATGCCGAGCCGGTCCTCGACGCTCACCCGGTGGAGCGCCTCGCCGATGTGCCGGAGGTCGGTCAGCGTGCGCTCGCCCCCGACCCGGCCCAGCACCCGGGCGGTCAGGCCGGCCACCACGGTCACCTCGAGCACGGCCGCGACGCCGCGGGTGGTGAGCACGTCGGTCAGCGTGCGCACGCGGTCGGCCAGGGAGTCGGTCAGGTCGTCGCCACCGGCATCGAGGGCGGCCGCGGAGTAGCCGAAGAACGAGGTCAGCGCGGCGGCGCGCACGCGGTCGGACCGGTGCGGCTGCTCCAGCGCCTCGAGCAGGGTCAGCCACTCGCCCGCGGCCGGCGTGTGGAAGACCGAGCCGCCCGCGTTGATGACCGACGGGACGCCGACCGCGGCCAGGGCCTCCTGCGTGGCCTCCAGCTCGCTGCGCCGTGCGGCCAGCACGGCGACGTCGCCGGGGACGAGCGGTCGGCCCTCGAAGGTCGCCCCGCTCTGGATCAGGCGCTTGATGTCGTGGGCGGCGTCGGTGATGACGTGCTCGCGCCAGGCGGCCACCGGAGGCTTGGACCTCGGTCCCTTGCCGAGCTCGTGGCGGCGTACGACCCGGAGCCGGAAGGGCGCGCCGGCGCCGGCCAGTCGTGACTCCTCGAAGTAGGCCCGGACGGGGTGTACGACGATGCGCTGGTCGCCGAGCGTGGCGCCCTCGAGCAGGGCCTGGAGACTGCTGAGCAGGGGCTGGTCGGAGCGCCAGTTGACCCCGAGCGTCTGGGTGGTCCGGGCCGCGTCGGCAGCGGCGAGATAGGTGACGATGTCGCCGCCGCGGAAGGCGTAGATGGCCTGTTTGG
>JAKFFB010000168.1:0-3704 GCA_036675425.1 Actinomycetales bacterium | reverse complement strand
GTGGCGGCGTCGATGTCCACGAGGCCCAGTGCGGACCGCAGGCCGGGCACGGCGTTGCCGACCCCGCCCCACACCTGCGCGGCACGCAGGATCGCGAGCACCAGGTTGATCCGCGGCTCGCCGACCGGCGCCTCCCCGAGGATGTGCAGGCCGTCGCGGATCTGCGCGTCCTTGATCTCGCACAGCCAGCCGTCGATGTGGAGGATGAAGTCGTCGAAGTCGTCGTCGTCGGGCCGTTCCTCGAGGCCGAGGTCGCGGTGCAGCTGGGCGGCCTGCATGAGGGTCCAGATCTCCCCGCGCACGGCCGGCAGCTTGGCGGGGTCCATCGCCGCGATGTTGGCGTGCTCGTCCAGCAGCTGCTCGAGGCGGGCGATGTCGCCGTACGCCTCGGCCCGGGCCATCGGCGGCACGAGGTGGTCGACGATGGTGGCGTGCGCGCGGCGCTTGGCCTGCGCGCCCTCGCCCGGGTCGTTGACGAGGAAGGGGTAGATCAGCGGCATGCTCCCGAGCGCGGCGTCGGTGCCGCAAGACGCCGACAGGGCGGCGTTCTTGCCGGGCAGCCACTCCAGCGAGCCGTGCTTGCCGAGGTGGACGACCGCGTCGGCCCCGAAGCCGCGCTCGAGCCAGCGGTAGGCGCCGAGGTAGTGGTGGCTCGGGGCGAGATCGGGGTCGTGGTAGATCGCGACCGGGTTCTCCCCGAAGCCGCGCGGCGGCTGGATGAGCACCACGACATTGCCGGCCTGCAGGGTGGCGAGCACCAGCTCGTTGGCATCGTTGACGAAGAGCTTGCCGGGCGCCGGGCCCCACGCCTCGACCATCGCGTCGCGCAGGTCGGCGGGCAGGGGCTGAGTCCATTCGTCGTACGCCGCAGCGCTGATCCGCACGTGCGCGTCGGTCAGCTGCCCCGACGTCAGCCACTCCTCGTCCTGGCCGCCGGCGGCGATCAGCGCGTGGATGAGGGCGTCACCCGACTCGGTGTCCGTGCCCGAGCCGTCGAGGATGTCGAGCACGGGGTTGTCGGCGCCGAGGTCGTAGCCCGCGTCGCGCAGCCGGCGCAGCAGCCGGATCGCGGACACCGGGGTGTCGAGGCCGACGGCGTTGCCGATGCGCGCGTGCTTGGTGGGGTAGGCCGAGAGCACGAGCGCGAGCTTCTTCTCGGCGTTGGGCAGCGAGCGCAGCCGCGCGTGCTTGACCGCGATCCCCGCGACGCGGGCGCAGCGCTCGGGGTCGGCGACGTAGTGGGGGAGTCCGTCGGCGTCGATCTCCTTGAAGGAGAAGGGCGCGGTGATGATGCGGCCGTCGAACTCCGGGATCGCGATCTGGGTCGCGGAGTCGAGCGGGCTGACGCCGTCGTCGGACGCCTCCCACTCGGCGCGGCTGCTCGTCAGGCACAGGCCCTGGAGCACCGGGATGTCCAGGGCCGCCATCCGCGCGACGTCCCAGGCCTCGTCGTCGCCACCCGCGCTCGCGGTCGACGGCACGCTGCCGCCGGCCGCCAGCACGGTCACCACGAGGGCGTCGAGGGTGCCGAGCGCGGTGTAGAGGTCGTCGGGTGCGGCGCGCAGCGAGCCCGCGAAGATGGGTACGCCGATCGCCTGGCCGGTCGCGTCGACGGCATCGGCGAGGGCGTGCGCGAAGGCGGTGTTGCCGCTCGCCTCGTGCGCGCGGTAGTAGAGCACCCCGATGCGGGGGAGGCCGTGGTCCGAGACCGCCGGCCGTCCGGCGTACCCCCAGGTCGGGAGGACGGCCGGCGGGTCGAAGCCCTCGCCGGTGAGCAGCACCGTGTCGGAGAGGAAGGCATGCAGCTGGCCGAGGTTCGCGGGTCCGCCCTCGGCGAGGTAGCGGTGGGCCTCGGCGGCGACGCCGATCGGCACGGACGACAGCTCCATCAGCTCGGCGCTGGGCTGCTGCTCGCCGCCGAGCACCACGACCGGCATGGTCGCGGCGAGCTCGGTGAAGCCGGGCCAGAGGTCCTGGGGGGAGCCGAGCAACCGGACGACGACGAGGTCGCAGCCCTCGACCACCTCGGCGATCGAGTCGTGGACCCGGGCCGGGTTGGCGACGACGTAGTCGGCGCCGGAGCCCCGCGCGGAGAGCAGGTCGGTGTCGGACGTGGAGAGCAGGGCGATGCGCACGGCGGGAGTTCCTCCTCCGGGGTTCTCGCCCCGGCTAACGGTCGGATTTGCCCGAGGTGAGTGTCTGGCTGAATCCCGAACGGGGCCTCCCCGCAGGGGGAGATCCGTTCGGCATTTCACAGTGGCGGAACCGCCCCGGAGTGTCACCGGGTTCCTCATGCCTTGGGCGTTGCCAGCGTACGGGAGACTGTCCGCCATGCGACAGCCGGTCTACCTGGTCAGACACGGTCAGTCGGAGTGGAACGTCCTCCGCCTGACCCAGGGACAGACGACCCATCCCAGGCTCACCGCGCTGGGTCGCGAGCAGGCTGCGGCGGCCGCCGAGACCCTCGCCCACGACGTGTGGCCCGACGTGCCGGTCCGCCTGGTCACCAGCGACCTGGTGCGTGCCGTCGAGACCGCGCGGATCATCGGCGACCGGCTGGGCGTCGTCCCCGAGCCGGACGCCCGGCTGCGCGAGCAGCACCTCGGTCACCTGGAGGGCCGGAGCTACGAGGACACCTGGCAGGAGGCGGAGCGGCACGACTGGTCGGACCCCGAGCTTCCCGTGGCGGGTGGTGAGTCGGTCGCGGCCGTACGCCGCCGCATGGTCGCCGTCCTGGCCGAGCTGGACCCCGCGGTGCCCACGGTGCTGGTCAGCCACGGCGACGCCATCCGCTCCGCGGTCGCGCACCTGCTCGGCCACTCGATGACGGACGCACCCTGGGTCGAGGTGCCCAACGGGTCCGTGGCCCGCCACGACGGGCAGCTCGACTGGCTCGAGCACCGCGAGCGAGTCGCCCGGTGAACCGCGCCGGCGACGTCATCCCGCTCCGGGAGGCGACGAGGACCTGGTTCGCGATCTCGCTGCAGACCTTCGGCGGCCCCGCCGGCCAGATCGCCGTCATGCAGCACAAGCTGGTCGACGAGAAGCGCTGGATCGGGCAGCAGCGCTTCCTGCACGCGCTCAACTACTGCATGCTGCTGCCCGGCCCCGAGGCCCAGCAGCTCGCGATCTACACCGGCTGGTTGCTCAACGGCAGCCTCGGCGGCCTGATCGCCGGCTTCCTGTTCGTGCTGCCCGGGATGCTGGCGATGCTCGCGCTGTCGGCGGTCTACATCGGCGCGGGCGACACGTCGGTGGTGACCGGTCTCTTCGTCGGGCTCGCGCCGGCGGTCATAGCGATCGTGGTGCACGCCGTCGGTCGCGTGAGCGGTCGTGCCCTGCACCATCCGCTGCTGGTCGCGATGGCGGTGGCGTCGTTCGTCGCCCTCACCGCGTTCGGCGTGCCCTTCCCGCTCGTGATCCTGGCCGCCGGCGTGATCGGGTGGCTGCTCAGGGATCTCGTCGGCATCTCCCCGTCCGGGCACAGGGTCGCGGGCGACGTACCCCCTCCGCTCATCAGCGACGAAGCGCTGCACCACGACGCCCCGTCGTCGCGGCGATCGCTGACCATCCTCGGCGTCGGGGTCGTGCTGTGGTTCGCGCCGGTCGCCGTCGCGGCGCTCGTCTTCTCCCGCGACAGCGTGTTCGTGGACCAGGGGCTGTTCTTCTCCGGCGCCGCGGTGGTCACGTTCGGCGGCGCCTAC
>JAKFFB010000124.1:0-3764 GCA_036675425.1 Actinomycetales bacterium | reverse complement strand
GGCGATCGACGTCCTCAGCCTGTCGTTGAGCTACTACCACGAAGCCCCCGAGGACGTGGCCTTCGACAGCACGATCTACGCACCGCTCCGCCTGCTCGGCGAGTGCGGCGTCGCCGTGATCTGCTCGGCCGGCAACGACGCCACCACCCGGCCGTCGTACCCGGCCGCGTTCGCGCCGTGGTCCAACGGCAAGGGCACGATCAAGGCGCAGAAGAACGTCGTACCGATCGTCTCGGTCGGCGCCCTCAACCCGAACGGCTCCGACGCGATGTTCAGCAACGCCGGCCCGTGGGTGCGGGCGCACGCACCGGGCGCGTCCGTGCTGAGCACGGTGCCGCCGTTCCAGGGCGGCCTGCAGCCGATGGCGGCCACCGTCCTGGACGGTAGGGTCCGGCAGGCACCGGACGCGGACGACTTCCGCAACGGCTTCGCGCTGTGGAGCGGTACGTCGTTCGCGGCGCCGCTGTTCGCGGGATGGCTCAGCACGGCGCTCAAGCCGATCAACGCGAAGAGCGACAATCGGAAGGCGGCCGTGGCGCGGGCCTGGGACGCGGTGCAGGCTGGTACCGACATCAAGCCGTGAGACCCACAGGGGGCGAAGCACGGGTGGCCGAAACGAACGACCGTCACACCGCTGAGTCTCTCCACGCGCAGGCGGTGACAGCGGGGAACGACAACAAGTACGGGCTGGCGCTGGAGCTCATCGCGCAAGCGCGCGAGCTCACCGACGACCTCGACCTGCTCAGCCGGCTGGACATCACCGCGACCTACGGCATGGCCGAGACCGGCGACCAGGCCGGCGCTGTCGCGTTGTGCCACGACGTCCTCGCCCGGCCCGGGGTCAGCCCGCTCGCGGCCGGGCTCGCCGAGTCCCAGCTCGGACTGCTCTACATGCGCAACGCCGAGCACGACGCGGCGCTCGCTGCGATCAGCCGCGCGCTGGACCTGCTCACCGACGAACCCCGGCACGGCGCGGTGGCCTTCATCAACCGCGGGAACCTCTACCTGGACCGGCGCGACCCGGATGCGGCCGCGGCCGACTTCACCATCGCGGCCGAACTGCTCGACCAGGTCGGCGACACGATCGGCCGCGCGAAGGCGGTCTTCAACCTCGGCTACTCGAACCTGCTGCGCAACGACCTGGTCGCCGCGATGAAAGGCATGGACGAGGCCGGCGAGATCCTCGCCGCGCAGTCCACGGTCAACCGGGCGATCATGCAACAGGACCGTGCCGAGGTGCTGCTCGCCTCCGGGCGTGCCCGGGAGGCCGCCGAGGCGCTGGAGACCGCCGCGGCGGCGTACGGCAGTGAGAAGCTGCGCCGCTACCAGGCCGAGTGCGAACTGATCCTGGCCCGGACGCTGCTGGCCGACGACCCGGCCCGTGCCCGCGCCGTGGCGGGCCAGGCAGCGCGACGCTTCGAGTCCCAGGGGCGCGAGATCTGGGCGGTCCGGGCGCGCGCGGTGGCCGTCATCGCCGAGATCGAGGACGGCGCCACCGCACCCGCCACCCTTCGGCGGGCCGACGACCTGGTCCCGCGCCTGCGCCGCTCGGGCCACCGCGAGGAGGCCGACCGGCTCGCTCTGCACGCGGCCCGGCTGGTGATCCGGCGCGGCGACCTCACCGACGCCACCGCGCGGCTGTCGAGGGTGCGGACCAACTCCGACTCCCCCGTCATGACCAGATTGCTGACCCGCGAGGTGCGGGCCGAGCTCGCCGAGGCCCAGGGCCGCAACAGCCGGATGCGGTCCTACGCCCGCCGCGGCCTCGACGAGCTGCACTCCTGGCAGGCCACGTTCGGCAGCTTCGATCTCCAGTCCTCCGCCGTGGGACACGGCCAGCACCTGGCCAGGCTCGGCCTCCGTGCCGCCATGGCCGACGGTGCTCCCGAGGTCGCGTTCGAATGGTCCGAGCGGGCCCGGGCGCTCGCATCCCGGGTCACCGCGCTGAGGCCTCCGCCCGATCCGGCGCTGGCAGCGGACCTCACCGAGCTGCGGATGGCCGATCCGTCCGACCGGGTGCGCGCACGGGAGCTGAAAGAGCGGATCCGGTCGCACAGCTGGTTCTCCGCGGCCGGGACGATCGGAGAGCCCATCGACCTCGCCGCGCTCCGTGAACGCCTGGCCGCCGACGACTCTGCCCTGGTCGCCCACATCGTCCTCGACGGCACCATCACCGCACTCGCCGTCACCGCGTCCGACTTCGGCGTCGTCGGGCTCGGGCCCGCCGAACCGGTCCGCGCGCTCCTCGACCGCGTCGCCGCCGACCTCGATTTCGCAGCGCAGAACCGGACCGGAGACATCGCGGACGCGGTGCGCGGGTCACTGCGGTCGGACCTCGCGTCGCTGTCCGAGCTGCTCGTCGCGCCCTTGCTCGACATCATCGGCGAGCGCCGGCTGGTGCTGACGCCGTCGGCGCTGCTGGCCGGCACCCCGTGGACCTGCCTGCCGGGCCTGATCGGGCGTCCGATCACCATCCCGACGTCGGCGACCCGCTGGGTCGAGCAGACCCGGACACCGTCGGTCCCT
Source organism: Actinomycetales bacterium (assembly GCA_036675425.1). Taxonomy (GTDB): domain Bacteria; phylum Actinomycetota; class Actinomycetes; order Mycobacteriales; family SCTD01; genus SCTD01. The sequence goes on along the minus strand of JAKFFB010000124.1, from coordinate 1,238 downwards.
CCGCGGATCGCGGGGTTCGTCGCCGGCCCCGGACTGCAGCGCGCCAATGACGAGGTCGGACAGGCAGCCTCGGCGTGGCCTGCTGCGCAGACCCTCGCGGGGGCTGATGCTGACGCGGCCAGGGTCGGCTGGCTCGCCTCCCGGGTCGACATGTTCCACGTCGCCGGGCACGGGCTCCACCCCGGGGACCACCCGCTGTTCTCCGCGATCGAGCTCGCCGACGGACCCTGGTTCGGACACGATGTGGACCTGCTCCCCCGGACCCCGGACGTGGTCGTGCTCTCGGCCTGCGACCTGGGCCGGGTCTCGGTGCTGCACGGCGAGGAGTCGGTCGGGATGAGCGCCGCCTGGCTGCACGCCGGCGCACGGGCAGTGATCTCGTCGCCGGCGCTGCTGGCCGACGAACTCGCCTGCGAGGTCTTCGGGTCCTGGCACCGCCTCGTCGCGGCGGGCACCCCGCCGTCCGACGCTCTCGCCGAGGTCACCGCCGCGACCGACGAGGTGGTCCCGCTGCTCACCTTCGGAGCGGGTTGGTAGGGCTCCGGGAAAGGTGCCGGAAAAAGTGCGGGTCGGACGTATCAGGACGACCCGGCCGCGCTCCTGAACGAATGCAGGGCGGTGGTGCCGGCGCCGACCGGGGGTGGTCGGACTGGGGTTCCGGGGGATTCCACCGCCTGTGACGGGGACGAAGGGCCCGGAGGACAGCGCCTGCTCTCCGGGCCCTTCACCGATGCCGGATGCCGAGGGAGTTCAGCGCGCGTCGAGCAGACCCGGGTAGAGAGTGCGGGCGCGCTCCGCCTCGGACCGCAGCGGCGGGAGGTCCGCGACCGGCCACCAGCGGACCTCGGCGATCTCGAACCTGTCCTCGGACTCGAGGGCGGCGCTGAGCGCCGGACGCGGCCGTCGTACCCGGAAGACGCAGTCGAGGTGACGGCCGTGCTCCTGGACGTGGACCCCGACGATCTCCAGGTCCTCGACCGAGCAGGTCAGCCCGGTCTCTTCCTCCAGCTCACGGCGCGCCCCCGCGATCGGGTCCTCGCGCTTGTTGACGACGCCGCCCGGGAAGCCCCAGAGCCGCTCACCGTGCTTGCTGCGGACGAGCAGCACCTCACCGCCGTCGACCCAGACCGCCATCGCCCCGGCGGTCATCTTGTGCCCGGTCACGAAGTTGGCGTACCGGACCATCCGCGGGGAGAGGTGCACCCCGGCAGCGTAGCGAGCGGCCGGCTCAGATCTCG
>JAKFFB010000004.1:0-3769 GCA_036675425.1 Actinomycetales bacterium | reverse complement strand
GCGTCGAGCGGGACGCCGTTGAGGATCAGGCGCACGGGTGTCCTCCAGGGTGGGTGAGCAGCCGCCGGGGATCGACGGCCGGGTCGGGTGCGGCACACTCGAGGGCGTCCGCGAGCAGTCGCGCGGTGAGCGGGGCGAGCAGCACCCCGTGGCGGAAGTGGCCCGCGGCCAGCCAGGTGCGCGGGTCGTGGGTCGGTCCGACCAGGGGCAGGTGGTCACGCGTCGCCGGCCGGTCGCGGGCCTCGCAGCCGAGGAGCTCGGCGCGGTCGATCGCCGGCACCAGGACGCGCGCGGCCCGCAGCAGCCTCAGCACGCCGCCCGCGGTCGGGACCGGCGGGTCGTCGTGCTCCTCCACCGTGGCCCCGACGACGACCTCGCCGCCGGCACGCGGGACGACGTACACCGGCTCCCCGGCGGCCCACCCGCGGACGACGTGGTGCGGGGCGTCCAGCATCCGCAGCCGGACCACCTCGCCGCGCACCGGGCGCACCAGGCACGTCCAGGGCTTCGGCAGCCTGGCGCCCGTCGCGAGGACCACCGCATCGGGAACGGCCCGCGGCGCGCTGGCGTGCAGGCGACTCCCGAGCCGAAGCAGCAGGGCCGAGACGACCGCGCGGGGGTCCACGGCACGGTCGTCCACGCGGGCGCCTCCGGAGATGCGCCCCAGCCCGGGCTCGAGCCGACGGGCCTGGGTGGGGGTGAGGAGCTCGACCCCGACGCCGAGTCCGGCCAGCACCTCGAGCTGCCGCCGGAGGTCCTGGCGGTCGGCGGCGTCGTGGCCGACCAGGACGGTGCCGCGCTCGTGCAGCCGCACGCCGAGCCGGGCGGCGTACGACGGCCACATCCGCGCGCTCTCCACGCCGAGCCGGTGGACGTCGGGCTCGCCGTGCCAGGCCTCCCCGGCCGGCGACAGCATCCCGGCCGCCACGGACGAGGCGCCGCTGCCCGGCGCCGGGTCGACGACGGCCACGTCGTGGCCGCGGGCGAGCAGCTCGTCCGCGCACGCGAGCCCGACGATCCCGGCCCCGAGGACGTGCACGCGCATCAGCCGAGCTCCTGGACCAGCTCCTTCGCGGCACCCACGGGATCCGGATCTCGCCAGATCGCCCCCAGCACGGCCACGCCGTGCGCGCCCGCGGCCACGGCCGGACCGACGCGGCCCGGGCCGATGCCGCCGATCGCCACGAGTGGCAGGACGCCGCACGCGGCGGTGATCGCCGGCGTGCCGAGCGCGGCGGGCAGCCCCGCCTTGCTCGTGGTGTCGTGCACCGGACCGAAGCCGGCGTACGACGCTCCCGCGGCGGCGGCCCGCTCGACGTCGTCGCGATCGCGACAGGTCGCGCCGAGCACCAGGTGTGGAGCGATGGTCGCGGCCAGCTCGACCGGCAGGTCGTGCTCGCCCAGGTGGACCCCGTCCGCGCCCGTGGCGAGGGCGACGTCGAGGCGGTCGTCGACGACGACCGTGGCTCCCAGCGGACGGACCGCGGCCAGGACGACGCGCGTCAGCTCGACGAGCTCACGTGTCGTGACGTCCTTGTCGCGGACCTGGAAGCCGTCGACGCCCGCCCGGGCGAGGTCGGACAGCAGCGCCAGGTCGTCGGTCGAGGAGACCAGGCAGAAGATGCGTGGCAGTGACACCGGTTACTCACTTCCTTCGCCGGCATGACCCGGATCAGGTGCAACGGTCGGAGCGGTGACAGCTCCCTCTCAGCCCGCTTCCGCGGACTCCCGTGTGGACGCCGAGGACGCTAGCAGAGCCCCTGGCCGGCGTTCGTCGGCGCCGTCGCAGGAGTGAGGTCGTGCCAGCCAGTTTTCCTCCCCGAAACATTTCGGGACGCCTCCGACAACATCGGGTTCATACCGTCCTCTGCATGAGCAAGCGCCAGAGGATCGTCGTCGTCGGGCACGGAATGGTGGGCCACCGGTTCGCCCAGGCCGCGGTCGAGCGCGGCCTCACCGAGACCCACGACGTGCTCGTCTTCGGCGAGGAGCCGCGCGCGGCCTACGACCGCGTCGCGCTCACCAGCTGGTTCGGCCACGCCGAGAACGGCACCGGAGCCGAGGCGCTCTCGCTCCTGCCCGGCGGCGAGTACGACGACCCGCGGGTGCGGCTCGTCATCGACACCGTCGTGACCGAGATCGACCGCGAGGCGCGGACGGTGACGGTCGTGTCGCCCCCCTCCGCCGTCGACGACCTGCTCGCCAACCCCGGGGCCGTCACGGTCCACGAGTACGACACCCTGGTGCTGGCCACCGGCGCCGCTCCGTTCGTCCCGCCGGTCGAGGGGCGCGGCAAGGACGGCTGCTTCGTCTACCGCACCATCGAGGACCTCGAGGCGATCAAGGCCGCCAGCCTCACCGCGACCAGCGGCGTCGTCATCGGCGGCGGGCTGCTCGGGCTCGAGGCCGCCAACGCTCTCGTCCAGCTGGGACTGAGCACCAACGTGGTCGAGATGGCGCCGCGGCTCATGCCCGTCCAGCTCGACGGCGCCGCCGGCGCCACGCTGGTGCGCCACATCGAGAAGCTCGGCGTGAAGGTCCACACCGGCGTCCTCACCGAGGAGATCGAGGGCGGCGAGTCGGTCACCGGCCTGCGGGTGAGGCAGGCCGGGACCGAGGAGGGCGCCCCGACGACGGTCATCGAGACGCAGGTCGTCGTCTTCTCCGCCGGCATCCGGCCGCGCGACGCCCTGGCCCGCGAGTGCGACCTCGAGACGGCCCCGCGCGGCGGCGTACTGGTCGACGAGCAGTGCCGGACCGCCGATCCCCACATCTTCGCGATCGGCGAGTGCGCGGCTCCGGGCGGCACGATGTACGGCCTGGTCGCGCCCGGCTATGCGATGGCCGAGGTCGTCGTCGACGCGCTCCTCGACGGCCCCGGCACCTTCACCGGCGCCGACATGTCCACCAAGCTCAAGCTCCTCGGCGTCGACGTGGCCAGCTTCGGTGACGCGTTCGCGGCCACCGACGGCGCGCTCGAGCTGACGTACGCCGACGCGGTGAGCGGTGTCTACAAGAAGCTCGTCGTGAGCGAGGACGGCACCCGGCTCCTCGGCGGCATCCTGGTCGGCGACGCGTCGGCGTACGGCATCCTGCGGCCGATGGTCAGCAGCGGGCTCGCGCTCCCCGACAACCCCGAGCAGCTCATCCTCCCGGCCAGCAGCGGCGTCCAGCTCGGCATGCCCGACGAGGCGCAGGTCTGCTCCTGCAACGACGTGACGAAGGCAGAGATCATCCACGCCGTCGCTGAGCAGGGCTGCGAGTCGGTCGCCGACGTCAAGCAGTGCACCCGCGCCGGCACCACCTGCGGCTCGTGCGTGCCGACGGTGAAGAACCTGGTCGAGGAGCACTTCGCGAGCCTCGGCAAGGTCGTCGACAAGGGCCTGTGCGAGCACTTCCGGCTCACCCGGCAGGAGCTCTTCGACGTCGTCGCGGTGCACGGCTACCGCCGCTTCGACGACATCGTCGAGGCCCACGGCACCGGCCGCGGCTGCGACATCTGCAAGCCCGCGATCGCCAGCATCCTGGCCAGCCAGACCAGCACCCACATCCTCGAGCGCGAGACCGCCGGCCTCCAGGACACCAACGACGCCTACCTCGCCAACATCCAGCGCAACGGCACCTACTCCGTGGTCCCGCGCATCCCGGGTGGCGAGATCACGCCCGACAAGCTCATCGTGATCGGCGAGGTCGCCCGCGACTTCGACCTCTACACCAAGATCACCGGCGGCCAGCGGATCGACCTCTTCGGAGCCCGGATGGAGCAGCT
>JAKFFB010000310.1:0-3790 GCA_036675425.1 Actinomycetales bacterium | reverse complement strand
CTCCAGGTCCTCGGCCTGCACGAGCCGTCCGGTCGCCGGCGCGGTCAGGTCGCGGCGGAAGGCCAGCGGGGCCGGCGGCCTGCGCACCTGCTCCCGCTCCGCTACGTCCAGACGTCGTTGCGCGTCCTTCTTGCGGCGGGCGAGGGTCTGCTCGACACGACCGCCCTTGAAGGAGTAGATGTACTTGTCGCCGTCCGTCGGCCCGCGGTCGTGCGCGATCGCGCCGGTGCCGATCCGGGTCGCGGCCCGCAGCCGGTCGAGCTCCTCCTGCTGGACGGCGTACGTCTCCTCCCAGCGACGCCGCGCATCCGCCCGGGCGTCCTCGTAGGCGCTCCAGCCGCCGCCGAAGCGACGACCGCCGCTGCCGTCCGTGCCGAGGTCCCCGGCATCGAGGTCGACGAGGTCGGTGCACACGTCGTCGAGGAGGACCCGGTCGTGGCTGGCGAGCACGACGACACCGGGGAGGTCGCGCAGGAAGGTGGTGAGCACGTCGATCGCGTCGTCGTCGAGGTGGTTGGTGGGCTCGTCGAGCAGCAGGCACGACGGCCGGGTGGTCATGATCGTGGCGAGCGCGAGGCGGGTCCGCTGGCCGCCCGAGAGGGTGCCGACGGGTCGCTCGACGTCGAGAGCCTCCAGCCCGAGGCGCTGCGCCGCCACCGCCGCCCGCCGGTCGGCGTCCCAGGCGTCGTGGGCGAGCGCCTGCTCCAACGCGAGCTCGTACGCCGCATCGCCGTCCGCGGTGCCCACCGCGGCGGCGAGCCGCTCCACGTCGGCCACGGCCGTGCGCAGCGGCGCCAGGGTCATGGCGAGCACCTCGGCGATGGTCGCCCGGTCCCGGAACGGCGGCTCCTGCCCCAGCAGCACCAGGTCGGACGGCGCCCGCACGGTCCCGGACAGGCGTGCGGTCGCGGGCAGCCGGCCTGCCACCGCGCGCAGCAGGGTGGACTTGCCGACCCCGTTCTCGCCGACCAGGCCGATCCGGCGACCGGGTTGCGCGAGCAGGTCGACGCCCGTCAGGACGGCACGGTCGGGATAGGTCACGGAGAGCCCGGTGACGACGAGCGGGGCGAGGGTGGGTGCGGGCATGCGGGGATCCTTGGTGGCCAGGAGGGAGTCGCCGGGCAGGAGGGCGCGCTGGAGCGCTGCCGCGGACGCGAGTCGGTTCAGCCCTGGATCCACATGATGACCAAAGCCTAGGTGGCGGGGGCCGGATGGCCCACTGGTTTTCCGCCGCGTGCTGTCACGCTGTGGTCATGCGCGTCGTCGAGCTCGCCCAGGCCGTCCGTGCAGTGCGCGAGCGCTGCGGGACGCTCCATCACCCTCCCCGCGTCGTCACCAGCGGCAACTTCGCCTCGCCGGTGACGCTGCTCGGCCCCCTCCTCGCCGAGCTTCCCGAGGCCCGGCTGCACGCGCTGAACGCCCAGGTCGACCTGCCGGTCCACGACGGCGTCGTGCCCGAGACGTGCTTCGTCGGTCCTGGCTTCCGACGGCACCCGCGGCTGTCGTACGTCCCCTGCCGCCTGTCGATGGTGCCGCGGCTCTTCCACGGCCCGCTCGCACCGGACGTGGTGGTCGTGCACACCACCGTGCCGCGCAACGGCCGGGTGTCGCTGGGGCTCGAGGTCAACGTGCTGCCCTCGGCGATCGAGGCGGCGCGCGCACGAGGCGCGCTGGTGGTGGCGCAGCTCAACCCGCGGATGCCGTGGACCTTCGGGGACGCGGAGGTGTCCGTCGAGGACATCGACCTCGGCATCGAGCTCGACGTGCCCCTCGCCACCCATACGGCCCGCCCGCCCAGCGACGACGCCCGGCTGATCGGCTCCCGGGTCGCGGTCGAGATCGGCGACGGCGCCACCCTCCAGGCGGGCATCGGCGAGGTGCCCGACGCCACCATCGCCGGGGTCCTCGAGCGGCGGGGGCTGCGGATCTGGACCGAGATGTTCAGCGACGGCGTCCTCGCCCTGGAGCGGGCCGGGGCCCTCGACCGGGGCACACCGGTGCGGACGTCCTTCGTGTTCGGCAGCCAGGAGCTCTACGACTGGGTCGACGACAACCCACGCGTGCGGATGCTGCGCACCGAGACCACCAACGCCCCCTCCGAGATCGCTCGCCAGCCCGCGATGATGTCCATCAACACCGCTCTCCAGGTCGACCTGTTCGACCAGGCGAACGCCTCCCGGATCAACGCGCGGATCTACAGCGGCTTCGGCGGGCAGACCGACTTCACCGTCGGCGCGAGCCACTCCCCCGGCGGTCGCGCGTTCATGGCGCTGCGCAGCTGGCACCCGCGAGCGGACGTCTCCACGATCGTGCCGCTGGTCGACGAACCGGTGACGTCGTTCCAGCACAGCGCCGTCGTCACCGAGCAGGGCATCGCGTGGATGTGGGGTCGCGACGAGCGGGAGCAGGCTCACAACCTGATCGAGCAGGCCGCCCACCCCAGCGTCCGCGACGACCTCTGGGAGGAGGCGCGGGCGCTGGGTCTCGCCTGACCTGCCGGGACCGGCTCAGTCCACGAAGACGCAGAAGACGTGGCCCGCCGGGCTGGCGTAGGCCCGGAGCGGCTCGTCGGGGTCGTCGGTCCGGTCGAGGCGGAGCTCACCGCCCAGGGCGAGCACCCGCTGGTGGACGGCGTCCAACGCCGCCCGGGTGGGCACCGTGGTGTCGAGGTGGCTCACCGATGGGTGGCCGGGCTCCGGCCAGCGGCTCGGCGGCAGCGACTCCACCTCCTGGATCGCCAGGCGGCGATGGCCGTCCGGGTGCGTGAGCACGAGCCAGTCGGAGTCGTCGGCGCCGACCGGGACCTCGTCGCCGGGGCGGTAGACCAGCCCCAGCAGCTCCCGCCAGAACTCCGCCTCACCCCGGACGTCGCAGGCGTCGAGGACCGTGTGCAACAGCAGCGGGACGTCGTCCATCCGTCGACCCTACGAGGTGTCAGGATCGGCGTCATGAGCCCTCTGCCGTGGATCCAGGTCTTCCTCGACACGCCGGCCGCGGCCTTCGACGAGGCCGTGGCCTTCTGGTCGGCGGTCACCGGCTGGCAGCCCTCGGAGCGGCGGGGCGAGGACGGCCAGTTCCTCACGCTGGTGCCGCCGGCCGGTTCGTCGTACGTCAGGATGCAGGCAGTCGACCGCCCGGCGGGCGTGCACCTGGATCTCGACACCGCGCAGCGTCCGGCCGGCATCGCCCGGGCCCGCGACCTCGGCGCGACCACCGCCTGGACCTACCACGACGTCGAGGTGATGAGGTCACCCGGCGGCTTCACGTTCTGCCAGACCCTGCTGGACGGCGCGCCCTCGCTGGTGAGGGACGGGTCGACCATCCTCGACCAGGTCTGCCTCGACATCCCGGCCGACGCGTGGGAGTCGGAGACCGCCTTCTGGCGCGACCTGACGGGACGCGAGCTGCAGGCGGCGACGGCACCTGGCTTCGCGCGGCTGGTGGCGCCGGACCAGCCGCGCATCCTGCTCCAGCGCCTCGACGAGCCCACCGGGACGGTGCGCGCCCACCCCGACCTCGCCACGGCCGATCGCGAGGGCGACACTGCGCGGCACGTCGGTCTCGGCGCGCGCGTGGTCGGCGTGCACGGCTACTGGAGCGTCCTCCTGGCGCCCGGCGGACAGGTCTACTGCCTCACCGACCGCGATCCGACGACGGGGGTCGTAGCGCCCCGGGTGTGATCCGCGGCACGGCGCATCCCGGCGGATCTGCGTACTGTCGGTATGCCACCACCCCGACTCGGACGAGGACACCTGTGAACCGCCTGCCCCGCGCCATCGCGCCCCTGCTG
>JAKFFB010000158.1:0-19518 GCA_036675425.1 Actinomycetales bacterium | reverse complement strand
CTCGACACCGTGGGCGAGGCCGATCTCGGCGCGCGCCGGATCGAGCAGACCACCGGCGGCCTGCTCGCCCTGGCCGCCGAGCAGGCCCGCTGGGCCACCACGCTCCGCCAGGCCACCCTGCGGCACGCCGCCACGCTGCCTCCCGACGTCGCCCTCGCACTGCACCGGCTCGTCGGCGCGGGCGACGAGGTCGCCGGCGCGGTCCGCGGCCTGCGCGAGCTCGTCGAGGGCCACCGCGGCGGCATGGCGCTGGTCCGCGACGGGGCGATGGGGCTGGCCATGGTCCCGGTCCGCCGCGCGTTCGCCGCGCTGCCCCGCATCGTCCGCGACGTCGCCGCCGAGACCGGCAAGACCGTCCGGCTGGAGACCGCCGGCGAGGACGTGGAGATCGACAAGCAGGTCCTCGACGGCATCGCCGACGCGCTCAAGCACCTGGTCGTCAACGCCGTCGACCACGGCTGCGAGGCCCCTGCCGCACGGCGCGCCGCCGGGAAGCCGGCCGAGGCCGTCGTCCGCGTGACCGCCCGCGGCGTCGCCGGGACGGTCGTTCTCGAGGTCGCCGACGACGGCGTCGGCGTCGACGAGGACCGCGTCCGCGCCAAGGCCGTCGAGCTCGGCCTGCTCCCGCACGACACCACGCTGGCCGGGTCCGCCCTGCTCGAGCTGCTCTTCACCCCTGCGTTCTCCACCGCGTCCGTGGTCACCGAGACGTCCGGCCGCGGCGTGGGGCTGGACGTCGTACGCGACGCGGTCGAGGAGCTCGGCGGCTCCGTCGAGGTCCGCAGCGAGCCGGGCGCGGGCACCGCCTTCGTGCTCACCCTCCCGGTCACCCTCGGCGTGCTGCGCTGCCTGCTCGCGCGGGTCGGTGACGAGAGGTACGCCGTGCCCGTCCCGGGCGTGGTCGAGTCGCTGTCGCTGCGCGACGCCCAGGTGCACACCCTCGCCGGGGCGACCGTCGTGGTCCGCCACGGCGTCTCGATCCCGCTGCTCGACCTCGGCGCGGCCCTCGGCATGGCGCGGGCTCCCGGCGAGCTGGCCGGCTCCGCCCTGGTCGTCCGGCACGCCGGCGGCTCCGGCGCGATGGTCGCGTGGGCCGTGGACCGGCTCGAGGGCGAGACCGAGCTGGTCGTGAAGGACCTCGGCGACTTCCTCGGCCGGGTGCCGGCCATCGCGGGCGCCACGATCGACGGCGACGGCAGCGTGGTCTGCCTGCTCGACCTGCGCGAGCTCGCCGAGCGGGTCGTCGGCCCGTCGCCGGCGGTCGGCGCGACCGTGGTGGCGCGGACGCAGCGACCCGCCGGCGGAACCGTGCAGCGCAAGCCGCGGGTGCTGGTCGTCGAGGACAGCGTCGGCGTGCGCGAGCTCGAGCGGGTGATCCTGGAGGGCGCCGGCTACCAGGTGGAGACCGCTGTCGACGGCCTCGACGGGGCGTCCCGCCTGCGCGACGACCCGGCCGACCTGGTGCTGTCCGACGTCGAGATGCCCGGCATGGACGGCTTCGACCTGACCCGCACGATCCGTCGTACGAAGGGCTGGGAGAACGTCCCGGTGATCATCATGACCTCGCGGGGCGAGGATCACGCCCGGCAGGCAGGGCTCGACGCCGGCTGCTCGGCGTACCTGCTCAAGAACGAGTTCGACCAGGAGCAGCTCGTCTCGACCGTGAGAAGGCTGGTAGGCAGGTAGACGTGGCCACCATTGTCATTGCCGACGACAGCCCCACCCTCCGCCGCATCGTGACCAGCGTGCTGACCAAGGAGGGCCACGAGGTCGTGGCCGCCGAGGACGGCATCGGCGCGGTGCAGCAGGTGTTCGCCCGCCAGCCCGACGCCGTCGTGCTCGACGTGCAGATGCCGCGCGTCTCGGGCTTCATCGCCGCGCGCGTGCTCAAGGACGACTGGCAGACCGCGGAGATCCCGGTCGTCATGCTCACCTCGCTCGACGCCGCGGCCGACCGCTACTGGGCCGGGCAGGCGGGCGTCGACCGCTACCTCACCAAGGACTTCGAGGCCGGCGAGCTGTCGGCGACGATCGACGAGGTGCTGATGGCCGCCACCGCTGCCCGCGGCGGGCGCCCGGCGCTCAAGGCCGATCCCGTGGAGCTCTCGGAGGAGGACGTCCTCGCGCGGGTCTGCGACCTGCTCGACCGCAAGCTCTTCGAGTCCTCCGTCGCGCAGGCCGTGACGGCGATCGCCGCGACGGCCTCCGGGCTGGAGCAGTCGGTCGCCGCGCTGCTCGGCGTCCTGCAGCGCTTCGTCGGCTACGACCTCGCGGCGGTGCTGCTGGCCGCGGAGCGCACGGCGTACGTCGCCGTCGGCAAGGAGACCGCGCAGCAGCACTACGACGAGTTCATGGCCGCGGCCGCCGACGCGGTGTCCGGCTACGGCGGCGAGACCCTCAGCGTCGCCGAGCTGTCGGCGCGTGTCGCCCAGGCCGGCGGGGCGCTCGTCGCCGACCCCGAGGACCTCGCCAACGGACCCGAGACCGCCGAGATGGCGACCTTCGTGTCGATGCCGCTGCGCGGCCACGGCGGCGCGGTGGTCGGCGTGCTGGCGCTGTCCAGCGCCGTGAAGAACGCGTTCGGCGAGACCGCGCTCTCCACGCTCAAGCTGATCGAGAACCCCGCCGCCATCGTCATCGACAACGCACGGCTGTCCGCCACGTAGGGTTCTTGCCGTGGCAACGGCTCTTGACCCGGTCGAGTACCGGCGGGTCGTGGGCCGGTTCGCGACCGGCGTGACCGTCGTGACGGCCGTCCGGGACGGGGAGCACTCCGCCATGACGTGCTCGTCCTTCACGTCGGTGTCGCTCGACCCGGTGCTGGTCCTCTTCTGCCCGGAGCGGGTCTCCCGCTTCCACGACGTGGTGCTCTCGGCCGGGGCGTTCGCGGTGTCGGTGCTCGCGCAGGGGCAGGAGGACCTCTCCCGCCGCTTCGCGGTGCGCGGCCGCCCGCTCGAGGGGCAGTTCGACGGGCTGCCGCACACGCTCGGGCCGGTGACCGGGGCGGTGGTCTTCGACGGTGCGCTGGCCACTCTCGAGTGCAGCACCGTGTCGGCCGTCGAGGCCGGGGACCACACCGTCGTGATCGGCGAGGTCCTCGGGCTCGGCGTTCCCGACCCCGACGGCGATCCGCTGCTGTACTACGAGGGGCGCTACCGCGCCTTCCGCTGACCTTCCCCCCGGAGATCCGACCGTGCTTCCGCGTTCCCGCCTGCTGCTGCTGTCCGCCGCGGCTGTCGTCGGCGTGCTCGTCGTCGGCACCGGTGCGGCCCTGGCCTCCAGCGGTGACGAGATCCCCGGTGGCACGACGGTCCGGGCCGTCGACGTCGGCGGGCTGACGCGCGCCGAGGCCGCCGCCCGGCTCGGCGACGCCTTCGACACCGAGCAGGCGTCGTCGATCTCGCTGGTCGCCGACGACGAGGTGCTGCAGCTCGACCCGACGGCGGCGGGGATCTCGCTGGACGTCGACGCGACCGTCGACGCGGCGCTGGACGCCGGCGTCGTCGACCGGCTGCTGTCGCGTCTCGGTGCCGGGCGGGAGATCGACCCGGTGCCGTCCTACGACGAGGCGCGCCTCGCGGCCGCGCTCGCCGAGCTGGCCGAGGGCTTCGACCGGGAGGCCCGCGAGGGCGCCGTGCGGTTCACGCCGGAGGGCGTGCCGGTCGAGGCACGACCGATCACCGGGCGGGCGCTCGACGTCGAGGGAGCGGTCGCCGCGCTGCGCTCCTCGTACCTCTCCCAGCGGGTCGAGGTGCCCGTCGACGTCGACGAGGTGGAGACGACCGACGAGGACGTACGCGAGGCGCGCGACGAGATCGCCATCCCCGCGCTGGACGCGCCGATCACGGTGGAGGTCGAGGGCGACCGCCTCGTCGTGGAGCCGCTCGACATCGCCAAGTCGCTGTCGCTGGAGGCGGTCGACGGGAAGATCACCCCGGTCATCCGCGAGGACGACCTGCACGAGCGGGTCGAGGGCAAGCTGCGGATGGTCGGCACGCCGGCCGTCGACGCGACCTTCGACGTCTCCTCGGGCAAGCCGGTGGTGGTCCCGTCGAAGACGGGGATGTCGGTGTCGGCCTCCGACCTGGCCGAGGCCGTGCTGGAGGTGCTCACCGACGACGCCCCGCGGACCACCACAGCCGATCTCTCGGTGTCGCAGCCGCGGGTGTCGACCGAGACCGCCCGCGGGCTCGGGGTGAAGGAGGTCATCGGCACCTTCACCTCGCGCCACCCCTGCTGCGCGGCGCGCGTCACGAACATCCACCGGATCGCGGACATCGTCGACGGCTACGTCCTGCGGCCGGGTGACCAGTTCGACCTCAACGGCTTCGTCGGGCCGCGCGACGAGGCCCGCGGCTTCAAGCCGGCGCCGATGATCCTCGACGGGGAGTTCCGCGACAGCGTCGGCGGCGGGGTGTCGCAGTTCGCGACCACGATCTTCAACGCGGTCTTCTTCAGCGGGCTCCGCGACGTGACCCACACGCCGCACAGCTACTACATCAGCCGCTACCCGCCGGGGCGCGAGGCGACGGTGTCCTACCCGCTGCCGGACCTGATCTTCGAGAACGACAGCCCCAACGGCGTCTACATCGACACCTCCTACACCGACCGCTCCATCACGGTGACGTTCTGGGGCACCAAGAGGTACGACGAGGTGCGCTCGGTGACCGGCCCGCGCACGCGGCTGAAGGACTTCGGCAAGCAGTACGTCGACCGGCCCGACTGCACCCCCGGCTCGGGGGCCAAGGGCTTCGACATCGTGGTCACCCGGGTGTTCGTCGACGGCGGTCGCGAGGTGAAGCGCGAGGACTTCAAGACCCGCTACAAGCCCCAGCCGGAGTTCATCTGCGGCAAGCCCCCGGCGCCCCGCCGCTCGTCGTCGCCGGCGCCCTCCCCGGCAGCCTCACCCGCCGGCTGACCTTCCCCTCATCTTTCCCGTTTCCCAGCACCAGGGTGCTGGGGAAACCGGATTGTCGGGCGGCGGCTGACCCAGGACCTCCGGCCCTGGTGCTGGTCGACTGGCAGGACTGCACTCGGAGCATGACCTCGACCATCACGGCTCCCCTCGACGACCTGGTCGGGCTGCTCGGGAAGTCCGGGGTGCTCGTGGGGGACGACGTCAACGACGACCTCACCCACGACGAGTGCCTGACCAGCACCCCGCAGCGCCCGCTCGCGGTGGTGCGGCCGCGCAACGACGAGCAGGTCGCGGCGATTGTCCGCTGGGCCGCGGTGCACCACGTGCCGCTGACCGCCCGCGGCTCCGGCACGGGGCTGGCCGGCGCCTGCGTCCCGCGCCCGGACGGGGTGCTGATCTCCTTCGAGCGGATGAACCGGATCCTCGAGATCGACGTCGCCAACAGCGTCGCGGTGGTGCAGCCCGGGGTCACCCTGGCCGAGCTCGACGCCGCCACCGCGGAGCACGGCCTGGTCTACCCCGTCTTCCCCGGCGAGAGCTCGGCGAGCCTCGGCGGCAACGTCGCGACCAACGCCGGCGGGATGCGCGCGGTGAGGTACGGCGTGACGCGTCACCAGGTGCTCGGCCTCACGGCGGTCCTCGGCACCGGCGCGGTCGTCCGTACCGGCGGTCGCTACGTGAAGGCGACCTCCGGCTACGACCTGACCCAGCTGCTCGTCGGTTCCGAGGGCACCCTCGCGATCGTCACCGAGGCGGTCCTCAGGCTGCACCCCCGGCTGCCGCACAGCACGACCGTGCTCGCCCCGTTCCCGAGCCTCGAGCAGGTGTCCGCTGCCGTTCCGGTCATCGTCGGGACGCACCTGCAGCCGACCGTCCTCGAGTACGTCGACGTGCTCTCCATGGGCTCCATCGCCTCCAACGCCGGCCTCGAGCTGGGCATCAGCGAGCAGGTCAAGGCGCAGACCTTCGCCTACCTCGTGGTCGTTCTCGAGGGGCGTACGACGCAGGCGCTCGAGGACGACACCGCGCAGCTGGGCGAGCTGCTGGAGACCGCCGGCGCGCTCGACGTCTTCGTGCTCCCCTCGGGTGCCGGGCACGCGCTGATCGCCGCGCGCGAGAAGGCCTTCTGGGCGGCGAAGGCGATGGGTGCCAACGACATCCTCGACATGGTCGTGCCTCGCGCGCAGGTGCCTGCCTACCTGGCGCAGGTGCAGGAGATCGCCGACCGCACAGCGTCTCTCGTCGTCGGCTGTGGTCATGTCGGCGACGGCAACGTGCACCTGTCGGTCTTCCAGCCGGACCCGGCGGTCTGCCGCGGCCTCGTCCACGACGTCCTCGCCGCAGGGGCGCAGCTCGGCGGCGCGGTCTCCGGCGAGCACGGCATCGGCCGCGCCAAGAAGGCGCACCTGGCCGAGCTGGAGGATCCTGCCAAGATCGAGCTGATGCGCGGCATCAAGGCCGTCTTCGACCCTGCCGGCGTGCTGAACCCCGGCGCGATCTTCGACTGACCGAGGGAGTCCCGTGAACGGTGCACAGGCGCTGATCCGCACGCTCGTCGACGCAGGCGTCGACGTCTGCTTCATGAACCCCGGCACGTCGGAGATGCACTTCGTCGCGGCGCTCGACGACGTGCCGGAGATGCGCGGCGTGCTCGCCCTCTTCGAGGGCGTCGCGACGGGCGCCGCCGACGGCTACGCCCGGATGGCCGACAAGCCCGCCGCCGTGCTGCTGCACCTCGGCCCCGGACTGGGCAACGGCCTGGCCAACCTGCACAACGCGCGCAAGGGCCGTACGCCGGTCGTCAACGTCGTCGGCGACCACGCGACCTACCACAAGAAGTACGACGCCCAGCTCGAGTCCGACATCGAGACCGTGGCGCGCAACGTCTCGAGCTGGGTGCGCTTCTCGGAGAGCACCGCGGCCCTCGCCGACGACGCGGCCGAGGCGGTGGCGGTCGCGTCCCGGGGTGAGGTCGCGACGCTGATCCTGCCGGCGGACGTCAGCTGGTCCGAGGGTGCGGAGCCGTCGCCCCCGCAGGCGCGTCCGGCGGCGACGGCGGTGGACGCCGAGATGATCGAGACGATCGCCGAGCTGCTGCGCGGCGACGAGCCCTGCGCCCTCTTCGTGGGCGGCCGGGCCTGCCGCGCGGAGGCGCTCGAGGACGCCGGCCGGATCGCCGCCACGACGGGCGCGAAGCTCCTCGCCGAGACCTTCCCGAGCCGGCTCGAGCGGGGTGCGGGGCGGGTGCCGATCGACCGGCTGGCCTACCTCGCGGAGTTCGCGGCGATGCAGCTCGACGGCCTCAAGCACCTGATCCTGGTCGACGCGAAGTCGCCGGTGTCGTTCTTCGCCTATCCCGACAAGGCAAGCGATCTCGTGCCCGAGGGGTGCCAGGTCTACGTGCTGGCCGGGCCCGGTGACGACGTACGAGGAGCGCTCGCGGCGCTGGCCGACTCCGTGGGTGCGCCGGCGGACGCGGCACCGAAGCAGGAGCCGTCGCGCCCCGACCTCCCGACCGGGCCGCTGACCGCGGAGGCGGTGAGTCAGGCGCTCGCGGCGCTGATGCCGGAGGGGGCGATCGTCTCGGACGAGGGCAACACCTCGGGGCTGTTCGCGCCGGGGATGACGGCTGGGGCGCCGGCACACGACTGGCTGTCGCTCACCGGCGGGGCCATCGGGCAGGGACTGCCGGTCGCGCTGGGCGCGGCGATCGCCTGCCCGGACCGCAAGGTGATCGCGCTGCAGGCGGACGGCTCCGCCATGTACACCCTGCAGGCCTGGTGGACCATGGCCCGCGAGCAGCTCGACGTCGTGACGATCCTGCTGAACAACAGCTCCTACGCGATCCTCAACATGGAGCTGGCCCGCGTCGGTGCGGCTCAGGGCGGTGAGCAGGCCAGGGCGATGCTCGACCTGCGCCGGCCGGACCTCGACTTCGTCGCGCTCGCCACCGGGATGGGCGTCCCGGCGACGCGCGCCACCACAGCCGATCAGCTCGTCGAGCAGCTGCGCGAGGCACTCGCCGGCCGCGGCCCGGTCGTCATCGAGGCCGTCGTCCCCCCGATGTTCTGAGCGCGCACCGCGCTGCTCCGTGCACCCCTCAACCCCGGTGATCCACGTGACGTTGTGGGTGGATCCGTCGCCGAGATCCACCCACGACCTCACGTGGATCACGGGATGGGGGGTCAGGCCAGCGACCACTCCTGGCCGCCGGGGGTGTCCTTGACGGCCACCCCCAGAGCGGCGAGCTCGTCGCGGAGCCGGTCGGAGGCGGCGAAGTCCTTGCCCGCGCGAGCTTCCGCCCGTTCGTCCAGCAGCGACTGCGCCCCGGCCGGCAGCTGCACCACCTGACCGACCTGGCGTACGAGGTCCAGTCCCAGCAGGGCGTCCGCCCACGCGAAGGTCTCGAACTTCGAGCCGTCCGGCAGCGAGGGCTCCTTCTCCAGCTGGCGCAGCAGCTGCAGAGCTCGCGGGGTGTCGAGGTCGTCCTCGAAGGCGTCCAGGATCCCGGTCGAGTAGTCCGCGCACATCGGCTTCGAGGGCGACTCCGCCCAGGAGGCCACGGCCGCGCGCCAGCGGGAGAGCGTCCGGTCAGCCCCGGCGATCGCGTCCCAGGACAGGTTCGCCTGCTGCCGGTAGCGCGACGACAGGAAGGCCAGCCGCAGCGCCAGCGGGTCGTACCCGCGGTCCACCACGTCGGAGACGAGCACGACGTTGCCGGTCGACTTGGCCATCTTGCGGCCCTCGAAGAGCAGGTGCTCGCCGTGCACCCAGTGGCCGACGACCTCGTGGCCCACCGCGCAGTTGGACTGCGCGCGCTCGTCCTCGTGGTGCGGGAAGCGCAGGTCGATCCCGCCGGTGTGCAGGTCGAAGCGGTCGCCGAGCAGGTCGAGCGACATCGCCGAGCACTCGATGTGCCAGCCCGGGAAGCCGAAGCCCCAGGGCGAGTCCCAGGTCATCTCGCGGGCCTCGCCGGCCTTCTTCCACAGCGCCCAGTCGGCGTGGAACCGCTTGCCGTGCCCGACCTCGGCAGCCTCCAGTCGATGACCCGCGCGCAGGTCCTCGAGCCGGTTGCCGGACAGCTGGCCGTACTCCTCGTAGGACTGCGCGGCGAAGTAGACGGAGCCGTCCTCGCCGACGTAGGCGTGACCGGAGTCGATCAGCCGGCTGATCAGGGCGATCATCGAGTCGATCCACTCCGACGCCCGCGGGTAGGCGTCGGCGGGACGGACGTTCAGCAGCGCGAGGTCGCGGTGGAAGGCGTCCTCGTAGAAGCGCGCGATGACGAACGGGTCCTTGTTCTCCGCCCGCGCCTGCGCCAGCAGCTTGTCCTCGCCGGTGCTGTCGATCGCGGTGTCGTCCTGCAGGTGGCCGACGTCGGTGATGTTCTGCACGAGCTTGACCCGCAGTCCGCGCCGCTCGGCCGTACGCCGGATCAGGTCGGTGAGCAGGAAGGTCCGCAGGTTGCCGACGTGGGCGTAGCGGTAGACGGTCGGGCCGCACGCGTAGACCGTCAGCAGGCCGGGGGTCGACAGCTCGACGGGGCGGACGGACTTCGACGGGGTGTCGTGGAGGCGCAGCACGCGTCGCAGGCTACGGGGATCAGTTGAGCTGCGCCCGCGCCAGCCGGGCCTCGCGCCGGGCCACCTCCGCGGCGGCCTCGTCCGCGTCGGCCACGGCCAGCGCGAAGGTCTCCAGCTCCTCGGCGCCGTCGAGGTGCGCGCCGAGCCGCACCAGCAGCTCGCCCCGCTCGCGGCGCAGCTCGAGCGGGTGGCGGGGGAGCAGCAGCGACAGCTCGACCGCCCACAGCCGGGTGCGTGCGACGTCCAGCGAGGGCGGCTGCCGGGTGGTCAGCGCCCGGACGTTGGTGAGCAGCCGGAGCAGCAGGTCGCTCGCCGACAGCAGCGGCGCGTCGACCGGGTCCAGCAGCCGCCCGCCGGCGAACGGGTCGACGAGCACGTGCTCGTCCTCGGGATCGCCGATGCCGACGACGACGTGGCCGGGAAGAGCGACGGCGTACGCCGGGACGTCCAGCCGCGCGGCCACCTCCAGCCAGACGACGGACAGCAGCAGCGGCAGCCCGCGCCGGCGCTCCAACACGGAGTGCAGCAGCGACGAGCGGAGGTCCTCGTAGTCCTCGGCCGTTCCCGAGAAGTCCTGCAGTGCAAGCCGCATGCCCTCGGCCATCGCTGTGACTCCAATCCGCGGCACCAGGGGGCGGGCGGCTGCGGCCAGGGCGTCGAGCGCAGCGAGCGAGGCGTCGACGTCGAGCGACCGGTCGACCTCACCGCCGACCAGCAGGCAGGCCAGCCCGAGGTCGACCGGCTCGGAGCGGACCACCTCGGCGAAGCGCGCGCGGGTGGAGGTCATCGGCGGACGGGCGGGGGAGGGATGCGCTTGCCGGCCACGACGTCGTCCACGGGCATGACGTGCGTCACGCCGTGCCGGTCGCGCACGGCGACCTCGGCGTCCCACGAGAGCAGCTCGCCCAGGACATCCCCGTACCGCCCGTCCTCCAGGCGGCGCCGGACCATCACGCGGGCACCGACGTCGTCGGCGTCGAGGCTGCGCTCGTAGCGCACCCCGCCTGGCTCGTCGGACGTCACATCGGCGACACTAGGGCGACCGCACCTGAGAGGACCCGCTGTGACGTACGTGATCGCTGAGCCCTGCGTCGACATCAAGGACAAGGCCTGCATCGAGGAGTGCCCTGTCGACTGCATCTACGAGGGCAAGCGCTCGCTCTACATCCACCCGGACGAGTGCGTGGACTGCGGTGCCTGCGAGCCGGTCTGCCCGGTCGAGGCGATCTTCTACGAGGACGACACGCCGTCGCAGTGGAAGGACTACTACCGCGCTAACGTCGACTTCTTCACCGAGACGACCTCCATCGGCAGCCCCGGCGGTGCGAGCAAGGTCGGCCCGGTCGACCTCGACCACCCGGTGGTCATGGCCGTCCCGCTGAACCACAACGTCGAGGGCCACTGAGCGTGCGGCCCGGCTGGGCGGCGCGCGCCCGGCTCCCCGAGTTCCCCTGGGACCGCTTGGCGCCGTACGGCGAGCAGGCCCGGGCGCACCCTGACGGCATCGTCGACCTGTCGATCGGCACGCCGGTCGACCCGACGCCGGCCGTGGTGCAGCAGGCCCTGTGCGCGGCGGCGGATGCGCCGGGCTACCCGCTGACGATCGGGACGCCCGCGGTGCGGTCGGCGCTGGTGTCCTGGGTGTCTCGCCGGCTCGGCTGCGACCTGTCGGAGAAGCAGGTCGTCCCCTCGATCGGCAGCAAGGAGCTCGTCTCGCTGCTGCCGTCGCTGCTCGGGCTCGCGCCCGGCACCGAGGTGCTCATCCCGGCGCTGGCCTACCCGACCTACGACGTCGGCGCCCGGCTGGCCGGCTGCGTGCCGGTGCCGGTGGCGGACCCGACGGCGCACGACCCGTCCTCCGTGGGCCTCGTCTGGCTGAACTCGCCCTCGAACCCGACCGGCGAGGTGTGGTCGGCGGAGCGGCTGCGTGCTGTCGTGGAGTGGGGGCGCTCGCATGACGTGCTGATCGCATCCGACGAGTGCTACCTCGAGCTGGGCTGGACCTCACAGCCGATCTCCATCCTCGACCCGTCCGTCTGCGGTGGCTCGACCGACGGCGTGCTGGCCGTGCACTCGATGTCCAAGCGGAGCAACCTGGCCGGCTACCGCGCGGGCTTCGCCGCGGGGGATGCCGAGGCGGTCGCCGCGATCACCGAGGCGCGCAAGCACCTCGGGCTGCTCGTGCCCGCGCCGGTGCAGGCCGCGCTGGCCGCCGCACTCGGCGACGACGCGCACGTGGCCTCGCAGAAGGCGCGCTACGCCGCGCGGCGGTCGGTCCTGCTGGAGGCCGTGCAGGCCGCCGGCTTCACCGTCGAGCACTCCGAGGCCGGGCTCTACCTGTGGTGCACCCGCGGCGAGCCCTGCTGGGAGACGGTCTCGGCGCTGGCGTCGGTCGGCGTGCTGGCCGCTCCGGGGGAGTTCTACGGCGCTGCCGGGGCTTCCCATGTGCGCATGGCGCTCACCGCGACCGACGAGCGCATCGCCGCCGCCGCGGACCGGCTGTCCGCCCTGTGACCTCGATCTTTCCCGTTTCCCCAGCACTCTGATGCTGGGGAAACCGGAAAGATCTTCGACGGACTCCTACCGGTGGGTCGTGCTCGGGGCGGGCGTGTTCGCGCAGGCGGCGTCGGCGGCCGTGCTGCAGGGCCTGCCCGGCCTGGCGCCGCAGCTCAGGGAGGAGTACGGACTCGGGCTCACCGGCCTCGGCGTCCTGCTCGCGAGCGTCACCGTGGGGCTGCTGTCGACGCTGATCCTGTGGGGGTGGCTCGCCGACCGGCTCGGCGAGCGGCGGGTGATGACGGTCGGGCTTCTGATCGCGGCGACCGCGCTGCTCGCGACGACGAGGACCACCACTGTCGGCGCGCTGATGGCGTGGCTGGTGCTGGCCGGGGCGGCCGGCTCCTCGGTGAACGCCGCCAGCGGGCGGGCGGTGCTGGGGTGGTTCGGCCCGTCGGAGCGCGGCTTCGCGATGGGGGTGCGGCAGACGGCTCTGCCGCTCGGGGCGGGGCTTGCGGCCGCGGGACTGCCGCCGATCGCACTGGCCGGTGGGCTCGACGCGGCGTTCGTCGTGCTCGCCGCCGGGTGCGCTCTCGGGGCTGTCGTCGTCGCAGCCCTGGTCCGCGAGGCGCCGTCGCAGGCGGTCCGCATCGACGGCGGGCTCACCCCGATCCGGGACCCGCGGATCCGCCGCTTCGGGCTGGTGTCGCTGCTCCTGGTGGTGCCGCAGTTCGCGATCGTGGCCTTCCTCGTCGTCTACCTGGTCGACGAGCACGACGTGGCGCCTGCCACGGCGGCGCTGCTGCTCGCGGCCGTCCAGCTCGGCGGGGGAGCGGGCCGGATCGTCGCGGGGCGGTGGTCGGACCGGCTGGGACTGCGCGTCGTACCGCTGCGCCGGCTCGCCACTGCCATCACCGCGCTGTTCGTGGGGCTGGCCGGTCTCGAGCTGCTCGACGCCGCGGCGGCGGTGCCGGTGATGCTGCTGACCGGTGTCGTCGCGATCAGCTGGAACGGCCTGGCCTTCACCGCCGTCGGCGAGCTGGCCGGTCCCGGGCGGGCCGGCACGGCGCTCGGCCTGCAGAACACCTCCGTCGCCCTCGGCGCGGCGATCACCGCCCCGCTGCTCGGCGCGGTCGTGGACCGGAGTGACTGGGCGGTCGGCTTCGCCATCGCCGCCGTGTGCGCGGGTGCGGCGGTTCTCCTGCTGCGCCGGCCGGTGGCAGCCGAGCGGGGTTAGTCGAAGAGCTCCTCGAGGAAGGACTTGCGGCGCTTGTGCTGCGGGTAGCCGCCGTAGCCCGGCCGGCTCTGCGGGTGCTGCGCTGCCGGAGCGGCCGCGGCCGTTCCCTGCCATCGGCCCTCGGCCTCGGTCAGCTTCTCCAGCTCGCCGCGGTCGAGGAAGATCCCCCGGCAGTCCGCGCACTGGTCGACGTGGACGCCGTTGCGCTCGTAGGTGCGCATGACGCCTTGGCACTTGGGACAGGTCAGCTCCATCACCGGCGACCGTACGCCTGAGCGGGTCACTAGGCTGGCGGGCATGACGCAGAGCCCCCTCGACCCTGTCCTCGACGAGCTCTGGGAGCGCCGCGCGGACCTCAGCCCGGCCGACGAGGACGCCCGCAAGGTCGTCGTCGCTGCCGTCGACCAGCTCGACGCCGGCGAGGCCCGGGTCGCGCAGGTGATCGACGACGAGGTCGTCGTCGACGAGCGGGCCAAGCGCGCGATCCTGCTGTCCTTCAAGGTCCTCGAGATGGTCGAGGGGAGCAACGGCGGCTTCTACGTGCACGACCGGGTTCCGCTCAAGACCAGCTTCCCGGGCGTACGAGTGGTGGCCGGGGCGATCGCCCGCTGGGGAAGCCACTTCGAGCCGGGGGTGGTGCTCATGCCGAGCTACACCAACATCGGCGGCTACGTCGGCAGCGGCTCGATGGTCGACACCTGGGCGACCGTCGGCTCGTGCGCGCAGATCGGCAAGAACGTCCACCTGTCCGGCGGCGTCGGCATCGGCGGCGTGCTCGAGCCGCCGCAGGCCGCGCCGGTCGTGGTCGAGGACGACGCCTTCATCGGCAGCCGATCGATGGTGGTGGAGGGTGCGCGCGTACGACGAGGCGCCAAGCTGGGCGCGGGCGCCATCCTCACCGCGAGCACCCGGGTCTTCGACGCCGAGACCGGCGACGAGCTGCCTCGTGGCGAGGCCCCGGAGCGGGCGGTCTGCGTCGGCTCGACCCGGGTGAAGTCCTTCGCCGGTGGCGACTTCGGGATGCCGTGCCTGCTTGTGCTGCGCCGGCTGGAGGCGGGGCAGGAGCACGACAAGCTCGCCCTCAACGACATCCTCCGCGAGCACGGGGTGGCTCCTTGATCGCCGTCTTCCGGGACCTGTGCCTGGACGCCAACGACCCGCAGAAGGTCGGCGCCTTCTGGGCGGCCGTGCTCGGTCGCACCGTCGAGGAGGCCGGGCAGGGCGACGGCGTCACGCCCGACGTCTTCCTGCAGGCCGGGCCGGACGGCGGCCCGAGCATCTACGTCAACGGCGTCCCGGAGCCGAAGTCCGGCAAGGTCCGGCTGCACGTCGACGTCACCCTCGAGCCCGGCCAGGAGATCCCCGACCTGCTGAAGCTCGGCGCCACCGTCGTCGCCGAGCCCGACGAGCAGCGCTGGTGGGTGCTCGCCGACCCCGAGGGGCACGAGTTCTGCGCCTTCCCGGCGGAGTCGGACGCGAGCAACGACGCGGACGCCGAGGTGTGACCCTCGACCTGACGCAGGACCCCGTCGCGCTGACCGCTGCGCTGGTCGACGTCCCCAGCGTGTCCGGCAGCGAGGACCGGCTGGCCGACCTGGTGCACGACGCCCTCGACGCCCTGCCTCACCTGTCGGTCGTCCGCGACGGCAACAACGTCATCGCGCGCACCGATCTCGGCCGGGAGCGGCGGGTGCTGCTCGCCGGCCACCTCGACACCGTCCCGATCGCGGACAACGTCCCGAGCCGGCTCGACGGCGAGATCCTCTACGGCTGCGGCACGTCCGACATGAAGTCCGGGGACGCGGTGCTGCTGCACCTGGCGGCGACGCTGGCCGAGCCGGCGTACGACCTCACCTTCGTCCTCTACGACAACGAGGAGGTGGAGGCCGAGAAGAACGGCCTCAACCGCCTTGTCGCCACCCGCCGCGACCTGCTCGAGGCCGACCTCGCGATCCTCATGGAGCCGACGAACGGCGCGGTCGAGGCCGGCTGCCAGGGCACCATGCGCGTCCGGGTCCGCATCCCCGGCAAGCGCGCCCACAGCGCCCGGAGCTGGCTCGGCGAGAACGCCATCCACGCGGCCGCACCGCTGCTCACCACATTGGTCGCGTACGACGCGCGCAACGTCGAGATCGACGGCTGCACCTACCGCGAGGGGCTCAACGCCGTCGGCATCGAGGGCGGCGTCGCCGGCAACGTGATCCCCGACGAGACAGTGGTTCTCGTCAACTTCCGGTTTGCTCCGGACCGGAGCGAGGAGCAGGCGTACGACCACGTGCGCTCGGTGCTGGCCGGCTACGACGTGGAGCTCACCGACAGCGCGCCCGGGGCGCTGCCGGGGCTGAGCAACCCTGCCGCCCAGCACTTCATCGACGCGATCGGGATGCCCCCGACAGCGAAGTACGGCTGGACCGACGTCGCCCGCTTCGCGGCGCTGGGCATCCCCGCGGTCAACTTCGGCCCCGGCGACCCGAACCTCGCGCACACCCGCGAGGAGCACGTGGACACGACGAAGATCACGAGCGCCGAGCGCGCGCTGCGGAGCTACCTCTCCGCGTGACGCTCGCCGAGCGGATCCCGAGCCCGGCCGAGCCGGATGCCGTCTACGAGGCGTTCGAGGGCTGGGCCGTCGAGCAGGGGCTGACGCTCTACCCCGCGCAGGAGGAGGCGCTGCTCGAGGTCGTCGGCGGCGCGCACGTGATCCTGTCGACGCCGACCGGCAGCGGGAAGTCGATGGTCGCGGCCGGGGCGCAGTTCTGGGCGCTCTCCCAGGGCAAGCGGAGCTTCTACACCGCTCCCATCAAGGCCCTGGTCAGCGAGAAGTTCTTCGCGCTGTGCGGGCAGTTCGGCGCCGAGAACGTCGGGATGATGACCGGTGACGCGACCGTCAACGGCAAGGCGCCGGTCATCTGCTGCACCGCGGAGATCCTCGCCAACCTGGCGCTGCGCGAGGGGGCGGACGCCGACGTCGGCCTCGTCGTGATGGACGAGTTCCACTTCTACGCCGAGCCCGACCGCGGCTGGGCGTGGCAGGTGCCGCTCATCGAGCTGGTCGACGCCCAGTTCGTGCTGATGTCAGCGACTCTCGGCGACGTAGGCAGATTTCAGGACGACCTCGAGCGGCGCACCCAGCGCGAGTGCGCGGTCGTCACCAGCGTCGACCGCCCGGTGCCGCTGCACTTCGAGTACGTCACCACCCCGCTCCACGAGACCCTCGAGGAGCTGCTCAGCACCCACCGCGCGCCCGTCTACGTCGTGCACTTCACCCAGGCCGCGGCGGTCGAGCAGGCGCAGGCTCTGATGAGCATCAACGTCTGCACCCGCGAGGAGAAGGACCGGATCGCCGAGCTCATCGGCGACTTCCGCTTCACCAAGGGGTTCGGCGGGACGCTGAGCCGCCTGGTGCGGCACGGCATCGGCGTGCACCACGCCGGGATGCTGCCCCGCTACCGGCGGCTCGTCGAGCAGCTCGCCCAGGCCGGCCTGCTGAAGGTCGTCTGCGGCACCGACACCCTCGGCGTCGGCATCAACGTCCCGATCCGGACGGTGCTCTTCACCGGCCTGACGAAGTACGACGGGGTCAAGACCCGGCACCTCAAGGCCCGCGAGTTCCACCAGATCGCCGGCCGCGCAGGCAGAGCCGGCTACGACACCGCCGGCACCGTCGTCGTGCAGGCGCCCGAGCACGACGTCGAGAACGCCAAGCGGATCGCCAAGGCCGGCGACGACCCCAAGAAGCTCAAGCGGGTGGAGCGCAAGAAGGCCCCCGAGGGCTTCGTCTCCTGGGGCAAGCCGACCTTCGAGCGGCTGGTCGCGGCCGAGCCCGAGGTGCTGACGTCGAGCTTCCGGGTGACCCACTCGATGCTGCTGCAGGTCGTGCAGCGCCCCGGCGACTTCTTCGCCCACATGCGCCGGCTGCTGATGGCCAACGACGAGCCGCGGGCCAACCAGCGGCGCCTGGTGCGCAAGGCGATCAGCATCTACCGCGCGCTGCTGCGCGCCGGCACGATCGAGCGCGGCGAGGACGGGGAGGTGCGGCTGACCGTCGAGCTGCAGCCGGACTTCGCGCTGGACCAGCCGCTGTCCCCGTTCGCGGTGGCGGCACTCGAGCTGCTGGATCGGGAGTCGCCGTCGTACGCCCTCGATCTGCTGTCCGTCGTCGAGTCGACGCTCGAGGCGCCGCGGCAGGTGCTCGCGGCGCAGCGCAACAAGGCCAAGGGCGAGGCCGTGGCGGAGATGAAGGCGCAGGGCATCGAGTACGACGAGCGGATGGAGCTGCTCGACGAGATCAGCTACCCGATGCCGCTGAGGGACGAGCTCGAGGCGGCGTTCGAGATCTACCGCGACGGGCACCCGTGGGTGGCCGACGAGGAGCTGACGCCGAAGTCGGTGGCGCGCGACCTGTCCGAGCGGGCGATGACGTTCGTGGAGTACGTCGGCTTCTACGGCCTGGCCCGGTCCGAGGGGCTGCTGCTGCGCTACCTGGCCGATGCCTACAAGGCGCTGCGCCGCACGGTGCCGACCGCTGCCAGGACCGAGGAGGTCGAGGACCTCATCTCCTGGCTCGGCGAGATCGTCCGGCAGACCGACTCCTCGCTGCTGGAGGAGTGGGAGTCGCTGATCGCGGGCGGGCCTGCCGCCGTGCCGACGTCGGTGCCGGTCGACGAGACCCCGCCGCCGGTGACCGCGAACGAGCGAGCCTTCCGGGTGCTCGTGCGCAACGCGCTCTTCCGCCGGGTCGAGCTCTTCGCGCTGCGCCGGTGGATCGACCTGGGGGAGCTGGACCCGGACTTCGAGTGGGAGCACCCGATCCGGGCCTACTTCGAGGAGCACCCCTTAGTGAACACGGGTCCCGATGCGCGCGGCCCCGCGCTGTTCATGGTCACCGCCGAGCCGGGGCGGTGGCTGGTGCGGCAGATCCTCGACGACCCCGCCGGCCACCACGACTGGGCGATCACGGCCGAGGTGGACCTGGCGGCGTCGGACGAGGCCGGGACCGCGGTGCTGACGGTGCTGTCGGTGGGGGACTGAGTCGGCCTTCTGCCCGATTCGTGCCCGTCTGAGCCGGGGATGAGGCACGATGAGACGACCAGGACGCCCGCACGGCGTCCTTCGTAGTGGAGAGGGAGGCTCGTGCAGGACGACAGCGGGGTGACGCCTGACGTCATCACCCCTGAGGTCATCGGGTCCCTGCCGACCGACCGGCTCCTGCACTCCGACCCCCACGACTTCGCCGGCCTCTACATCCGGCACCGCGCCTCCTTCACCCTGCACGCCCGGCGCTACCTCAAGGACGCCCGCGACGCCGACGAGGTCGTGCAGGAGGCGTTCCTGCGGCTGTTCCTCGCGCTGCCGGAGCTCGACTCCGAGCTGCAGGCGCTGGCCTACTGCCGCCGCACCATCACCAACCTCTGCATCGACCGCTTCCGCGCGCAGGCCCGCCGCCCGTCGCTCGTCGACCTCGAGGCCGTCGGCGACCTGGCCGAGGACGACCCGGGCGACCCCGTCGTACGCGCCGAGGACGCCGCCATGGTCCGTCAGGCGCTGTCGCTGCTCTCCCCGCTGCACCGCGCGGCGCTGGTCAAGCGCGAGATCGAGGAGAAGACCCTCCCGGTCATCGCTGAGGAGCTCGACATCCCGGAGGAGAGCGTCAAGCACGTCCTCTTCCGCGCCCGCCGCGCGCTGCGCCGGATCCTGGCCGGCACGTCGCTGGTGCCGGGTTCCGACGCCGAGATGAGCACCGTTCTCGGCAAGGCCGTGCGCGCCGGCTCGGGCGGTCTCACCGCCTTCCTGCTGTTCCTCTTCGTGGGGCTGGGCACCGGACCGGACCTGCGTGCGATCCCCGTGGTGGGGACCGACCTGCCGGAGCTGATCAACGTCACCGAGATCGCGTCGGCGGTGGGCGACGCGGTCGTCGTCGTCGCCGACGGTGTGGCGTCGGTCGTGGCACCGGACGACGGCGGCTCCGCCGACACGCAGATCGCGTCCGGGGACGACGTCGCGGAGCCGGTCCCGGCCCCGGAAGCGTCGACCTCCAGCTCGCCGTCGGCCGCTCCGTCGCCGTCGGCCTCGCCGTCCCCATCGACCTCCGTCTCGCCGTCGGTGTCTCCTTCGCCCTCGGTCTCGGTCACCTTGCCCGGGGGGCGCGCGAGCATCGCTAAGACGGCCGCGAGGCACGACCCGTCAGACCAAGCCAACATTGGGATGATCAGGCTGCGCGTCAAAACGCAACCCGCCCGTGGAGCGGCAAGATCTTGCCAGGTCCGGCCGACGACGTACGCCGT
>JAKFFB010000313.1:0-75029 GCA_036675425.1 Actinomycetales bacterium | reverse complement strand
CGCGAGTACATCGCGCAGCGGCAGGAGATCGCCGCGCTCGAGCAGCAGCAGAGCGAGGCGCGCGAGCGGATCGCCGCGCTCGAGGCCGAGCGCGAGCGGCTCAAGGACCCGGCCTACGTCGCCGCCGAGGCCCGCCGCCGGCTGCACTTCGTGCTGCCGGGCGAGACGGCGTACGTCGTGCTCGCGCCCGAGGAGGCCGCTGCTCCGGCGACGCCGGCCAAGAGCAAGCAGGCGCCCTGGTACTCCCAGGTGTGGGGCAGCGTCGAGCAGGCCGACCGGCCCGCGCCCAGCCCCGCACCGTGACCGCGCCCGACCCGCGCGACGTCCGGGCCGTCGGCCTCCAGCTCGGCCGCGAGCCGCGGGCGATGACCGGAGTCGCCCACCGCTGCCCGTGCCAGCTGCCCGACGTCGTGGAGACCAAGCCGCGGCTCGAGGACGGCACGCCGTTCCCCACGCTCTACTACCTGACCTGTCCCCGATTGGCCTCTGCCATCGGCACTCTCGAGGCCGACGGGCTCATGAAGGAGCAGACCGCCCGGCTCGCCGAGGACCCCGAGCTCCGCGAGAGGTACGACGCCGCTGCCCGCGACTACGTCGCCCGCCGCGACGCGCTGGAGGTGCTCGAGAACGTCCCCGCCCAGGGCGGGATGCCGGTCCGGGTGAAGTGCCTGCACGTGCTGGTCGCGCACAGCCTGGCCGTCGGTCCGGGGGTGAACCCGTTCGGTGACGAGGCGCTCGACCTGCTGCCCGAGTGGTGGGCCAAGGGCGCTTGCGTGGACCCCGACGACCCGGAAGCCCAGCCGGGCAAGAAGACTCGATCGTGAGGGTTGCAGCGATCGACTGCGGCACCAACTCGATCCGACTGCTCGTGGCCGACGTCGAGGGCGACCGCAAGGTCGACGTGCACCGCGAGATGCGGGTCGTGCGCCTCGGCCAGGGCGTGGACCGGACCGGTGAGCTGGCACCCGAGGCGATCGAGCGGACCCGGGTCGCGCTGGTCGACTACGCGTCGACCTGCCGGGAGCTCGGGGTGGAGGCGATGCGCATGGTCGCCACCAGCGCGAGCCGAGATGCCCGCAACGGCAAGGACTTCCGCGACATGGTGCGGGAGGTCCTCGGTGCGGAGCCGGACGTGGTGAGCGGTGACGAGGAAGCGGCGCTGTCGTTCGACGGCGCGACCCGTGGGCTCGACCCGGCCGACGGGCCGTTCCTGGTGATGGACATCGGCGGCGGCTCGACCGAGCTCGTGCTCGGCACGACGTCCGTCGAGACGGGGCGCTCGGTCGACATCGGCTGCGTCCGGCTGACGGAGCGCCACCTCCGCGACGACCCCCCGACCGCCGCTCAGGTGGCCGCCGCCGAGGCCGATGTCGACAGCGCGCTGGCCCTCGTCCGCGAGACGGTTCCCGTCGAGAAGGCCTGCACTGCAGTCGGTCTCGCTGGATCGGTGACCACCGTGGCAGCGCTCGCCCTGGGGTTGACGGCGTACGATCCGGGGCGGATCCACCTCTCGCGCATCCCCGCGGCGCAGGTGCGCGAGGTGAGCGACCGGCTCGTTGCGATGACGCGCGAGGAGCGGGCGGCGCTGCCCGTCATGCACCCCGGGCGCGTCGACGTGATCGGAGCCGGGGCGCTGGTCCTGGCCACGCTCGTCGACCGTCTCGAGCTCCTCGAGGTGCTGGTGAGCGAGGCCGACATCCTCGACGGGATCGCCTGGAGCGTCCGCTGATCGAGCCCGGCAGCGGCCACCCCCGCGACTGCGCCAGCCGCACCACCCCGGTGGCGCACTCGGCCGCGGACGTCGTCCGGCTGGCCGACAGCGCCCCGTCCCTGGCCCACCTCGACGGCCGGTCGTCGGTCTGCCGCGCCTGCCCGCGGCTGGTCGCCTGGCGCGAGGAGGTCGCCGAGATCAAGCGCGCGTCGTTCGCCGACCAGGACTACTGGGGCCGGCCGGTCACCGGCTGGGGCCCGCAGCGCGCTCGGATCGCGGTCGTCGGTCTCGCGCCCGCCGCCCACGGCGGCAACCGCACCGGACGGATCTTCACCGGCGACCGCAGCGGCGACTGGCTGTTCGCCTCGCTGCACCGGGTCGGCCTGGCGACGTCGCCGACCTCGACGAGCGCGTACGACGACCAGTCCCTCGTCGACCTGCGCATCACGCTGCCGGTGCGCTGCGCCCCGCCCGCCAACAAGCCGACGCCGGCGGAACGGGACGCCTGCGCGCCGTGGCTCGCCGCGGAGTGGCGCTTCCTCCAGCCCACGGTCCGGGCGGTCGTCGTGCTGGGCGGCTACGGCTGGTCAGCGCTCTGGCCGACGCTGCGCGCGGCGGGGGAGGCGGTGCCGGCGCCGCTGCCGAAGTTCGCGCACGGCGCGGAGGTGGAGCTGCCGAGCGGCCTCGCGGTGCTGGGCTGCTTCCACGTCAGCCAGCAGAACACCTTCACCGGCCGGCTCACCGAGCCGATGCTCGACGCCGTCTTCCACCGGGCCAAGAAGCTCGCCGGAGTGAGCTGAACGGAGCAGTGGGGCGGCTGTCAACAGCTGGGAAGCCCGCCCACGGCAGTGACGTCGGCACTCCTAAAGGCCAGTTTGATAGCCCGAAAGGGTGAATCGATGACTATTCCTGAGCACGATGGGGCTTACGTCCGTTTCGTCCACTAGCCAAGATCCACGCGTTGGTCCTATCGTCCCCGGCACTAGACCGGATGGCTCAGTCCGGCGGCGGCCAAGCGGGGGAGGGCGACATGCGCGGCAACAGCTGGCGGTAGTGAGCAGGTGAGACCCAGCCCTCCAGGGGCTGGGACTGGGTAGTGCTGTACCCGGTCCCAGCCCCTGGATCATTTTCCGGGGTCTGTCGACCGAGCTGTCTCAGACGCGGGTGCGGGACTCCCGGGCGCGCAGCCAGGCGGCGACCTCGAGCGCCGGCATAGGCCGGGCGTGCAGGTAGCCCTGGACCTCGTCCACCCCGAGGGCCCGCAGGATCCCCTGCTGGTCCTCCTGCTCCACTCCCTCGGCGACGACCTTGAGCCCCAGCGTGTGCGCG
This sequence comes from Actinomycetales bacterium, assembly GCA_036675425.1. GTDB lineage: Bacteria > Actinomycetota > Actinomycetes > Mycobacteriales > SCTD01 > SCTD01. Next base: position 71,989 of record JAKFFB010000313.1, on the reverse strand, counting down.
ATGTCGACGACGGCGCGCACCACGGCCCGGTCGGCGGGTTCGCTGGACAGCCCGTCCACGAAGCCCTTGTCGATCTTCACCTCGTCGACCGGCAGGCCCTTGAGGTAGGTCAGCGACGAGTAGCCGGTGCCGAAGTCGTCGACCGAGATCTTCACGCCGAGCGCGCGGAGCTCGCCCATCCGGACCGCGGCGAGCTGCGGGTCCGAGACGACGACGCCCTCCGTGAGCTCCAGCGTGAGCAGCTCGGCCGGCACGCCGCTCGCCGCCAGCTCCTCCGCGACCTCGGTGACGAACGCCGGGTCGAGCACCGTGTCGGCGCTGACGTTGACGGCGACGCCGACGTGCGGCGCCCGCCGCTGCCAGCCCTTGCAGGCGGTGAGGCTCTGCCGCAGCACGGTGGAGGTGAGCGCGCCCATCAGGCCCGAGGCCTCGGCCAGCGGGACGAACTCGTCCGGACGCACGGCCCCGAGCGCCGGGTGGGTCCACCGGGCCAGCGCCTCGACGCCGCTGACGCGACCGGTGGCGGCCTCGACCTTCGGCTGGAAGGCGACGCCGATGGCCCCGCCGGCGAGCGCCTCGCGCAGTGCGGTGACCACGGCCAGCCGCCGCTGCCCCTTGACCTCGTACGCCGGCTCCCACAGCACCGGGCCGCCGTGCGCGTGCCGCGCGCCGTACATGGCGGTCTCCGCGCGGCGTACGAGCGTGGCCGCGTCGTTGCCGTGCTCGGGCGCCCGGACGACACCCACCGAGAGGCGGATGTCCGTGCCGACAGGACCGAGCTGGGCGCTGCCCTCGACGTGCGCCCGCAGGTTGAGGCCGAACATCTCGGGCTCGCCGCCCGCCGTGTCGGCGCGCACGGCGACGGCGAAGCGGCCACCGCCGATCCGGCCGATGAGGGCGCCGGGGACCGCTCGCTTCAGGCGTGCCGTGACCTCGAGCAGCAGCTCGTCGCCGACCTCGTGGCCGAGGGTGTCGTTGACCTCGCGGAAGGAGTCGACGGCGACCGCAGCGAGCACGACGCCCGGCTGCGAGTCACTCTCCAGCAGCTCCTGCAGGCGCTTGGTCAGCTCGTGCAGGTTGCGCAGGCCGGTCAGCGAGTCCCGGGTGGCGGCGCGCTCCAGGTCCTCGTGCAGCCGGCCGCGCTCGAGCGCGATGGCGAGCTCCGCGCCGACCGTCTCCAGCATGCGCAGGTCGCTGTCGTCGAAGCCGCGGACGTCGCCCAGCCGGCGGACCGCTGTGAGGACCCCCACGACGCCCGTGCTCGCGAGCAGAGGGGTGGACATCGTGTCGGCGTCGTTCCGCTGGCGGCTGCGCAGGACGGGGGCGCGCGTCGTCGCGACGTGGCTCGAGATGGGAGACACCACGTCGTCCGCGCGGACCGCCGGCTGACTCTCGGCGACGGCGAGGGTGGACCAGCGGTCGCCGGAGGTCGTCGTGAGCTCGAGCTGCTCGGCGTGAAGCAGGACCCGCACCCGATCCAGCACGTCCGTCGACCGCTCCTCAGCGACGACGAGAGGGCCAAGGTCCTTCACGAAGGTGTAGAGCTTCTCCGTGGTGACCTGCTGCGCCACCACGTTGCGGTGCGCCCGGTACGCCAGGGCGAGCCACGCGGCGAGGACCAGCATCACGAGCACGCTGGCCGCTTCCAGGCGGGCGGCGCTGATCGCGACGACGGCAAGGCCCATGAAGAGCAGTACGACGGGCGCGGTCAGCGCCAACGTCCGCAGGCCGCTGCGGAGGTTGGTGGCCATGCCCAGCGTGCGCCAGATCGCGTGGAGGACGAGGACGCCGATGACATCGCCGACGAGGAGGCCGGCGTACAGCGCGCCCCACATCAGCGGGCCGGTCTCGCCGTGCGGCACCAGACCCACGGCGAAGGCGGCGGCGCCGACCTCGAAGGCGGCGGCCCCCAGGTTGTAGAGGGCCTTCTGCGGCGCCTGCCGCTGCAGCAGGCTGTGGACGACCACCGAGCCGAGGCGGACGGCGAGGTGCGCGAAGGGCGCGACGACCTGAACGCCGAGAGCGAGCGGGAGGTGCACCAGGGTGACGCCGTTGGACTCCCGCCGGAACTCGAAGTCGAGCGGGTAGTGCTGCGCGAGGACGTAGACGGGGAGCAGGACCGCCAGCAGCGCCAGCGGGGGGATGCCCGGGTCGTAGAGGGCGGGTCCGGCGACGGCGGCCAGACCCACGCCGGCCGCGAGCAGGGCCAGCGACATCGAGGCGACGGCCGCGTTGCGGCCCCACCCGATGCGCTGCTCGACCCCGGTCATCCTCCGGAGCCTCGGCGCAAGATCGTGGAACCTTGAGACTGGCGAGACAGGAGAGGCACGAGCGCCAGGCAGATGACGGCCACGAGGGCGATGGGCATGCGCGCGTCCGTCGTCTCGGCGAGGGCGCCGGCTGCCAGCAGGACCACCCCCTGCAGGACCATGAGCAGGGTCACCGCCACCCCGAAGGCCCGCCCGCGCAGGTGCGCGGGCACGGCCTGGACGAACGAGGAGTTGGCGACCAGCTGCAGCGCGTTGCCGCAGCCGGCCAGCACCCACAGCAGGGTGATCCCGGTCAGGCTGTCGACGAGCGGTGTCGCCATCAGCGGCAGGCAGCTGATGGCCACGAGCCAGGGGAAGAGCCGCTCCCGCCGCTCCGCAGCCACCCTGAGCAGCAGCCAGGACCCGAGCAGGAAGCCGGCGGGCACGGAGGCGGTGAGGACGCCCGCAGCCAGCGGCCCGCCGCCCTGCTCCTCGGTGATCGCGACCGCCAGCCCCTCGGCCGCGATCACCGACGCCGCGCTGAGCAGGCCCCAGGCCAGCAGCGAGCGCAGGCGAGGGCTGCACCACACCAGCATCGCCCCGGCGCCCGCCTCCACCAGCATCGAGACGGTCGGCCCCGCGACCCGGGTCACGACGTGCTCCCGGACAAACGCCAGCAGGATGAGGGCGGAGAGCGCGAAGGACGCCGCGTCGGCGAGGAGCGCCCCCTCGACGCCGATCAGCCCGACGAGCGCCCCGCCGAGGATGAACCCACCGACCTGCCCCGCCTGTCCTACGGCGTTGCTCAGGGCGTTCGCGACGACGTACGGCTCCCCTTCCAGGACGTCGGCCAGCAGCGCGCTGCGCGCGGCCTCGGCCGGCGGTGCGAGCAGGCCGACGGCGATCAGGACGCCGAAGACCACCGCGAGAGGCAGTCCTGGCACCGCCAGGCACACAACGAGCAGCCCGCGCGCGACGTCGCACGCCACCATGACCCGCCGTCGCGGGTAGCGGTCCGGCAGCGCTGAGAGCAGCGGGCCGCCGACCAGCCAGGTCAGGTAGGAGCAGGCGTAGGTCGCGGAGGCCGCGAACGCCGATCCGGACCGCTCCAGCACGAGCAGGGCCACCGCGATGCGGGCGACCTGGTCGCCGAGCGTGCTCAGCCCGTCGGACACGAGCAGCCCGCGGAACTCGCGGACGGCCAAGACCTCGCGATAGCCGACGCGCGGTGCCGGCGGGGTGCTCACGAGGGCAGTGTGACGGAAGTGGCTCCTGAGAACCAGCAGGTGTCGGTCGCAAGTGCCCGCAACCGCCCGATCTGGCTGATCAACGCCGGGTCGTCACCGTTTCTCAGGCCTCGGGATGTGCCCCATCCCAAAGTTGAACGGGGGCTGCAGGGCTCTTGTGGACAGGCACCGGGCTTTGTCGGCATCCGTCGAGAGCGTCGGCCTCATGGGCGGAGCAGCGAGTCGGCAGATCAGAGGAATCAGCGACGAGGATCTCGTTGCGACGGCCAAGCAGGCCAAGAACATGAGGGAGCTGCTGCAGTTGCTCGGGCTGGCTGCGTACGGCGGGAACTACGAGTCGATCCGCAAGCGGCTCACCCGGCTCGGTGCGCTTGACCCCAGGTTCTGCCCTCAGGGGGCGCCGGGTAGGCGTCTGGCAGCCGTCGAAGCAGCGGTGCTTCGTGACGTCGTCCGTGACGCACGCAGCCTGCACGACGCACTGCTCACGCTGGGCTTCACCGCCTCCCCTTCGATCTACGCCGCTCTTCGTCGGCGACTTGCGGAGGAGGGCATCGACGTCTCGGGGCTGCGTGGCAGGCGCTGGAGTGCCGGAAGGCGAGTGCCACCGCGGGTTCCCCTCGCGGAGTTGCTGGTCGTGGGCCGACCAGCAACCACCATGGGGCACCTCAAGAAGCGACTGCTCACTGAAGGCCTCCTGCCCCTGTGCTGCGACATGTGCGGCATTCAGGAGTGGCGTGGGCAGGCGGCGCCACTGGAGCTCGACCACATCAATGGGGACCGCAGCGACAACAGGCTGGAGAACCTGCGGCTGCTCTGCCCGAACTGCCATGCGCAAACACCGACGTATCGAGGGCGGAACATCGGTCGCGTGGACCTGTCGCCGTCGTAGGGTTCGGGTTCAGCCCGGGTGGCGTAACGGCAGCCGCGGGGGTCTTAAACACCTCTTCCCGAGAGGGAGTGCGGGTTCGAATCCCGCCCCGGGCACTCCGCGCACGTCCCCGGGCACATTCCGCCCACCGCGTACGTTGTATCCAGCGCACGACCCCGCCCGCGGGTCGCGCAGAGGAGAACGACACCCACATGCGCAGCATGGAGTCCAACAACCCCGTCTTCGCGCGCAGCGAGTCGCTGCGCGCAGCCTCACAGGGCGTCGGCTTCCACACGCCCGCCCCGACCGCTGAGGACGTCGCCGCGATCTACGGCACCCCGCAGCGGATGACGATGGACGACGTCATCGTCAAGACCGGCATCCTGCTGGCCATCGTCGTCGGCGTCGGTGCCGCCTCCTGGTACCTCCAGGTGCCGCTCGGCGTCGCGATGCTGGCCGGCCTCGTCGGCTTCGCCCTGGCCATGGTCAACATCTTCAAGAAGTCGGCCAGCCCGGCTCTGGTCATGGCGTATGCCGTCGCGCAGGGCGTCTTCCTCGGCGTCATCAGCGCCAGCTACGAGGGGACCTACCGCGGAATCGTCGTCCAGGCGATCGTCGGCACCGCGGCCGTCTTCGGCGCCGTGCTCTTCGGCTACAAGTCCGGCAAGCTCCGGGCGACGCCGAAGTTCGTCAAGGTCGTGACCTTCGGCCTCGTCGGCATGGTCGCCGTGATGCTGCTCAACCTGCTCGTCGGCGCCTTCACCGACGGCGACCCGCTCGGCATCAGCGGCGGCAACACCGGCCTGTCGATCCTGTTCACGCTGGGCCTGATCGTCTTCGGCGCCCTGACCTTCGTCATGGACTTCGACCAGGCGGACCGCATGGTCGCCGCCGGCGTCCCGGACTCCGAGGCGTGGCGCGTGTCGTTCGGCCTGGTCGTGGGTCTGATCTTCCTCTACCTCAACATCCTGCGGCTGCTGGCCTACCTGCAGAGCAGCGACTAGTCAGAGCGCGTACGGCGGGCCGTCCCCCTCGGGGAGCGGCCCGTCGCCGTACTACGGTCCGGCCGTGAGCGAGGACCCGGTCGACCTGCTGCGCCGCGAGAGCCGGTCGCTGGTGCAGCGGCTGCGGCTGTGGACGCCCGCGCGCTGGGCGGCGAGCGCGCAGCGGTACGGCACGCGCGCCGACCTGGTCCGCCACCTCGCCCAGTCGCTCGCCGACGCCGCAGCGCGGCTGGAGGGCGAGCCGCTGCGCGCCCTCCCCCGCCTGGACGACCTGGGGGTCGCCGACCAGCTCGCGGTCACCTCCGACGACCTGGTCCGCGCAGGCCCGCCGGACGACCTCGCACGGGCGACCACGGCCCACCTGCTGGCGCACCGGCGCGACCTGCTCGACGAGGACGTCCCACCCGGACTGGCTGCCGCGCTGGGGCTCGAGGACGCTGTCTCAGCGGGCAGGACGATCTGCGAGGAATCGGGACGAACTCCGTTGGGTAGGGCATAGAGGGCGCCTCCCCCGGGGCGCCCGTGACCGTCAGGAGCCCCCATGACCCGTACGAGCCGCCTGCTGGCCGGGACCGCGACCGCGGCCCTCGCTCTCACCGCCGCCCTGGGCACCGCCACCCCGGCTGTCGCCGACCACGCCGGCGACCCCACCATCCACCCCGGTGTGCAGACCTACACCGACGGCGCCCAGTGCACCGCGAACTTCGTCTTCTCCGACGGCGCCAACACCTACATCGGCCAGGCCGCGCACTGCTCCGGCACCGGCGGCAGCACCGAGACCGACGGCTGCGACTCGGGCTCGCTGCCGCTCGGCACCCCGGTCGAGGTCAACGGCGCCACCAAGCCCGGCACCATGGTCTACAACTCGTGGCTGACCATGCAGGACGTGAACGAGCAGGACGATGACGCCTGCGCGTACAACGACTTCGCGCTCATCCGGCTCGACCCGGCCGACGCCGGTCGCGTCAGCCCGGAGATCCCCGTCATCGGCGGCCCGACGGGCATCAACACCGACGGCGTCGCCTTCGGCGAGAGCGTCTACTCCTACGGCAACTCCAGCCTGCGCTTCGGCATCTCGCAGCTGTCGCCGAAGGAGGGCACCAGCCTCGGCACCACCGGCAACGGCTGGACGCACCCGGTCTACACCGTCACGCCCGGCATCCCCGGTGACTCGGGCAGCCCGTTCGTCGACAGCTCCGGCCGCGCGCTCGGCGTCCTGTCGACGCTCGCCATCGCCCCGCTGGCCGGCAGCAACAACGTCAGCGACCTGTCCCGCGCGCTGGACTACGCCAACACCTTCGGCGGCATGAACGTCTCGCTCGTCCAGGGCGGCGCGTTCACCGGCGAGGGCGCGGTCGTCAACGGCCTGCTCGGCTAGCAGCACCCCAGCCCCTACGGCGAAGGCCGGCCCCCTCTCGGGGAGCCGGCCTTCGTCGTCGCTCGGGGGAACTAGCTGAGGCGCTCGATGACCATCGCCATGCCCATGCCGCCGCCGACGCACATCGACTCGACGCCGAAGGTCTTGTCGTAGGTCTGCAGGTTGTTGATGAGCGTGCCGGTGATGCGGGCGCCGGTCATGCCGAACGGGTGGCCGACGGCGATGGCGCCACCGGAGACGTTCAGGCGGTCCATGTCGATGCCGACCTCGCGCTGCGAGGACAGGACCTGCGAGGCGAAGGCCTCGTTGATCTCGTAGAGGTCGATGTCGTCGACGCCCTTGCCGGCCCGCTTCAGGGCGAGCTTGATGGCGTCGGCCGGGCCGTGGCCCATGACCTCGGGCGAGAGGCCGGTGACGGCGGTCGACACGATGCGGGCGAGAGGCGTGAGGCCGAGGGCCTTGGCCTTGTCGGCGCTCATGACGATGACCGCGGCGGCGCCGTCGTTGAGCGGGCAGGCGTTGCCGGCCGTGACGCGGCCGTCGGGGCGGAAGACCGGCTTGAGGCCGGCCATGCCCTCGGCGGTGACGCCGGCGCGGGGGCAGTCGTCCTTGTCGACGACGGTGCCGTCCTCGAGGGTGTACGGGGTGATCTCCCGCTCCCAGAAGCCGTTGGCGATGGCCTTCTCGGCGAGGTTCTGCGAGCGGGCCGCGAACTCGTCCATGTCCTCGCGGCTGATGTTCTTCCACAGCGCGACGTTCTCGGCGGTCTGGCCCATCGCGATGTAGACGTCCGGGACGTCGCCGGCGTCGCGCGGGTCGGTCCAGCCGTCGACGCCGCCCTCGGCGCGCTTGGCCGTACGCGCGACTGCCTCGGCGAAGAACGGGTTCTGCGCGTCGCCGATGTCGGCCATGCCGTTGCCGAAGCGGGAGACGGCCTCGACGCCGGCCGAGATGAAGGCGTCGCCCTCGCCGGTCTTGACCGCGTGGAAGGCCATCCGGGTGGTCTGCAGCGAGGAGGAGCAGTAGCGGTTGACGGTCGTGCCGGGCAGGTTGTCGTAGCCGAGCTTGACGGCGACGGCGCGACCGAGGTTGAAGCCGGCCTCACCCGCGGGCTGGCCGCAGCCCATCATCAGGTCGTCGATGTCGGTGACGGAGAGCGCCGGGACCTTGTCGAGCGCGGTCTGCACCGCGAACGCCGCCAGGTCGTCCGGGCGGGCGCTGACGAGCGAGCCCTTGAAGGCGCGGCCGATCGGGGTACGGGCGGTCGCGACGATGACGGCTTCGGACACGAGTTGCTCCTCGGTTGCGGGACAGGGATCGAGAACCAGCGTACGACCGCAACCGAACGCCGTTCTAGCCGGTCTCCCCGTCCTCCAGGGCGGCCGCGAGCTCGGCCGGGTCGGTCGGTCCCTCGGGGGCGCCCCGGCCGACGAGCGGCAGTCGGCGGCGCAGCCGGGCCAGCCGGCTCTGGCCGTCGGCGCCCGGCAGCGGGTCGACCTCGACGCCGGGCTCGCGGGCGGCGACCCGGGCGGCGAGCTGCACGTCCTGGACGCTGTCGCTGATCGGGACGCTGACCGGGATCTGCACGCCGAGGCTCTCCAGCACGCCGGGCAGCAGCGCGTCGACCATCCGGCTGTAGCCCTCGGCGGAGGGGTGGAAGCGGTCGATGCTCCACAGGTGCGGGTGCTCGTGGAAGGCCGCGGCCAGCAGGTCGCCCAGCGAGACGGCCACGCCGCCGGCCTCGACGGTGGCGACGGTCTGGGCTGCCGCGAGGCGCCGGCTCCACTTCGCGGCGACGGTGCGCAGCGGCTGCATGACCGGCTTGACCGTCCCGAGGTCGGGGCAGGTGCCGACCACGACCTTCGCGCCGGCCTTGCGCAGCGTGGCGACGGCGCGGGAGAGGTCGCGCGCCGAGGACGCGATCGGCACCCGGTGCGTCACGTCGTTGGCGCCGATGACGATGACGGCGACGTCCACGGGGCGGCGCAGCGCCCGGGCCACCTGCACCTCGAGGTCGGCCGACCGCGCGCCGGTCACGGCGACGACGTCGAGGTCGACCCGGGTGCGCAGGTCGCGGGCGATCCCGCCGGCCAGCAGCGCGCCCGGCGTCTGCTCGGCCCGCTCGCAGCCGAGGCCGGCGGCGGAGGAGTCGCCGATGACGACCAGGTGGACCGGCTTGTCGCCGCGACGCCCACGGCCGTACGACCCCGCCGCCTTCGGTGCCTGCTCGAACGGCACGCCGATCACCTTGCGGGCGAGCTTGGCCTCTGTCGCCAGGACGGCGTAGGTCAGGCCGAGCGCGCCCGCGAAGCCGCCGCCGCCGTACGCCGCCTTGACCGCGACGTACCGCGCGCGCCGGCCGGGCTTCGGGATCACGAGGGCCGCCCCGCCAGGAACGCCCGCACCGCCGCTCGGGCACCCGTCGAGACGTGGGCGCCGTGCGTGAAGCCGGCGACCTCGTAGTCGAGCTCGCCCAGCCGGGCGGCGGACTCGCGCGACAGGCGGACGTCGGTGCAGCTGCTCGCGAAGGAGTAGCGCAGCCCGCGCACGTTGAAGATCGCGTCGCCGGTGACGAGCACGCCGCTGGGGGAGTGCAGGAACGAGCAGTGCCCCGGCGTGTGGCCCGGGGTGTGCACGACCGTGATCCCGCCGGCCAGGGGGAGCACGTCGCCGTCCTCGAAGGTGCTGTCGACCGCGACCGGGGCGAAGCCCTTCGCCCGCCCGGGGATGCGGCCCATCAGCCGGCCGCCGAGCGTGGACGGGTCCGAGGTCGGCATCCGGCCCTCGCGGACGTAGACCGCCTCGCGCTCGTGCGTCGCGACGGCGCTGCCGGTGGCCGCCTTCATCCGGTGCGCCCCGCCGGTGTGGTCGCCGTGGGCGTGGGTGAGCAGCAGGTGGGTGACGTCGCCCGGCGCCCGACCGAGCTCGGCCAGGGCGGCGAGGAGCGTCTTCGGCGCGAAGCGGGTGCCCGCGTCCACGAGCGTGAGGGTGCCGTCGCCGCCCTCGATGAGGAAGCTGTTGATGAAGTCGGCAGGGGCCGTGGGGATGCGCCAGACGCCGTCGGCAACCCGGACCGCGCCCATGCCGCCCTCCCTACTCGTCGGTAACCGCTGTCGGACGGTACCGCGCCCCTACGCTGCGACCGAGGACGTCCGACTCCCGGAAGGCACCCCGTGCAGGTCTACGACAACATCCTCGACCTCGTCGGCGGCACCCCGCTGGTCCGTCTCCGGAACGTCACGGAGGGGTTGTCCGCCACGGTGCTCGCCAAGGTCGAGTACTTCAACCCCGGCGGCTCGGTCAAGGACCGCATCGCGCTCTCGATGGTCGAGGACGCCGAGCGCACCGGCGCCCTGCAGCCCGGTGGCGTGATCGTCGAGCCGACCAGCGGCAACACCGGGGTCGGCCTCGCGCTGGTCGCCCAGAAGAAGGGCTACACCTGCGTCTTCGTCTGCCCGGACAAGGTCGCCAAGGACAAGATCGACGTGCTGCGGGCCTACGGCGCGCGGGTGGAGGTCTGCCCGACCGCCGTCGACCCGGAGGACCCGCGGTCCTACTACTCCGTCAGCGACCGGCTCGCCCGGGAGATCCCCGGCGCCTGGAAGCCGGACCAGTACTCCAACCCCAACAACCCCCGCGCCCACTACGAGACCACCGGGCCGGAGGTCTGGGAGGCGACCGAGGGCCGGGTCACCCACTTCGTCGCGGGCGCCGGCACCGGCGGCACGCTCGGCGGGGTCGGCCGCTACCTCAAGGAGGTCAGCGACGGCCGGGTCAAGGTCTACGGCGCCGACCCCGTCGGCTCGGTCTACTCCGGCGGTGACGGCCGGCCGTACCTCGTCGAGGGCGTCGGCGAGGACTTCTGGCCGACGACGTACGACGCCTCGGTCCCCGACGGGATCATCGCCGTCAGCGACCGCGACTCCTTCGCGATGACCCGCCGGCTGGCCCGCGAGGAGGGGCTGCTCGTCGGTGGATCCTGCGGCATGGCGGTCGTCGCGGCGCTGGAGGTGGCTGCGGGGGCCGGTCCGGACGACGTCGTGGTGGTGCTGCTGCCCGACGGCGGCCGCGGCTACCTGTCGAAGATCTTCAACGACGACTGGATGGCCGACTACGGCTTCCTGCAGGCCGACCCGGGCACGACGACCGTCGGCGACGTGCTGGCGAGCAAGGCGCACGACGGCCCGCTGCCGTCCTTCGTGCACACCCACCCGACCGAGACGGTGCGCGAGGCGATCGACATCCTCCGGGAGTACGGCGTCTCGCAGATGCCCGTCGTGCGCGCCGAGCCGCCGGTCATGACCGCCGAGATCGTCGGGGCGGTCCACGACCGCGACCTGCTCGACGCGCTCTTCAACGGCAGGGCCCAGCTCGCCGACCGGCTCGCCGAACACATGGCCCCGCCGCTGCCGATGGTCGGCGCCGGCGAGCCCGTCCAGGCGGCGATGGTCGCCCTCGAGAAGGCCGACGCGGCGGTCGTCGTCGCCGACGGCCGCCCCACCGGGGTGCTCACCCGCCAGGACGTCCTCGCCTTCCTCTCCACCTGAGGGGGCACTACCCCGCTCGAACCGCGACGCCCGTACGCGTGGCGGCGCGCGGTTCGAGCGGGGTAGTGCGTCCGGCGTACGGTCGCTGGCATGAGCGCAGACCACTGGGCAGAGGGCGGCTACGGCTTCGAGACGCTCGCCATCCACGCCGGGCAGGACCCCGACCCGACGACCGGCGCCGTCGTGGTGCCGATCTACCAGACCTCCACCTACGTCCAGTCCGAGGTCGGGCAGCACAAGGGGTACGAGTACTCGCGCAGCGGGAACCCGACCCGGACCGCGCTGGAGACCTGCCTGGCGGCGCTCGAGGGCGGGCGCACCGGACTGGCCTTCGCCTCCGGGCTGGCCGCCGAGGACTGCCTGCTCCGTACGGTCACCGGTCCCGGCGGGCACGTGGTCATCCCCGACGACGCCTACGGCGGCACCTATCGCCTGTTCGCCCAGGTGCTCGAGCGCTGGGGGGTCGCCCACACGCCGGTGGCGCTGAGCGACCTGGACGCGGTCCGCGCCGCGATGCGCCCCGAGACGTCCCTGATCTGGTGCGAGACGCCCACCAACCCGCTGCTCGGCATCGCCGACATCGCCGGCCTTGCGGCGATCGCCCATGACGCCGGGGCCCGGCTGGTCGTCGACAACACGTTCGCGTCGCCGTACCTCCAGCAGCCGCTGGCCCTCGGGGCCGACGTCGTCGTGCACTCGACGACGAAGTACCTCGGCGGCCACAGCGACGTCGTCGGCGGCGCCCTCGTGACGCGCGACGCCGCGCTGGGGGAGGAGCTCGCCTACCACCAGAACGCCATGGGCGGCGTGCCCGGCGCCTTCGACTCCTGGCTGGTCATGCGCGGCGCCAAGACGCTGGGCGTGCGGATGGACCGGCACTGCGCCAACGCCGCCCGGGTCGTCGACCTGCTGCTCGGGCACTCGGGCGTGGCGCAGGTGCTCTACCCGGGCCTGCCCGACCACCCCGGCCACGAGATCGCCGCGAAGCAGATGAGCGGCTTCGGCGGGATGGTGAGCTTCCGGCTGGCCGGCGGGGAGGCCGCGGCGCTCGCGGTGTGCAAGGCGACCAAGGTCTTCACGCTCGGCGAGTCGCTCGGCGGCGTCGAGTCCCTCATCGAGCACCCCGGCCGGATGACGCACGCCAGCGTGGCCGGCTCGCAGCTCGAGGTCCCCTCCGACCTGGTGCGGCTGTCCGTCGGCATCGAGACCGTCGACGACCTGCTCGCCGACCTCGAGCGCGCGCTGGCCGTCACCGCCTGACCGCTTCGCGCGTTGGAAGGGCATGGACGCCCCGCTTGACCCCGGACGTCCGGTTGCCGACGCTCAGTACGTGACCCCTCGCCGCACGCCCCGCTGGCTCGTCGAGGTCACCGCCTGGTCGCTCGGCCTCGTCCTGCTGGTCGCGGTCGGCGCGACCCAGGCCATCGAGGAGCCGGTCGCCGAGGCGGAGGTCGCCACGCCGGTGTTCACCGAGCCGGTCCGCGAGCAGCTGGTGCTGACCCCCAGCCCGTCGCCGGTGCCGAAGCATCCGGCCCGCAACGCTGCGACCCCCGCCCTCGACGTCGAGAGCATCCTCGGCCCGCCGCCCGGTCCGCAGTTCGACCCGCGACCCGAGCGGACGGCCGCGCCGGCCGACCGCTACGCCTTCCTCGTGGGCGTCCAGGACTACCGCCGGCCGACCGTCGACACCATCGGCAGCCGCAAGGACGTCGAGCACATCCGGTCGATGCTGCTCGCCAGCGGGTGGCAGGCCGCCAACATCCGGCTGATCGCCGACGGCCAGGTCACCGGCCGGGCGATCCGCGACGGCATGGCCTGGCTCGCCGACAAGGGCCGCCCGGGCACCTTCAGCCTCTTCCACTACTCCGGCCACGTGAAGCAGCACGGCGGGGTCGACGACTCGCTGTGGCCGGTCGACCGCGATTTCGTCCGCGACACCGAGGTCACCCGGATGCTCAACCGCGTCGGCGGCAAGCTCTGGGTCGACATCGCCGGCTGCGAGGGCGCGTCCTTCATGGACGGCCTGCCGAGCGACCGGGTGCTCTTCAGCGGCAGCTCCAAGGCGACCGAGAAGTCGTACGAGTACCCGCCCTGGGGCATGTCGGTCTGGACCGGGCTGGTCTTCGACCTGTCGCTGAAGCAGGGGCAGGCGGACGCGGACAAGGACGGTCGTACGACCATCGGCGAGGCGCTGCGCTACTCCACCTACTACGCCCAGGCCATCACGCTGGGGCAGAAGCCGTACGGCCGGCAGACCCCCCAGGTGGCGGGTGACCCGGTCCGCGGCTGGACGCTGGCGGACCCGCCCGCCTGACCCTGCGTTGCCATCGGGGCCCCGGAGGCGCGAGGATGCTCCTGCACCGGGTGTGACCTGCATCTCTGTCGGGGATCACCTCTCCAGCAGGAGATCGGGTACGCCCGTCGAAGTCAGGCTTTACGCGCCGGTAACACCGCCGACGTCCTGGTCGTGGAGGAACGCCGTGAGCAAGGTCCTGCGGGCATCGTCAGTCGTCGTCGCCGCCGCTCTCGCCGTGCCGCTGTGGGCGGTCCCGAGCGCGGTGGCCGAGGAGGCCGCGGAGAACGCGACCAACGGCGCGTACTTCTACTCCGCGGGCATCGCCAAGCCCGACGAGGCGCCGCAGGCTCCGCCGAACATCACCGGCGACCAGGCTGACGGCGTGGCCCCCGGCAACCTCGCCGTGGCTTCGCAGGCCGGTGGCCAGGAGGACAAGGTCAGCTTCCTCGGCTTCGACCTGGCCGCGGTGCCGTTGGACGCGACGATCGACAAGGCCGTTCTCACCGTGCCTCTCGTGGAGGCCAGTCCGCCGAGCAACGTGGTCGTCAACGCCGCCCCTGAGCTCGTCCGCGCCTGCGCGGCCGGCGACAGCGGCTTCTTCGGCGAGGACGGCACCAGCATGACGCTCGCGCCGGAGCGTCTCTGCGACCAGTTCTCCTCCGAGCCGGCCACGCTGTCCGAGGACGGCAAGGCCTACGTCTTCGACATCACCGGGCTCGCCGCGACCTGGCTGACCGCGAACGACGGCGTCGCCCTGACCGTCGCCGAGGGTGTCGCGCAGCCGTTCCAGGTCGTCTTCGCGCCGTTCGCCGAGGCCTCGCTCGCGCTGTCGTTCACCGCCCTGGCTCCGCTCGAGGAGCTGCCCGTCGACACCGGCAGCGGCGAGGTGCCGCTTGCGGGCGGCTTCGACACGGGCGGCTCGTTGCCCAGCTTCGAGACCGGCGGCTTCGGCACCGTCGACGCGCCGGTGGTCGACACCGCGCTGCCCGAGCCGGCCCCGCAGGCTCAGGCCGCTCCCGAGCCTGCTGTCGCCGCGCCCATCCAGAACGTCAGCGCCATGACCGAGGCGCCGCTCACCCCGTCGACCAGCTTCTGGGTCGGCCTGCTGGCCCTCGTGGGCATCGGCGCCCTACTGTCGCTCATCCTCGGCGACACCCGCGTCACTCCCGCAGCTGCAGCCACGAGCCAGTCCCGCCTCAGCAAGGCCCTGCAGGGCCGGCAGACCTCGGCCGCTGCCCGCGGTCCCCGACTGGCTCGCCCCGTCGCCCTCTAAGTCCTCCCGTCCCGCCCCCACCCAGTACAGGACCAGGAGCACCTCCACCATGAACCCGTCCCGCTCACGCGGTCTGGCCGTCGCGGTCCTCGCGTCGGCAGTCCTCACGTCTGCCTGCGGCCTGAAGCCGGAGGTGAAGGACGCCCTCGCGCAGAACCCTGGCCTCGCCGGTGGTGCCGGCAGCGGCCAGGTCGCCGTCGACACCGACGGTGACGGCACCGTCGACTCGTTCACCAGCGACCCGGGAGCCGCCGGCGGTGGCACGACGGACGCAGGGACGACGGGCGGCGGGACGGGCACGACGGGCTCCGGCACGTCGGGCTCCGGCAGCACCGGCTCGGGAACGAGCGGGTCCGGCACGACTGGCTCCGGCAGCTCCGGCAGCGGCAGCACCGGCAGCGGCAGCACCGGTGGCGGCACCGCGAGCGGCCCGACCATGCCGGTCAAGGGGCAGGGCAACACCACAGGCATCGACTTCGGCAGCAAGACCATCACCGTCGTCGTCCACGGCCCGCTCACGGGCGCCGGCGTGCCGCAGAACAGCTTCAAGACCGGCGGCCCCAAGTACTGGGAGCAGAGCGGCCCGAACGGCGGCCCGCGCCTGCTGTGGAACGAGTGGAAGGTCAAGGTCGTCGCGGTCGACGACAAGTACAACGCTCAGGACGCGCTGCGCGCGTGCAACTCGGCCGCCAAGAGCGCCTTCGCCATCTTCGGTGGCGCCGGCACCGACCAGATCCAGGCCTGCGCCCAGAGCCAGGTCCTGCGACGGGCCAACGTCCCCTACATCTCCTCCGGCGTGACGGAGTCGGGTCTTGGCAACCTGCCCAACTACTTCGCCGGTTCGCTGACCTACAAGCAGCAGAGCCCGCTGGTCATCCGCGCGGCCAAGGAGAAGGGCTACCTGAACAAGAAGTGGGCCGTCGTCATCACCGGCACGCCCAACTTCGCCGACGCTCGCGACAGCATCGCCGCCGAGCTCGTGAAGAACGGTGCCATGGGCCGCTCCGGGAAGTTCAACCCGGACAACGACATCATCCTGACGGAGAAGGCGCCGCGTGACTGCCTCACGGTGGGCAACCAGCTGCGCTCCGGTGGCTACGAGTCGATCTACTTCCTGGGCCAGCCGCTGTTCTTCGGCCAGTGCGTCAACCAGTACCCCACCGCCACCTACACCGGCCCTGGCCCGTCCTTCGGCATCCAGTCGGTGGCCGACCTCGCCTGCCGCGGTGGCGCTGGTGGTTTCAAGGGCTTCTACCTGCACCCGAGCCCGGACAAGGCTCAGGCACAGGCGGCCGCCAAGGGCGCGCCGACGTTCACCGATGACATCGAAGCCGGCATCTGGGGCGGCATGCAGCAGCTCGAGCAGGCCTTCAACCTGATCAAGGGTCCGGTCAACCGCGAGAGCTTCATCGCCGCTCTCGCAGCGGCGGGCACGCCCGGTGGCGTGCTCCAGCCGTCGGTCTTCGGCGGCAAGACCCGCTTCGGTGGCACCGGCGCGTTCCTGAACCAGATCACCTGCAGCGGGACGAACGGCGTCATCAAGACCGTCGCGACGTACAAGAAGTGAGCGCCGGACTCCTCACCGAGACCGCGCTGCAGATGGAGCCCCAGGCCCTCGAGATCGTCGTGCCCGTCGTCTCGGGCCTGATCCAGGGGTCTGTGTACGGGCTGCTCGGGCTCGGTCTGGTGCTGCTCTACAAGAGCGGGAAGATCTTCAACTTCTCCCAGGCCGAGATCGGTACCTTCTCGGCGATGATGGCGGCCTTCGCGGACCAGGGGGTCGGCCCGTTCCCGAACCTGCCGGTGCCCCTGGCCCTGCTCGTCGGGCTGCTCACGGGCCTCGGTCTCGGGCTGCTGATCGAGCGCGTGGTCGTACGCCCCCTGTTCTCCGCCGCCAAGGTCACGGTTGTGGTCGCCACCGCCGGCGTGCTGCTCCTGCTGGTGGCACTCGGCGGCTTCCTGTCCGGTCCGGAGCCGCGTTCCGCCGTGCGGATCCTCGAGGGCGACTTCCTGACCACGTCGTCGCTCCGGGTCACCGACACCGGCGCGCTGGTCGTGGTCGTGCTGGCCGTCCTCGCCGTCGCGAGCGCGCTGTTCTTCAGCCGCACCCGCACCGGCACCGCGATCATCGCCGTGTCGCAGGAGCCGACCGCGACCCGACTGGTCGGCATCAGCGTCGAGCGCACCTCAGCCCTGACGTGGGGCATCGCCGGACTGCTCGGCGCGATCGCCGGCATCCTGCTCTCGGGCACGGTCGGCGTGGTCTTCCCGGGCAGCCTGACCTTCATCGCCCTGGTGCCGGCCTTCACGGCGGCCGTGCTCGGCGGCGTCACCGCCCTGCCGGGTGCTTTTGTCGGCGGGGTGGTCGTGGGCATGATCGAGTCGTTCGCCCAGACCAACATCCCGAAGGACGTCCTCCCCGGCTCGGGCAAGGTGGTGCTGTTCGTCGCCCTGCTCGTCGTGCTGCTCGTCCGCCCGGCCGGCCTGCTCGGCAAGGAGACTTGATGACCGCGGTCGACGCGCGGGCGACCACGCCCGCCGAGCCGGCGCCTGCGCACAAGCAGGGGAGGGAGTTCGGGCCGATCCGCTGGCTGCCGAGGATCCTGGTCCTTGCAGTGGTCGCCTACATCTTCCTCTGGCGCATCCCGCAGGACGAGGGCGGCGCTGCTGCCATCGCCGCGGACGCGTGCATCTACGCGATCGTCGGCATCTCGCTCAACATCCTGATCGGGCACACCGGCCAGCTGTCGCTGGGACACAACGGCTTCTTCGGCATCGGTGCCTTCGCAGCGGCCTACTCGCTGACCGTCCGCGAGGTGCCGTTCGCCCTGACCTTCGTCATCGCCGGGGTGGTCGGAGCGCTGTTCGCCCTGGTGATGGGGCTGGTGGCGCTGCGCATCACCGGCCTCTACCTGGCGCTGATCACCCTGGTCTTCGCGCTCACGCTCGAGGAGTCGCTCTTCGAGGTCGAGTGGCTCACCAACGCGGGGGCGGGTCAGCCGGCGGACCGGCCGGAGTGGCTGATCGCCGACTCCAACTTCTTCTACTTCTGCCTGGCCTTCCTCGTCGTCGCGGTCTACATCGACTACCGGCTGCTGAAGACGAAGACCGGGCGCGCACTGCTGGCGTTGAAGGAGAACGAGCGCGTGGCGGAGGCCTTCGGCATCAACGTCACCGCCTTCAAGCTCATCGCCTTCGTCATCTCCGGCACGCTCGCCGGCGTGGCCGGAGCGCTGCTCGCCTACCGGATCGGCCTCGTGACCGCCTCGGGACTCGGGTTCAACCTGGCCCTGACCTTCGTGCTGATGACGGTCGTCGGCGGCCTCGGGTCCCGCATCGGTGTCATCCTCGGCGCCTCGCTGTTCGCCTCGCTCTCGTTCATCCTCGAGGAGACCTGGATGCACGAGGTCCAGCAGTTCCTCGTCGGGCTGCTCTCCTTCGGCAGCACCAACGCAGAGGCGAACCTGACCCAGTACGCCGTGGGCTTCCTCGGCGCCCTCGGGCTGCTGCTGACCATCGTCCAGTTCCCAGGCGGTCTCGGGCAGCAGCTCCGCGCCTTCTTCGACTGGACGTGGGGCAAGCCCTTCGACGTGCACGCTCTCCTGCACCCGCAGGACGACGGCCCCGGCGCTGTGGAGGGCTCCAGTGTCCGTGCTTGAGGTCAGCGACCTGTCGATCCGCTTCGGCGGGCTGCAGGCGCTGCAAGACGTCAACCTCGAGGTCAACGAGTACGAGATCGTCGGCCTGATCGGTCCCAACGGCGCCGGCAAGACGACGGCGTTCAACTGCATCACGGGCTTCTACCAGCCCAACACCGGCTCGGTGCGCTACCGCGGGCGGGACGTCACGCAGGCCCCGCCGCACGTGAAGGCGGCCATGGGCTTCGGGCGCACCTTCCAGAACGTCGGCATGGTCAAGAGCGCCACCGCGATCGAGAACCTCAAGACGGCACAGCACGCCAAGGCGGGCTATGACGTGCTGTCCGGCCTGGTCGGCACGAGCTTGACGTCGAAGCGGGAGCGGGAGCTCACCGCCAAGGCGGACGCGATCCTGGACCTGCTCGGCCTGCAGTCGATCCGTGACAAGAAGGTCGGCGGCCAGTCCTACGGCACGCTCAAGCTGCTCGAGCTGGGCTGCGCCCTGGCGACCGACCCGGACATCCTGCTGCTCGACGAGCCGACCTCCGGCATGGGTCCGGAGGAGTCCGACGAGCTCGGCGACCGGCTGCTCACGCTGCGCCGGGAGTTCGCGCTGACGATGCTGGTCATCGAGCACCACGTGCCGCTCGTGCTCCGCGTCTGCGACCACGTCTACGTGCTGAACTTCGGCCGGCTGCTGGCCGAGGGCAAGCCGAGCGTCATCCAGACCCACCCGGAGGTCGTCGCGGCCTACCTGGGTGGCGAGGCGCCCGAGGCGCTCGAGGCCACGACAGAGACCGAGGAGGACGCCGAGCTCGACGCCCTCACCGAGCAGGCCGCCCGGCACCACGACGACCCCGATGCTCCCGCGCCCGAGGTGCACCACGAGCCGGCCCCGCCGACGCGGCGTCGTCGTACTGCTGCTGCCCGGGCCGCCAGCGACGAGGGCGAAGCCGAGCGGTTGCGGCCCAAGAAGCGGGCGACGTCGACCCGCACGCCGCGCAAGGCCGTCGCCAAGCCCGACCCGACCGAGGAGGACCAGGCGTGAGCCTGCTCGAGGTGGAGGAGCTGCGCACCGGCTACGGCGCGCTGCCCGTTCTGCAGGGGATCTCGTTCAACGTCGAGGAGGGCCAGACGGCTGTCATCTTCGGCCTCAACGGCGCGGGCAAGACCACGACCGTCAACTGCCTGGCCGGTGTGCTGCCGGTCTGGAGCGGCGAGGTCCGCTTCGACGGCAAGAAGATCTCCGGGAAGGACGCCCCCGGCATCGTGCGTGCGGGCATCGCCCTGTCGCCCGAGGGCCGTCGCGTCTGGCCCGGCCTGACCGTCATGAAGAACCTCGAGCTCGGCGCCTGGGTCCGCAAGGACACCAAGGGGATCGCCGAGACGGTCGAGCAGGTCTTCTCCTACTTCCCTCGCCTCGACGAGCGCAAGGACCAGCTCGCCGGCACGCTCTCCGGCGGTGAGCAGCAGATGCTCGCCATCGGTCGGGCCATCATGAGCAAGCCTCGCATGCTGATGATCGACGAGGCGTCGCTGGGCCTGTCGCCCAAGCTGGCGCAGACCGTCTTCCAGGTCGTGTCGCAGATCAACGACGACGGCACCACGGTGATCATCGTCGAGCAGAACGTCGGCGTGCTGCCCTACGCCGACCAGGCGCTCATCATGGAGAAGGGCGCGCTGACCTTCGACGGTCGCGGCGAGGAGCTCGAGAAGTCCGGCGAGCTGCGCAAGACCTACCTCGGCGAAGGCGCCGAGTAGTTCGTACGCGCGCGAAAGGCCCGGTCCCGCAAGGGGGACCGGGCCTTCATGCGTTCCTGGCGTCGATCTTCGTCATGTGGTGGCGCGACACGCGAGGCGCCGCCCCAGATGACGAAGATCGTCGCGGGGGGTGCGGTCTAGCGGAGGGTGACGTCCGTGGCGGCGAGGTCGGGCTGGCAGACGCGGCAGGCCTTGAGCTGGCGCTCCTGCGCCTCGGCGGGGGTGAGGTAGCCGGTCTCCTCGCGGCCGTCGACCAGCCGGCAGCCCGGCACGTGGTAGCTCGCGGAGCCGGCGACGACCAGGCCGGAGAGGTCGCCGGGGGCGGCGGCCTTGGGCGCGCGGCCCTGGCCCTCGAGGAACGCCTCGGCCAGCAGGTCGAGCTTGGCCTCGAGGATCGCGCGGTCCTCGCGGGCGCTCTGCACGACGAGCATGGCCGCGCCGAGGATGACGAAGGCGATGCCGATGAGGCCGCCGGAGATGACGTACGGCAGCTGCGCCAGGGTGCTGAGCTGACCGGCGGCGCCGTTCCACCCGAAGGCGATGGCGACGAGGCCGATCAGGGCCAGCGCGATGCCGGCCTTGCCGCCGAGCTTGCCGAAGTTGGGGCCGGACTGGGGCGTCATGTGGGCTGCTCCATCAAGCGTCGGGGGCGGGAGAGGTTCACGGTAGTGAGCAGGGACTTCGACGTCACGCGTCGAACTCCTGCTCATGACCGCTCGGCGTCCGTTTCGTGGGGGATCGCCCAGGCTCGTCGTGCTGGCTGCCCTCGCGGTGCTGGCTGGCCTGCTGCCGGGGACCGCCTCGGCGGCTGAGGACGGGCTGCTCGTCGTGCAAGGTCGCGGCGGGACGACGATCGACGTGCGGATCGACTCCCGTCCGACGGTGTACCCGGATCCCGTCGTCGTGGAGGGCGGTGGCGCCTACGCCGGAGCGCTGGTCGAGCCGCTGGAGGTCCAGGGCACCAAGACCCGGTTGGGCGCGGTACTGGTGCGCGCCTTCCGCGACGAGACGCGGGACAGCGTCGCCAGGTTCGGCCTGGGTGAGCTGACCCCCGGCACGTACCGCGTGACGCTGCTCGGAGAGGGTCCGGTGCGCGTGACCTGGAAGCTTGGGGAGGGCGCCCCAGGGGTGTCGGTGACGCCGACCCGGCGGATCCCCGTGCGCTTCTTCGGCCGAGCGGAGCCGTTGGCCGAGGGACGCAGCACCAGCAGCGTGGACCTGCCCGGTGCCCTGGCCGCGGGCCGCCGGGCGCTGCAGATCGCGCTGCTGAGCGGCGAGGCGGTTGGAGACCTGAGGATGTGCGCGACCACCACGGCGTCGTGCGAGGGCCAGCCGTTGCCGGCGTGCCCGCCGGCTCCGCTTCCCTGCGGCGACGCGGTCACGCCCCAGCCCTACACCAGCACCCAGGGCGGGCCGACCGCTCTGATGCGCCTGCACGAGAGCGCCCCGAAGCCTCGTGCGCTGCGCTGGTCCTTCGACGGCTACCGCATGGAGCCCGACCGGCTCCGCGCTGCTGCGATCGTCTTCTGAGCACGCACCCCATGATCAACGCCGTGCTTCCCCCGGGTTCCGGGCCCCAGGAAGTGAGGAAGCCTGGCGTTGATCAAGGAGCAGGTGGTCAGCGCCGCGCGCGCCGGCCGCGGCGGGCGCGCAGGTAGTCGCTGACGACGTACTCCCCGAGCCGCTCCGGGTCGGGTGCGAAGACCCGGCCGCCGTTGCGGGCGGCGAGGCGCTCGACGAAGTCCACCAGTCGCGGCTCGTCGTCGAGCATGAACACGTTGATGGTCGCCCCGCGCCGGGTGATCCGCTCCACCTCGGCCATCGTCAGCTCTAGCGTCTCCGGCAGCGGCGGCCAGCAGAACTCCGCGTAGCCGTTGCGCGCCAGGTGAGCGGTCGGCTCGCCGTCGGTCACCACGAGCACGACCGGCTCGGCGTCCGGGTGCTTGGCCAGGTGCCGGCCGGCGAGCACCAGCGCGTGCTGCAGGTTGGTGCCCTGCACGCGCTGCGCCTCGAGCCCGGCGAGCTTCTCCGGGGTGAGCACCTGCGCGTAGTCGCTGAAGCCGATGACCTCGATCGCGTCCTGCGGGTACTTCGTGGTCACCAGCGAGTGCAGCGCCAGCGCCGTCGACTTGGCCGTGCCCCAACTGCCCCTCAGCTCCATCGAGAACGACAGGTCGACCAGCAGCGCGACCGCGGCACTCGTACGCCGCTCGGTCTCGACCACCTCGAAGTCGTCGACCTGGAGGCGGACGGGGGAGCCCCCGCCCCGCAGCACCGCGTTGCGGACGGTGCGCACCACGTCGAGCGGCTGCTCGTCGCCGAACTGCCAGGCGCGCGAGCCGCCGGTGGTCTCGCCGGCGGCGCCCGCGTCCTGGACGTCGTGCCCGCCCCGGCCGCCGGCCTCCAGCCGCGAGAAGACCTTGCGCAGCGCCGTCGCGCCGACCCGACGGACGGCGCGGGGGGAGAGCTCCAGCCGGCCGCGGGCGTCGCGGACGAGGTAGCCCTGTTCGAGCAGCTCGCGCTCGATCCGGCGGAGAGCGGCGACGTCGTCCACCGCCGCCCGACCGAGGGCGCGCTGCACCGCTGCCTCGTCGATGTCGTCGAGCGAGGCGCCGGGGTAGTCCTGGCCGAGGGCGGCCTCCAGGTCGTCGAGGTCGGCCAGCTCCTCCAGCGCCGTGGTGGCGTCGCCCATGCCCATGGGTGAGTCCCCGCGCATCCGTTCCGACCCGCCCCAGGGCAGGTCGGGTCGGGCGTTGCGCAGGCTGTCGCCGAGCTGCGCCAGCTGCGACTGCAGGTCCAGGTCCATCGCGCCCTGCATCAGCTCGCCGAGCTCCTGCCGCTGCTGCGGCGTCAGCGAGTCCATCAGCCGCTGTTGGGCGGCAGCACGGCGGGCAAGGTCGTCGACGAGCTCCTCGAGCGTCTGCGGGTTCGACGGGAAGAACTCGCCGTGCCTGCTCATGAAGTCGTCGAACTGCTGCTGCGTGTGCTCGCCCCGAGCGTCGGCCTCGAGCATCGCGTTCAGGTCGGCGAGCATGTCCTTGACCGCCTGCATCGCCTCCGGCGAGGCGTTCTCGAGGGCGCCCTTCATCCCCTTGAACTGGCTGTCCAGCACCTCCCGGCGCAGCAGGTCGTCGATCTGCTCGTACGCCGCTCTCGCCTCGTCGCTGCGCCAGTCGTACGGCTTGAGCGCCTGCACGGCGCGGGCCGTGTCCGTCGGCAGCGCGTCGAGCTCCATCTCGCGCATCCGGGCCGCGTCGGACGGGTCGGGGAACAGCTCTCGCCGCTCGGCCTCCAGAGCCTGCTCCAGCAGCTCGCGGACCTCCTGCAGCGTGCCGTCGAGCCGCCCCTTCTGCCGGGCCTCCCGCTGGCGACGGGCGACCTGCCGGCGCAGGTCGTCCAGCCCGCGCAGGCCGTCGGCGCCGCGCCGGAGCAGGTCGCGCAGCGCCTGCCGCGCGCTGGCCCCGTCGAGCACCGCCTCACCGATCTCGTCGAGCGCTGCCGCGACGTCGTACGGCGGCTCGAGCGGGTCGCGACCGCCGGCCCAGGAGCCGTAGCGGTAGGCCGAGCTCATGTCCGTCCGGCTCGCGCGTTCAGGTAGCGGCAGAGCCAGGTCACCAGGAACGCCACGGCGAGCACGACCAGCGTGATGCCCGTGGGCAGCCAGCTGCCGGTGATCAGCTTGGCCGGGACCAGCACCACACCGATGACGAGCGCAGCCTGGATCAGCGTGGCCACCACCGTCTCGCCCTGCCCGCGCAGCGAGAAGTCGTAGAGGAAGGGCAGTCTCGACAGGCGGGCCTGGCGCTGCCGCTCGGCCTTGCGGTGCTCCTTGGAGAAGGGCGCGGGCTCGGTCATCGGCCGTAGACCGTCCGGCCGGCGACCTCGTCCTTGGCCAGCCGGCGGTTGAGGTGCAGGCCCTCCAGGGCGAGCTCCAGCGCGGCGGCGGCGAGGCCTGGCGACTCCTCCTCGATGCCCAGTCGGGAGAGCAGCGCCGACAGCCCGGGCACCGGACCGAGGGCGGCGAGCAGGTCGGCGGCCGGCACGAGGTCCCCGGTCTCGACGGTGGCGCCCTCGTCGAAGCGGCCCTGCAGGCCGGAGAGGTCCAGGCCCGCGAGCCGGGCGCGGAAGGTGTCGGCGGTCGCCTTGCGCAGCAGGTGGGCGAGCACCTCGAGCTCGCGGCCCTCCTCGGCCGCCTCGAACTCGACCTTGCCGCGGGCGGCGGAGACCACCGACGGCAGGTCGCAGACCCGCGCCACGGCGGAGCGCTCGCCGGTCACGGCTGCTCGTCGTACGGCACTCGCTGCGACCGTTTCTGCTGCTGCGACGGCGAAGCGCGCGCTGACGCCCGACCGCTGGTCGACCTGGGGTGACTCGCGGACCAGCCGGGTCCACCGCGCCACGACCTCGAGCAGGTGCTCGGGGACCGTCACGTGCGTGCCCGGCCAGGACAGCTGGGCTTCCTGCGCGATCAGCTCCACCTCGTGCTTGAGGTCGAGCGGGTAGTGCGTCCGGATCTCCGCGCCGAAGCGGTCCTTCAGCGGGGTGATGATGCGCCCGCGGTTGGTGTAGTCCTCGGGGTTGGCGGAGGCCACGAGCAGCAGGTCGAGCGGCAGCCGCAGCGTGTAGCCGCGGACCTGGATGTCGCGCTCCTCCAGCACGTTCAGCAGCGCGACCTGGATCCGCTCGGCGAGGTCGGGCAGCTCGTTGACGCTGAAGATCCCGCGGTTGGTACGAGGGACCAGCCCGTAGTGGACCGTCTCCGGATCGCCCAGCGTCCGGCCCTCGGCGACCTTGATCGGGTCGACATCGCCGATGAGGTCGCCGACGGAGGTGTCCGGCGTCGCGAGCTTCTCGCCGTACCTGTCGCTCCGGTGCTTCCACGAGACCGCCAGCCCGTCCCCCTGCGAGGCCAGCAGCGCGGTGCACCGGCCGCAGACGGGGGAGTACGGGTGGTCGTTGATCTCGCACCCGGCCACCACCGGCGTCCACTCGTCGAGCAGGCCCGTGAGGGTGCGGATCAGCCGGGTCTTGCCCTGACCGCGCTCGCCCAGCAGCACCAGGTCGTGGCCGGCGAGCAGCGCCCGCTCGAGCTGCGGCAGCACCGTCTCGTCGAAGCCGAGGATGCCCGGGAAGGCGGTGTGCCCGGACGCCAGCCGCGCCAGCAGGTTGTCGCGTACCTCGGCCTTGACCGACTTGTGCACGTGCCCGCTCTCGCGCAGCTCGCCGAGCGTGGTGGGCGCAGGGATGCTCGTCACCGCCCGACCCTACGTCCGCTCCTTGCGTCATGCTGCGCTCCGCCTGCGGTGCTTCTCCGAGCAGGACGCAAGGGGGTGAACCTGGGCAGGACGGGGGTACGAGGGGGCTCTGGATGTGAGGATGGGGCGATGGCGCGCTTCGGGGACGGTCTGGCGACGGGGGAGGACCTCGTCATGGCCGCCGAGGACGCCACGACGCAGGCCCTGGTGCCGCTCGGCGGCCGGGTGCCGGACCTGCTCTGCGTCTTCGTCAGCGGCGGCGACCCGGATGAGGTGGCCGACGCCTTCCGGCACGCGGTGAAGGTGTCCGCGGCGGCCGCCAGCATCGGCTGCAGCGCGGGCGGCGTCATCGCCGGCGACCGGGGCGTCGAGGGGCGCGCGGCGGTGAGCGTCTTCGCCGCGGTGCTGCCCGACGTGCGGGTGCGCAGCTTCCACCTCGAGGTGATGCGGGCCGACGCCGGCGCCGCGGTCGTGGGTATGCCCGAGCTCGACGAGGACGACGTGGCGGTGCTGCTGGCCGACCCGTACAGCTTCCCGGCCGACGGCTTCCTCACCCAGGCCAACCTCGCCCTGCCGGGGCTGCCGGTCGTCGGCGGTCTCGCCTCCGGCCTGCACGGCGCCGGCTCGACCCGGCTGCTCGTCGACGGCCGGGTCGTGGACCGCGGGGCCGTCGGGGTGCTGCTGCGGGGCTCCGGCGTGCGCACCCTGGTCAGCCAGGGCTGCCGCGCCGTGGGGCCCCCGATGACGGTGACGTCCGCGGCCGGCAACGTCATCCGCGAGCTCGCCGGGGTGCCGGCCGTGCAGCAGATCGAGCAGGTGCTCTCGGAGCTGCTGCCCGCCGACCAGGCGCTGGCCAGCACGGGGCTGCACCTCGGCGTCGCCATGGACGAGTACGCCGACGAGCCCGACTTCCTGGTCCGCTCGATCATGGGCACCGAGCCCGAGACGGGTGGGCTCGTCGTAGGCGACCTGGTGCCGGTCGGCGCCACCGTGCGGCTGCAGGTGCGCGACGCCGAGGCGGCCGACGCCGACCTGCGCGCGCTGCTCGCGGGCTACCGCCGCGACACCCGTGACGCCCCTGCGGGAGGGGCGCTCGTCTTCACCTGCAACGGCCGCGGCGCCCACCTGTTCGGCTCGGCGCACGGCGGCGCCGACCACGATCCCGCGCTGGTGCGCAGCGAGCTGGCCGCCCTGGGCGTGGCCGGCTTCTTCGCCGGCGGCGAGCTCGGCCCGGTGGCCGGCCGCAACCACCTGCACGGCTTCACCGCCTCGGTGCTCGCCTTCCCCTGCTGACGGGCCACTGCTGACAGACTGCGCCGCGTGAGCACCTCGCCAGCGCTGCCGGTCGGGATCGACGACGTGCGCGCCGCCCGCGAGCTGCTCACCGGCATCTCCCGAGAGACGCCGCTGCAGGGCTTGCGCGGGCTGTCCGACGCGGTCGGCGGTCCGGTGCTGCTCAAGTGCGAGAACCTCCAGCGGACAGGCTCTTTCAAGATCCGAGGGGCGTACGTCCGCATCGCCCGGCTCTCCGACGCCGAGCGGGCGAACGGCGTCGTGGCCGCCAGCGCCGGCAACCACGCGCAGGGGGTCGCCCTTGCCGCCTCGCTGCTCGGCTGCTCCAGCACGGTCTTCATGCCGGAGTCCGCGCCGCTGCCGAAGGTCGCGGCCACCAAGGGGTACGGCGCGCAGGTCCGGCACGCCGGACACACCGTCGACGAGGCGCTGCTGGCCGCGCACGCGTTCGCCGAGGAGACCGGCGCGGTGCTCATCCACCCCTTCGACCACGTCGACGTGGTGGCCGGTCAGGGGACGGTCGGCCTCGAGATCGTCGAGCAGTGCCCCGACGTGCGGACCGTCGTCGTCTGCACCGGCGGCGGCGGGCTGGTCGCCGGGATCGCCGTGGCGGTCAAGGCGCTGCTCCCCGACGTGCGCGTCGTGGCCGCGCAGGCCGCGGGCGCGGCGGCGTACGGCCCGTCCCTCGCCGTCGGCTCGCCGGTCGCGCTGGACACGATGTCGACCATGGCCGACGGCATCGCGGTCGGCTGCCCCGGCGACGTGCCGTTCGCGATCGTGCGCGAGCTCGTCGACGGCGTCGTCACGGTCGACGAGGAGGCGCTGTCACGGGCGCTGCTGCTGGCGCTCGAGCGCGCCAAGCTGGTCGTGGAGCCGGCCGGCGCGGCCGGGCTCGCCGCCGTGATGGAGGACCCGACGGCGTTCGAGCCGCCGGTGGTCGTGGTGCTCTCCGGCGGCAACATCGACCCGCTGCTGCTCACCAAGGTCGTGCGTCACGGGCTGGTGGCGGCGGGGCGCTTCCTGTCGCTGCAGGTGCGCATCCCGGACCGTCCGGGCGAGCTGGCGCGGCTGCTCGGCGTGCTCGGCAGCAGCGGCGTCAACGTCCTCGACGTCGAGCACTCCCGGACCGGGCAGGGGCTGCACGTCGACGAGGTCGAGGTCAGCCTGCAGCTCGAGACCCGCGGCGGCGACCACGCCGCGGACGTGCTCGACGCCCTGGCCGCCGCGTCGTACGCCGTCGACGTCGGCTGAGAACAGCCCGACGATCCCGCCACTACCCCGCTCGAACCGCGGGCGGCCACGCGTGGCAGGCCCGCGGTTCGAGCGGGGTAGTAGCAGAGCGGGGCAGATCGTCGCAGGGTCTACAGGTTGCCGCGGCGCTCCTGCTCGCGCTCGATGGCCTCGAACAGCGCCTTGAAGTTGCCCTTGCCGAAGCCGAGCGAGCCGTGCCGCTCGATCAGCTCGAAGAACACCGTCGGCCGGTCCTGCACGGGCTTGGTGAAGATCTGCAGCAGGTAGCCGTCCTCGTCGCGGTCCACCAGGATCTTGCGGGAGCGCAGCTCCTCGATGGGGGCGCGCACCGGGCCGACCCGCTCGACGAGGGCGTCGTCGTAGTAGGAGTCCGGCGTCTCCAGGAACTCCACGCCGCGGGCGGCCATCTCGTCGACCGTGCGCAGGATGTCGTTGGTGGCGAGCGCGACGTGCTGCACGCCGGGCCCGCCGTAGAACTCGAGGTACTCGTCGATCTGGCTCTTGCGCTTGCCGAGCGCCGGCTCGTTGAGCGGGAACTTCACCTTCTTGTGGCCGTCGGCGACGACCTTGCTCATCAGCGCGGAGTACTCGGTCGCGATGTCCGCGCCGACGAACTCCTTCATGTTCTGGAACCCCATCACCTTGTTGTAGAAGGCGACCCAGGTGTCCATCTGGCCGAGCTCGACGTTGCCGACGACGTGGTCGACCGCCTGGAACAGCCGCTTCTCGGGCGGGGCGACGAGCGGGTCGCGCGGGACGAAGCCGGGCAGGAAGGCGCCGGAGTACGCGGACCTCTCGACCAGGGTGTGCCGCGTCTCGCCGTAGGTCGCGATCGCGGCGGTGACCACCTTGCCGGTCTCGTCCTCGAGCAGCTCGGGCTCGGCGAGCGGGGTCGCTCCGCGCTCGACCGCGACGCGGAACGCGCGCTCGGCGTCCGGCACGCGCAGCGCGATGTCGACCACGCCGTCGCCGTGCTTCGCGACCGACTCGCCGACCCAGGTGCCGGCCACGACCGGCCCGCTGATGAGGAAGCGCGCGCCGCCGGACTCCAGGACGTACTCCGCGAGCTCCCGCGAGCCCGTCTCCGGGCCGCGGTAGGCGGTGACCCGCATGCCGAACGCGGTCGAGTAGAAGTGCGCCGCCTGCCGGGCGTTGCCCACCGCGAAGCGCAGGTGGTCGACCGCCTCGACCGGGAACTCGTCTCGCTCGGTCATGTCGGGCCTCCTCAGCCGGTGTACGGCTCCGCGGAGAGCAGCTCGACGGTCATCGAGCTGCCGTTCGGCAGCGTGTAGCTGACGGTGTCGCCGGCCTTGTGCCCGGTCAGGGCCAGGCCGAGGGGGCTGTTCGCGGAGTAGATCGGCAGGTCGCTGGCGCTGTCCTCGCGCGAGCCGATGAGGAACCGCTCGACGTCGCCGTCCTCGTAGCGGACCTCGACGACCATGCCCGGCTCGGCGATGCCGTCGTCCGGCGGCGCCTCGCCGACCTTGGCGTTGCGCAGCAGCTCCGTGAGCTGCCGGATGCGGGCCTCGAGCTTGCCCTGCTCGTCCTTGGCAGCGTGGTAGCCGCCGTTCTCCTTGAGGTCGCCCTCGTCGCGGGCGGCCTCGATCTTGGCGACGATGTCCGCGCGGCGGGGGCCCTTGGCCTCCTCCAGCTCGGCGGACAGCCGGTCGTAGGCCTCCTGCGTGAGCCAGGTGGTCTGCTGGCCAGACGTGGTCGTCATGATCGTGCCCTCCTGGGCTCGGGGTCCGAATCCCTGATGCTACGGCTCGGGTGTGACGCCGGGCACCGGCAGCGAGATCGGGGAGGCGCTGCACCGGCCGGCCTCGGCGGTGGCGGGCCGGCCGGTTGTCGCGAGCACGTGGGTGACCCGGACCTTCTCCGCGGGCGTGCCGACGTCGTCGACGACGACCACCTCGCGGCCCACCTCGGCGCCCTCGCGCGTGCGGGAGCGCACCACGCAGTACGCCCGGGATCCGGACGGCTTGCTGACCTCCAGCTCCATCCGCATGTCGTCGCCCTGCGCCGAGAAGGTCAGCACCCGGGCCTCGACGTCGTCACCCCCGGCCCCGCGGAAGATCAGGTTGCCCACCGCGGCGACCAGGGCCAGCAGGAGCACGGTCAGCAGCGCCGCCAGCAGCCGCGCGGCGAGCCGCGACGGCGGGTCGTACCGCCCCTCGGGGCGGCGGCGGGCGGCAGTGGGGGAGGTCACGGGACTCCATCGGTGGTCGCGGTTGTTGCGGGGTGCGGGACGATGGTCCCTCGAACCCGATCCGGAGGCACCCGCGGTGGACCAGCAGCTGCGCCTGATGTGCGTGCACGCCCATCCCGACGACGAGTCGAGCAAGGGCGCCGCCACCATGGCGCGCTACGCCACCGAGGGCGTCGACGTCCTCGTGGTGACCCTGACCGACGGCTCGCGCGGGTCCGTGCTCAACCCCGCGATGGACCGGCCGGAGGTGCAGGAGAACATCACCGCCGTGCGTGCGGCCGAGATGGACCGCGCCCGCGAGATCCTCGGCGTGCGCCAGGTGTTCCTCGGCTTCGTCGACTCGGGCCTGCCGGAGGGCGACCCGCTCCCGCCGCTCCCCGAGGGCTGCTTCGCCGCGGGGGACCTCGAGGAGCAGACCGAGGCGCTCGTACGCGTCGTGCGCGAGCAGCGACCGCACGTCATGACGACCTACGACGAGAACGGCGGCTACCCCCACCCGGACCACATCCGCTGCCACGAGGTGTCCGTCGCGGCCTTCGAGGCGGCCGGTGACCCGGAGCGCTTCCCCGACGCGGGTGAGCCCTGGCAGCCGCTGAAGCTGTACTACAACCTCACCTTCCACAAGAGCCGTCTGGAGAAGCTCCACCAGGCGATGCTCGCCGCCAAGATGGACTCGCCGTACGCCGAGTGGCTCGTCAACTGGGAGGACAAGGCGGGCGACGCGGAGCGGCTCACCACCTCCGTGCCCTGCTCGGACTTCTTCCCGGTGCGCGACGCCGCGCTCATCGCGCACGCCACCCAGGTCGACCCCACGGGTCGCTGGTTCGCCGTGCCGCTCGAGCTGCAGCAGGAGACCTGGCCGTACGAGGACTTCCAGCTGGCACGCTCGCTGGTCGACACGACGATCCCGGAGGACGACCTGTTCGCCGGCGTGCGTGAGCGGGTGTCGTCGTGATCGCGCTGCTCGCCCAGGAGGAGGGCGGCATCGGCGCCGGCCCGATCGGGCTGGTGATCGTGCTGCTGATGATCGTCGCGACGTTCCTGCTGATCCGGAACATGAACACGCGCATCAAGCGGCTGCCCCCGGAGTTCCCGGACCAGACCGAGAAGCGCGAGGAGCAGCCCCCCGCTCCGTGATCCACGCGGATCCTGAGGTGGATTCCTGCAGCGGATCCACCTGAAGCTCCGCGTGGATCACCGCGCACAGGTCGCGTACGACGCGTCAGTCGTCGTGCCGGGCGGACCGGCCCTTCTTGATCTCCCCGCGCTGCTTCTTCTCCTGCAGGCGTCGCTCCTTGGCCCCGCGGCTGGGCTTGGTGGGGCGACGCGGTGCGGGCGGCGGTGCGACGGCCTCGCGCAGCAGAGCCACGAGCCGCTGCTCGGCGGCCTCGCGGTTCTGCAGCTGGCTCCGGTGCTCGCTCGCGGCGACCGTGAGCACGCCGTCGACGAGCCGACCGGCGAGCCGCTCCAGCGCGCGCCCGCGCAGCAGCGTCGACAGCGACGGCGAGCGTGCGACGTCGAAGGACAGCTCCGCGCGGCTGTCCGTCGTGTTCACGCCCTGACCGCCCGGGCCGGACGAGCGCGAGAACCGCCAGGACAGCTCGGCCTCGGGAAGCACCAGGCGCGGCGTCACCTGCAGCGGTCCGGGCATGCTGACCAGCATGCCCAACCGCCTCGCCTCGTCCACCAGCCCGTACCTCCTGCAGCACAAGGACAACCCGGTCGACTGGTGGGAGTGGTCGCCGGAGGCGTTCGCCGAGGCGGAGCGGCGCGGGGTGCCAGTTCTGCTCAGCATCGGCTACGCCGCCTGCCACTGGTGCCACGTCATGGCGCACGAGTCCTTCGAGGACGAGGTCACCGCGGCGTACATGAACGAGCACTACGTCAACGTCAAGGTCGACCGCGAGGAGCGGCCGGACGTCGACGCGGTCTACATGGAGGCGGTCCAGGCCATGACCGGCCACGGCGGCTGGCCGATGACGAGCTTCCTCACCGCCAGGGGCGAGCCGTTCTTCTGCGGGACCTACTGGCCGCTCGAGCGCAAGCACGGGATGCCGAGCTTCCGCGAGGTGCTGCAGTCGGTCTCGGAGGCGTGGCAGACCCGTCGCGACGAGGTCGAGGCCGCCGGTGCCGAGGTCGTGCAGCGGCTCTCGCGCCCGCCGGGCGGCCCCACCGCCGAGGTCACGCCGGAGCTGCTGGACGCCGCCTACGCGAACCTCAAGGCGTCGTACGACGGGGTGCACGGCGGCTTCGGCGACGCCCCGAAGTTCCCGCCGTCGATGGTGCTCGAGTTCCTGCTCCGCCACTCCGCGCGCACCGGGAACGGCCTCGAGCTGGTCGAGCACACCTGCCGCACGATGGCGGCCGGCGGGATGTACGACCAGCTCGCCGGCGGCTTCGCCCGCTACTCCGTCGACGCCCAGTGGGTCGTCCCGCACTTCGAGAAGATGCTGTACGACAACGCGCTCCTGCTGCGGGTCTACACCCACCTGTGGCGGGCGACCGGGTCGGACGGCGCACGCAGGGTCGCGATCGAGACCGCCGACTTCCTGCTGCGCGACCTGCGCACCGAGCAGGGCGGCTTCGCCTCCGCGCTCGACGCCGACACCGACGGCGAGGAGGGGCTGACCTACGTCTGGACGCCGGCCCAGCTCGTCGACGCGCTGGGGGACGAGGACGGCCGCTGGGCGGTCGATCAGCTCGACGTCACCGAGAAGGGCACCTTCGAGCACGGCTCCTCGGTGCTGCAGCGGCTGGCGGAGCCGGACGACCCGGAGCGCTACGAGCGGGTGCGCGCGCGGTTGCTCGAGGTCCGCAGCGCCCGGCCGCAGCCGGCGCGGGACGACAAGGTGGTCGCCGCCTGGAACGGGCTCGCGATCGCCGCCCTGGCCGAGACCGGCGTGCTCCTCGACCGGCCGGACTACGTGGCGGCCGCCGACCGCTGCGCGGACCTGATCCGGGACCTGCACTGGGACGTCGCCGGCCAGCGGCTGCTGCGCACCTCCATCGACGGCCGCGCCGGCCGCAACGCCGGGGTGCTCGAGGACTACGCCGACCTCGCCGAGGGGCTGCTCGCGCTGCACTCCGCCACGGGTGACGCCGGCCGGCTCGACGGCGCCAGGCACCTGCTCGACGTCGTCCTGGAGCACTTCGGCGACGGGCACGGCGGCTTCTACGACACCGCCGACGACGCCGAGCAGCTGGTCCGGCGGCCGCAGGACCCGACCGACAACGCGACGCCGAGCGGGCTGGCAGCCGCGGCCGGGGCGCTGCTGACGTACGCCGCGATGACAGGCGAGTCCCGGTACCGCGAGGCGGCCGAGCGCGCCCTGTCGACCGTCGCGCCGCTGATGGGACGGCACGCCCGCTTCGCCGGCTGGGCGGCCGCCGTCGGGGAGGCACTGGTCGCCGGACCGGCCGAGGTCGTCGTCCTGGACCGTCCCGACCTGCTCGAGGTGGCCTACCGGGCGACCTCGCCCGGCGCCGTCGTCGTGACCGGCGGCCCGCTGGCCGAGGGGCGCGAGTCAGGGGCGGCGTACGTCTGCCGTGGCTTCGTCTGCGAGCTCCCGACCACCGACGCCGACCGCCTGCGCGAGCAGCTCGGAGTGCGGGCG
This sequence comes from Actinomycetales bacterium, assembly GCA_036675425.1. Classification (GTDB taxonomy): domain Bacteria; phylum Actinomycetota; class Actinomycetes; order Mycobacteriales; family SCTD01; genus SCTD01. The sequence continues at coordinate 38,106 of JAKFFB010000313.1, read as the reverse complement.
TAACCGTCAAGGGATTCTTCGCGGTGCCGAAAACGTTCAACAGACGGGTCCGGACCGTCTCTGATCAGCGGCCCGGGCCCGCCTCCACGCTCAGGAGCGCTCAGGCCGCGCCGTACGTCGCGAACGACACCGCGACGTAGTGGACGACGAACGCCGCCAGCGTGAGCGCGTGGAACACCTCGTGGAAGCCGAACCAGCGCGGTGACGGGTTCGGCCGGCGGGTCGCGTAGACGACCGCGCCGGCCGTGTAGAACAGGCCGCCCGCGGCGAGGAGCAGGACGACGACCCAGCCGCCGGTCGTGAGCAGCTGGGGCATGACGCCGACGGCGACCCAGCCCAGCGCGAGGTAGATCCCCACGAAGAGCCACTTGGCGGGGCGGCGGACGGCGTTGCGCAGGACGACCCCGACCAGGGCTCCGCCCCAGACGAGCCCGAAGACCACCCAGCGCGCGGTGCCCTCGAGCAGCAGCAGCGCGAACGGCGTGTAGGTCCCGGCGATGAGGATGAAGATCATCGAGTGGTCGAGGCGCTTCATCACCTCGTACGACCGGCCGGTCCAGGAGCCCCGGTGGTAGGCGGCCGACGTGCCGAACAGCATCGCGACCGACAGGGCGTAGACGAGCGCGGCAGCCCGCGCGCGCCCGGCGTCGGCCAGGCAGACCAGCGCGGTCCCGGTCACCAGGGAGATCGCGAACGCGGCCTCGTGCAGCACTCCCCGCAGCCGCGGCTTCAAGGCCTCCGCCAGCTCGTGCACCTTGGCTTCCACCCTGGCTTCTACGGCTTCCTTCACGTGTCTCCTGCGTAACGCTCGGGTGCGAGATCTCACAGATGCGGGCACGAGCCCCACGGGTAGCATCCTCCTTACTCGTCCGGACAGGAAACCCGCGCCTGCATGGCCCCCCTGTCGCGGAGCACCTCGACGGAGAGGCAGACATGACGACGGCGTCCACGATCCCCGGGCTGGACTCGGCCCCCACCAAGAACAAGAAGCTGGTCGAGTGGGTGCGCGAGATCGCCCTCCTCACCAAGCCCGACCGGGTGGAGTGGGCCGACGGCTCCGAGGAGGAGTGGCAGCGCCTGACCTCGCTGCTGGTCGAGAACGGCACGTTCACCAAGCTCGACGAGAGCAAGCGGCCGAACAGCTTCTACGCGAAGTCCGACCCGACCGACGTCGCTCGGGTCGAGGACCGCACCTACATCTGCTCCGAGAAGGAGGCGGACGCCGGCCCCACGAACAACTGGATGGCGCCGGACGAGATGCGCGCCACTCTGCAGCCGCTGTTCGACGGCTGCATGAAGGGCCGGACGATGTACGTCGTCCCGTTCTGCATGGGTCCGCTCGGCTCCAAGATCAGCCAGCTCGGCGTCGAGATCACCGACAGCCCGTACGTCGTCGTCTCGATGAAGATCATGACCCGCATGGGCAAGGCCGCCCTCGACGAGATCGGCGAGGACGGCTTCTTCGTCCCGGCCGTGCACACCGTCGGCGCCCCGCTGGAGGCCGGTCAGGCCGACGTGCCGTGGCCCTGCAGCGACACCAAGTACATCGTCCACTACCCCGAGACCCGCGAGATCTGGTCGTACGGCTCGGGCTACGGCGGCAACGCGCTGCTCGGCAAGAAGTGCTTCGCGCTGCGCATCGCCTCGGTGATGGCCCGCGACGAGGGCTGGATGGCCGAGCACATGCTCATCCTCAAGCTCACCCCGCCGAGCGGTGAGACCAAGTACGTCACCGCGGCCTTCCCGAGCGCCTGCGGCAAGACCAACCTCGCGATGCTCCAGCCGACCATCCCGGGCTGGACGGTCGAGACCGTCGGCGACGACATCGCCTGGATGCGCTTCGGCGAGGACGGCCGCCTCTACGCGATCAACCCCGAGGCGGGCTTCTTCGGCGTCGCCCCCGGCACCGGCGAGGACACCAACGCCAACGCCGTGAAGACCTTCTACGGCAACTCGATCTTCACCAACGTCGCGCTCACCGACGACGGCGACGTCTGGTGGGAGGGCCTGACCGAGGAGCCGCCGGCCCACCTGACGGACTGGAAGGGCAACGACTGGACCCCGCAGTCCGAGACCCCGGCCGCCCACCCGAACGCCCGCTTCACCACCCCGGCCGGCCAGTGCCCGACCATCGCGCCGGAGTGGGAGGACCCCAAGGGCGTCCCGATCAGCGCGATCCTGTTCGGCGGCCGTCGCGCCACCGCGGTCCCGCTGGTCACCGAGTCCTTCGACTGGCAGCACGGCACCTTCCTCGGCGCCTCGGTCTCCTCCGAGACCACGGCCGCGGCCGCCGGCGCCATCGGCCAGCTGCGCCGCGACCCCTTCGCCATGCTGCCGTTCTGCGGCTACAACATGGGCGACTACATGGCCCACTGGCTCAAGATCGGCGAGCAGACCACCGCCGACAAGCTGCCTAAGCTCTACTACGTCAACTGGTTCCGCAAGGACGCCAACGGCAAGTGGCTGTGGCCCGGCTTCGGGGAGAACAGCCGCGTCCTCAAGTGGATCGTCGGCCGCATCGACGGCACCGCCGAGGGCCGCGAGACCCCGATCGGCATCGTCCCGACCGCGGACGCCCTCGACCTCGACGGCCTGGAGATCCCGGCCGAGGACCTCGAGACGCTGCTCTCCGTGGACCCCGAGGTCTGGAAGCAGGAGGCCGGCCTGATGCCGGAGTACTTCGGCCAGTTCGGCGACCACCTCCCGCAGGCCATCACCGACGAGCACGCCGCCCTCGTGGAGCGCCTCGAGAAGGCCTGATCCGTCGTACGCCGGAGCCCGCCACGTCCCGCCGGACGTGGCGGGCTCCGTCGTCGCCGGGCCGGGGATAGGGTCTGCGTCGTGGGTCTGCGGGACGTCGTCTACGCCGCGTACGAGCGTCGGCTCGCACGCGGGCTCGAGCGGTCCCACGCCGCCGTGCCCCGGCACGTGGGGGTCATCCTCGACGGCAACCGGCGCTGGGCTCGTGCCGCCGGCGCGCGGACCGTCTCCGAGGGGCACCAGCGCGGCGCCGACAAGATCGTCGACCTGCTCCGCTGGTGCGACCAGGCCGGCGTCGAGCTCGTCACGCTGTGGCTGCTGTCCACCGACAACCTCAGCCGTCCGGCGTCCGAGCTCGAGCCGCTGCTGCGCATCATCGAGGGCGTCGTCGCCGACCTGGCCGCCCCGCAGAACCGCTGGACGCTGCGGGTGGTGGGTGCGCTCGACCTGCTGCCCGACGAGACCGCCCGCCGGCTGAAGGAGTCCACCGCCGGCACCGAGGGCCGGCCCGGCGTCACGGTGAACGTCGCCGTCGGCTACGGCGGGCGGCGCGAGATCGCCGACGCGGTCCGCTCGATGCTGCAGGCGCACGCCGCCGAGGGCCGGTCGCTCGAGGAGGTCGCGGAGCTGCTCGACGTCGAGCACATCTCCGAGCACCTCTACACCCGCGGGCAGCCCGACCCCGACCTGGTCATCCGTACCAGCGGCGAGCAGCGGCTCGGCGGCTTCCTGCTCTGGCAGAGCGCGCACAGCGAGTTCTACTTCTGCGAGGCCTACTGGCCCGACTTCCGCCGGGTGGACTTCCTGCGTGCCCTGCGTGCCTACGCCGCCCGGCAGCGCCGCTTCGGCACGTAGGACTCCGCCGACAGTCACCCTGCGTCGTACGGCGTGGCGCGGGCCCACGGGGTCGGGCGAGTCCTACCGTCCCTTCCCAGCGGCTGGCAGACCGTCGGCCGCACGGGAGGCCCGATGTGCGCACCTGCACGCGAAGGGGCCGGCGCCCGGCCTCGCGGCCCGGTCCCGGTCCGAGCAGGCAGGCGCGCCGGGAGTCCCTCGTGAAGACCTTCGTCCTCGACACCTCTGTCCTGCTGTCCGACCCGGGGGCGCTCGGGCGCTTCGCGGAGCACGAGGTCGTGCTGCCGCTGGTCGTGGTCAGCGAGCTGGAGGGCAAGCGCGACCACCCGGAGCTGGGCTGGTTCGCGCGGCAGGCGCTGCGGCTGCTGGACGACCTGCGCGTGGAGCACGGCCGACTGGACCAGCCGATCCCGGTCGGTCAGGGGTCCATGCGCGTGGAGCTCAACCACGTCGACACCTCCGCCCTCCCGGCGGGCCTGCGCGGGACCGACGGCGACAGCCGGATCCTCGCGGTGGCAGCCAATCTCGCGGCCGAGGGCTGTGACGTGGTGCTGGTCAGCAAGGACCTGCCGCTCCGGGTCAAGGCGGCGTCGATCGGGCTGACGGCGCAGGAGTACCGCGCCGAGCTCGCCGTCTCCAGCGGCTGGACCGGCATGGCCGAGCTGGAGATCCCCGGGACCGACCTCGACCTGCTCTACGCCGAGGGGTCGCTGGCGCTCGCCGAGGCGGCCGAGCTGCCGACGCACACCGGGCTGGTGCTGCTGTCCGAGCGCGGCAGCGGCCTGGGGCGGGTCGCCCCGGACAAGTCGGTGCGACTGGTGCGCGGCGACCGCGACGCCTTCGGGGTGCACGGCCGCTCCGCAGAGCAGCGCGTCGCGATCGACCTGCTGCTCGACCCCGAGATCGGCATCGTGTCGCTCGGCGGGCGGGCCGGCACGGGGAAGTCGGCGCTGGCGCTGTGCGCCGGGCTGGAGTCGGTGCTGGAGCGGCGGGCGCACAAGAAGGTCGTCGTCTTCCGGCCGCTCTACGCCGTAGGCGGCCAGGAGCTGGGCTACCTCCCGGGCGACTCCGCCGAGAAGATGAGCCCCTGGGCGCAGGCGGTCTTCGACACCCTCGGCGCGCTGGTCGCTCCCGAGGTGGTCGAGGAGGTGCTCGACCGCGGGCTGCTCGAGGTGCTGCCGCTGACCCACATCCGCGGCCGGTCGCTGCACGACAGCTTCGTCATCGTCGACGAGGCGCAGTCGCTCGAGCGCGGCGTGCTGCTGACGGTTCTCTCCCGGCTGGGCCAGGGATCTCGCGTCGTGCTCACCCATGACGTCGCCCAGCGGGACAACCTCCGCGTCGGGCGGCACGACGGTGTCGCCTCGGTCATCGAGACGCTCAAGGGGCACCCGCTGTTCGCCCACGTGACGCTGACCCGGTCCGAGCGCTCCCCGATCGCCGCTCTGGTGACCGAGATGCTCGAGGACCTCCCCCTGTAGCCCCTTGCGTCATGCTGAGAGGAGCACCTCGAGGCCTGGGCTGCATGACGCATCAGGTTTGAGGGAGGCGGCCGCCGGCGGGGAGGTCCCTGGTCACCCGCCGGCCGTTGCCGACGAGCGTGATGTCGCCGTCACCGCCGACGGTGACCCCCACGCCCACGTGGACGCCGCGGTCCAGGACCGCGCGCACGACGCGAGCGCCGGAGCGTACGACCACGTCCTCCAGCAGCACGCTGTCCACCACCTCGGCACCCGCCTCCACCAGCACCCCGCGGGACAGCACCGAGCGCTGGACGGTCCCGGCGACGTCGCAGCCGCCGGAGAGCAGCGCGTCCTCGACGGTGGCCTCCCGGCGCACCATCGCCGCCGGTGAGGTGCCGCCCATCGTCTGCAGGGGCCAGTCGGGGTGGCCCGGGTCGAAGGGCGGCTCGTCGCTGACGAGGTCCATGTGGGCCTGCCAGTACGCCTCGACGGTGCCGAGGTCGCGCCAGTAGCCGTCGAGCCGGTGCTCGCGGGCGCGCCCCTCCGCGACCAGCCTCGGCAGCAGCTCGTCGCCGAGGTCGCCGTCGTGCGGGATCGCGTCGAGCAGGGCGAGGGTCGGCCCGGGGTCGAACACGAAGACCTCGTTGGTGACCAGGTCGCTCGCGGGCTCATCGGGCTTGTAGGCGTAGTCGGTGATCCGCCCGCCCTCGACCTGCACCACGCCGTAGCGGTCGGCGTCGTCGGGGTCCACCCGGGTGGTCACCATCGTGACCGTCGCACCCGCGTCGAGGTGTCCTCGTACGACGTCGCTGTAGTCGAGCCGGTAGACCGCGTCGGCGGAGACCACGACCAGGGCGTCCGGGCCGTGCCCGCGGATCAGCTCGGCGTAGCGCCAGAGGGCGTCGGCCGTGCCCTGCTGGAAGCCGGCGCGCGGGTCGTCGCCCTGCCGCGGGTGCAGGAGCAGGAGTCCGCCGGTGGTCCGGTCCAGGTCCCACGGCCGGCCGTTGCTGAGGTGCCGCTGCAGGGAGAACGGGTGCGTCTGCTCGACGACCCAGACGTCCGAGATCCCCGAGTGCAGGGCGTTGGAGAGCACGACGTCGATGAGGCGGTAGTGACCGGCGTACGGCACGGCGGGCTTGGCCCGGTCGTCGGTGAGGAGCTCGAGCCGGCCGCCCTCCCCGCCCGCCAGCACGACGACCAGGACGCGCGGCTGCACCATGTCTCGGGAGTGCCCGAAAAAAGTTCTGCGATGCGCGCGAGGTTCCTGGAGGTCGCCCGTTGCAGGGGGTGTAGGGCGGCGACGGGCCGCCCCACGAGAAGGAGAACCCCCTTGAAGCGCATCCTCCTCGCCGCTGTCGCCGTCCTGGCGCTCGGCGCGTTCGCCGCGCCCGCGTCCGCCGGTCAGGTCTGCCTGACCACGGATGTGAACGTCAACGGCACGGCTCTGCCGACCAACGGCACCAACTGCGTCGACACGCCCTAGGCGTCTCGACCGGCCCAGACGTCCGAGGGCCCGCTTCCCCTGCTGGGTGGGGACGCGGGCCCTCGGCGCGTTCGGGGTCTACAGGCCGGGCTTGGTCATGCTCAGCACGTCGAGCGCCTCGTCGAGCTGCTGCTCGGTGAGCATGCCGTCGGTGACGAACCCGCTGTCGAGGACGACCTGGCGGATCGTCTTCTTCTCCTTCAGCGCCGTCTTTGCGACCTTCGCGGCGTTCTCGTAGCCGATGTACTTGTTCAGTGGCGTGACGATGCTCGGGGAGCTCTCCGCGAGCTCGCGGCAGCGCTCCTCGTCCGCGACGATGCCGTCGACGGTCCGGTCGGCGAGCAATCGAGAGATGTTGGCCAGCAGGCGGATCGACTCGAGCAGGTTGCGCGCCATCACGGGCAGCATCACGTTGAGCTCGAAGTTGCCGGCCGCGCCCGCGAACGTGATCGCGGCGTCGTTGCCGATGACCTGGGCGCAGACCATGTGGGTCGCCTCGGGGATGACCGGGTTGACCTTGCCGGGCATGATCGATGACCCGGGCTGCAGGTCCGGCAGCTGGATCTCGCCGAGGCCGGCGCGCGGGCCGGAGCCCATCCAGCGCAGGTCGTTGCAGATCTTGTTGAGGCCGACGGCGATGGTCTTGAGCTGACCGCTCGCCTCGACCAGGCCGTCCCGGGCGCCCTGCGCCTCGAAGTGGTCGCGCGCCTCGGTCAGCGGCAGCCCGGTCGCGCGGGCGACCTCCTCGATGACGGCGGCGCTGAAGCCGGGCGGGGTGTTGATGCCGGTGCCGACCGCCGTACCGCCGAGGGGAAGCTCGGCCAGCCGCGGGAGAGCCGCCTGCAGGCGGTCGACGCCGTACCGGACCTGAGCGGCGTACCCGCCGAACTCCTGCCCCAGCGTCACCGGGGTGGCGTCCATGAGGTGGGTGCGGCCGGACTTCACCACCGTCGCGAACTCGTCGCGCTTGCGCTCGAGGGAGGCGGCGAGGTGCTCGAGCGCGGGTACGAGGTCGTTGACCACGGCTGAGGTCGCCGCGATGTGGATGCTGCTCGGGAAGACGTCGTTGCTGGACTGGCTGGCGTTGACGTGGTCGTTGGGGTGGACCGGGCTGCCGAGCTTGTCGGTCGCGAGGGTGGCGAGCACCTCGTTGGTGTTCATGTTGCTGCTCGTGCCGGAGCCGGTCTGGAAGACGTCGACCGGGAAGTGGTCGTCGTGGTCACCGTTGGCCACCTCGGCGGCGGCGTCCTGGATGGCCTGCGCCATGTCCTTGTCGAGCACGCCGAGCTCGGCGTTCACCTTCGCGGCGGCGGCCTTGATGCGCGCGAGCGCCTCGATGTGCGCGCGCTCGAGCCGCTGGCCGCTGACGGGGAAGTTCTCGACCGCCCGCTGGGTCTGGCTGCGGTACTTCGCGTCCTTCGGGACCCGCACCTCGCCCATGGTGTCGTGCTCGATCCGCCACTCCTGCGTCTGATCAGCCATGGGGCTCATCCTGCCAAGACCTCTGACAGGCTGCGCACGTGCCCCGGTCGAGCCTGCGCGACGCGACGCGACGCAAGGTCGACGCGTCGGCGGCGCGGCTCCGCGCCGGCGCCTGGCCGGTCGTGCAGTGCTCGATCGGCGCTGCGGTCGCGTGGGCGCTGGCGTCCTCCGTGCTCGGGCACGACCGGCCGTTCTTCGCCTGCGTCGCTGCGGTGGTCTGCCTGGGCGTACGGGCGGCGCAGCGGCTGCGTCGGGTGGCCGAGCTGGCCGTCGGCGTCACGGTGGGGGTCGCCGTCGGGGACGCCCTGGTCGACCGGATCGGCACCGGGGCGTGGCAGATCGGCGTCGTCGTCGGCATCGCCCTGGTGCTCGCGCTCGTGCTCGACGGAGGCGCGCTCGTCACCGCGCAGGCCGGGCTGCAGGCGGTCTTCGTCGTTGCGCTGCCGCGGGTGCCCGGCGGTGATGTCGCCCGGTGGGAGGACGCGATGGTCGGCGGTGCGACGGCGCTCGCCGTGGCGGCGCTGCTGCCGGCAGCGCCCTGGCGCCCCGCGCACCGGGCAGGTCGTCAGGTGCTGCACGACGTGGCGGCGTCCCTGCGCGAGTGCGCCGCGGCGGTGCGCGAGCGGGACACCGCCACCGCCGCCTTCGCGCTGGCGAGCGCCCGGGCGACGCAGCCAGGGTTGACCGCCTGGACCGAGGCCCTGGGCACCGGGCGGGACATCACCCGGCTGTCACCCCTGCGACGCGACACCGCGCACGTCTGGGAGGCGCAGAGCGCGCTCGCCGCCGGCGTCGACCGGGCCGTCCGCAACCTGCGCGTGCTCGTGCGCCGGGTGCTCTTCGCGATCGGCAGCGACGACCCGCTGCCCCCGCCGCTCGCCGGACTGCTCGAGCAGCTGGCTTCGGTGCTCGACGGCATGGCTGTGCAGGTGGGCAGCGGGCAGGCCGAAGCCGTGAGAGGGCTGCTCGAGGTGGCGCAGCTGCTCGACCCGAGCCGACTGGGCGGCGGGCTGTCGGCGAGCGTCGTCGTCGGCCAGCTGCGCTCGGCCGTGGTGGACCTGCTGGAGGCGTGCGGGGTGGCCCCGGACGCCGCGCGGGCGAGCCTGCCGAGCAGCCACTGAGCCGTCTGCCTGCTCCGCATGGTCAAGTCGGGCCATCCCAGGCGTCGAAGCAGAGAGGGGTCGCGTAACCCTTGTCGGGGGTAGGGCGATAACCGCAGCAGCTCGTCCAACCCCTCTGGAGGAACCCGTGAACTCGACACCCCGCAGCTGGAAGGTCATCGCCGCCGCCGCCTCGTCCGGCGTCATCGCTGCCGCCGCCCTCGGCGGCGTCGCGCTGGCCGATGACGACCGGCCCGCCTCACCGGCTCCGGCGACCCCGGCCGTCTCGCCGCTGAGCGACGAGGACAAGGCGCTGGTCACCTCTGCCGAGGACCGCGGCGACGCGACGGTGACGGCGCCCGACTCGCCGACGACGCCAGCTGCCCCCGTGTCGACCGCCGCCGTGGACACGCCGTCGGCGCAGTCGGCCGTCTCGCAGGCGTCCGCGGCCAGTGCCGCCTCTGCGACCAGCGCTGCCTCGGCCCCGAGCGCTGCGTCGGTGGACACCCCGGCCAGTCCGGCCTCGCCGCCCAGCCCGGTGACGCCGCAGGACGAGGAGGAGGCCGGTCCCGCAGCCGTGGACACCCCGCCCAGCCCGGAGACGCCGCAGACCCCCTGATCGACCCTCGTACCGCCGTCCCGCAGGCTCGCCCGCGGGACGGCGGTGCGCTGTAGCGGAGACTGCCGGACATGGGCGAGGACGAGCAGCGACGGGACGACCGGCTGGCCGCCGCCTACGCCGCGCTCACCGCAGCCGAGCCGTCCGAGCTGCTCGCACCGCTGGTGGCGGTCGATGGTGCGGAGCTCGTGAGCGCCGCGCGTGAGGACGTCACCTATCGCCCGGGGCACGACGCGGTCGTCCGCTTCGCCGCCACGGTCCGCCGCAACGGGGAGCCGGTGCGCGAGGGCTGGGTGGTGGCGGCCGGTGGGGCGCCCGCCCCGGGCGCGCTGGTCCTGGACGGCCCGGCCGGCCCGGTGGCCGCCTGGCGGGTGCGCGACGACCCGGACCTGGTGGGACTCCGCTCCGCGCTGGATGCCGACGCCGTGGCGGGGCTGCTCACCGCCCTCGGTCTGCCGCCGGACGACGTGACGCTGACCCTGCTCTCCGTACGACCTCGACGTCGTGCCGTCGTCGAGGTGCGCACTCCGTCGGTGCGGCTGTTCCTCAAGTGCGTTCGCCCGGCGGCGGTGGCGGACCTCCGGATGCGGCACGACGCCTGCCGGGAGGCGGGGATCCCGGTGCCGAAGGCGCTCGCGGTCGATGCCGCCCTCGGCCTGCTGGTGCTGTCGCCGGTGTCCGGCACCCCGCTGCGCTCGCTGCTGCTCGCCGACGAGCACGCCCTGCCGCCGGGAGAGGCGGTTGCGGCCGTGCTGCGGGCCTTCGCGAGCCTGGAGCTCGCTCTGCCGGCGCGCGACACGCGTCGGCACGCCCGGGGCCACGGCGCCCTGCTGCAGGCGGTGCTGCCGGACGAACGTCACCGGATCGACGCACAGCTCGCCCGGATCGCCGACGGCCCGCGCACGCCGGGAGGTGTCCACGGGGACTTCTACGACGGGCAGCTCCTCGTCCAGGACGACGGCGTCCTGGGCGTCGTGGACGTGGACGGTGCGGGCACCGGGCAGCCCGCGGACGACGCCGGCAACCTGCTCGCGCACCTGCGCGTGCTGCGCACGCTCGACATCGGCCGGAGCGCGGCAGGCCGCTGGCTCCCGGAGGTCACCCGCGCGGTGAGCCCGCTGCACGACCCCCGCGAGCTGGCCGCCAGCACCGCCGCGGTCCTGCTGGGCTTGGCGACCTGGCCGCACTCCCGTCACGTCCCGGACTGGGAGCAGCAGACGCGGGTGCTGCTCGACCTGGTCGACGAGGTGCTGACCGCGGGCTAGATGTCGAGGTCCACCACGACCGGCGCGTGGTCGGAGGCGCCCTTCCCCTTGCGGGCCTCCCGGTCGACCCACGCGTCACGCACCCGCACTGCGGCGGTCGCCAGCACGTAGTCGATCCGCATGCCGAGGTTCTTGTGCATCATGCCGGCGCGGTAGTCCCAGTAGGTGAACGGCACGTCGCCCTTGCCCGGCCGCGCCTCGACGTCGACCAGCCCCCAGTCGAGCAGCGCCTGCACGGCTGCGCGCTCGGCCGGTGTCACGTGCGTCGAGTCCGCGAACGCCCCGATGTCCCAGACGTCGCGGTCGTGCAGGGCGACGTTGAGGTCGCCCATGACGACCAGCGGCTCGGCAGGGTCCCTCTCCTGCAGCTGGTCGAGCAGCGAGCCGAACCACGCCAGCTTGTAGTCGTAGTGCGGGTCCCCGAGCGCCCGGCCGTTCGGGACGTAGCAGCTGTAGACGCGCAGCGGCCCGCACTGCGCCGACACCAGCCGCGGCTCGGGGTGCCCGGCGAGGACGTGGGACACGTCCGACAGCCCGACCTTCGACAGGATGGCGACGCCGTTCCAGCGGCCGTCTCCCGAGTGCGCCGCCTCGTAGCCGAGCGCCTGCAAGGGCATGTACGGGAAGGCCGCATCGGCGCACTTCGTCTCCTGGAGCGCGACCACGTCCGGGGCGACCTCCTCCAGCCAGGGCAGCAGCCGGGGGAGCCGCGCGCCGACGGAGTTGACGTTCCAGGTGGCGATGCGCACGCGGCCGAGGCTACGGCGGCCAGGTGCCTTCGCCGAAGGGGCCGGGGGTGCGGCCGCCGCCGGTGCCGATGTGGTCCGGCCACTCGGCAGGGGCCACCGACCCGACGGTGACCTTGACCGCTGCACCGCTGCGGTTGCCCGCGCCGTCGACCAATCCACCGGCCGGGACGACCACCGTCGACCCCGCCCGCAGCACCCCCGCGGGAGCGACCCAGCCGCCCAGCGTGCGGGAGTACGACGCCGTCAGCGTGCGCCCGCCGGCCACGAACCGCAGCGTCCCCCCGGACGGGGCGACCGGCCGCCAGGTCACGGAGCGATCCGCGTCCGGGGCAGGGTTCTGGGCGCGGAACACCACGGACCGCCCGACGACCTCGGCCCCGAGCACCCGCAGCCCCGACGACGCCGCCACGGTGAACGGCGCAGTGGTGAGCGTGTAGCTGCCGGACAGCACCCGCACCCGGTGCTTGCCGAGGGGTGCGTCGGCCGGCACGTCGTAGCGCGCGGAGTAGGTGCCGTCGGCCTCCTCCCACACCCAGCGCACCCCGAGGTCGGTCGACACCGGCGTCCAGGCCGACCCGACCTGCCGCTCCAGGACGAGGAAGGGCGTGTCCACCGGGCGGTCCACGCCACCGGAGGCGCCGGTCCAGGACAGCTCGACCAGCCCGTGCCGCGGCACGACCGCGGAGGGCTCGGTCACCAGCGCGCCCTCGACCCCGCCGTCGCCGACGTCCGGCGAGCCGGGCGAGGTCCCGCCGAGGGTCGGCTCCTCGTACGGCGGAGGCGCCGGCTTGCCGGCCTTCATCGACGACGACAGCTCGACGAAGCCGTTCCGCGCCAGCAGCGAGGTCCAGACGCCGTAGACGGTGTGGCCGCCCTCGTAGTGCTGCTGCTCGTACTCCTCGGGGGTCACCAGGTAGGCCATGTAGCCGTTCGCGAGACCCACCACGAAGGCCTCCGTGACACCGGCCGGCAGCACCGGCTGGACGGCCGCGACGAAGCGGCGGGCCATCTCGACGCTCGGCTCACCGGGCGCGTTGAGCATCAGCCGGTCACCCAGCCGCAGCACCTGCAGCTCGGGGATCACGTCGTGCACGCCGACCGGCCGGCTCCACGCCGCGCGGATCTTGCGGCCGTGGACCGGATCAGCCATGGCCGCGGGCAGCCGCCGCCCCTCGGTCGCGAGCGGCTCGTGGAAGATCGACGCGCCGTCCTCGGAGCCGCCGAGGAACGGCAGCCCCCACACCGGCTCGGCCGCGACGGACTTGCCCTCCTCGACCTCCTGGCCGCAGTAGCAGGACTTCGTCCAGCGGACGTCGACGGCGAGGTCCTCGTCGAGGGAGCGGCCCGCCGCGCGCCAGGCGTCGTACGCCCCCGCCGACAGGCGCCGGCCGTGCAGGTCCATCAGCGCCTGCGGGTTCCAGGCGTCGAAGGTCGGCTGCAGGTCGCCGGAGGCGCCGTTGCTGTAGAGCCCGACGAAGCCCGGCGCCGCGATCCGCGAGGTCAGGTGCTCGAGCGTCGGGCCGGCGATCTCGGTGTCCCACAGGGTGTTGTACGGCGTCGAGGCCGTCAGGTGCACCGGGAACTCCACCCACGCCGACAGGGGCGTGCCGTTCAGCTTGTCCACGCGCAGCACGCGGAGCGTGTCGTCGACGGTGTGCTCGACGCCGTGCGGGTCGACCTCGGCGTAGCCCTGGCCGTACGCCAGGTCGTTCCCGTGGTTGGCCAGGTGCGCCTCGACGGAGCGGTTCCGGGCGACCCCCCGGACGACCGTCGACCCCCAGGCGGCCTTGGCCGGGGTGAGCGCCTTGTCCGCTCGGCGGATGGCCTGCGCGAGCTGCTCGACCTGCCAGTCGGCGAGGTCCTCCGGGCCGCTGTGGGTGTGCGTGCCGGTGTAGAGGACGTTCGCGTGGGTGTAGCCCAGGTCGGCGACCCGGGCGATGACGTCGTCCTTGTTGAGCGGGAAGCCGAGGTCGGTGGCGAGCAGCGCCACCTTGCTGTCGCCGTCCTGCAGCACCAGCGCGCGACCGGTCAGCCGGGTGTGCACCCCGTCGACCGCCATGTCCGGCCGGACGTAGCCGAGGGTCGTCCCGCCGAGCCTCGGCGTGATGTCGACCTGCGCGGCTCCGGCCTTCAGCTGGCCGGGGTCCGGCGAGGCGGCGGAGGCCAGCGGGATCGTGAGCCCGCCGGCGACGACCAGGGCAGCGGAGATCAGGAGTCGGCGCATCCCGGGTGTTTCGTCACCAGGCGTGCGACTTCCTGCTTACTCGTGGTGCTCGAAGTCGATGGAGGCGTACGCGCGCAGCTTGGTCAGCCGGTGCTGCGAGGTGACGCGCCGGATGGTCCCCGACTTGGACCGCATGACCAGCGACTCGGTCGTCGCCCCACCGCCGCGGTAGCGGACCCCGCGCAGCAGCTCGCCGTCGGTGATGCCGGTCGCGACGAAGAAGACGTTGTCGCTGCTCACCAGGTCGTCGGTCTGCAGGATCGCGTCGAGGTCGAGCCCCGCCGCGGCGGCGTTGGTGAACTCGCTCTTCTTCTGCGGCCAGAGCTTGGCCTGGATGGTGCCGCCGAGGCACTTCACCGCGCAGGCGGTGATGATCCCCTCGGGGGTGCCGCCGATGCCGAGCAGCAGGTCGACGCCGGTGCCGTCGGTGCAGGCCATCACCGCGCCGGCCACGTCACCGTCGGAGATGAACTTGATGCGCGCCTTCGCCTGACGGACCTCGCGGACCAGGTCCTCGTGCCGCGGCCGGTCGAGGATGCAGACCGTCACGTCCTCCGGGGCCCCGCCCTTGGCCTTGGCCACCGCCTGGATGTTGTGCGCCACGGGGGCGGTGATGTCGACGACGTCGGCCGCCTCGTGGCCGGTGACCAGCTTCTCCATGTAGAAGACCGAGCTGGGGTCGTACATCGTGTGGCGCTCCGCGACGGCCATCACGGCGATGGCGTTGGGCATGCCCTTGGCCATCAGCGTGGTGCCGTCGATCGGGTCGACGGCGACGTCGCACTCGGGGCCCTCGCCGCAGCCGACCTCCTCGCCGTTGAAGAGCATCGGCGCCTCGTCCTTTTCGCCCTCGCCGATGACCACGACGCCGCGCATGGAGACGGTGCCGATCAGCTGGCGCATGGCGTCGACGGCCGCGCCGTCGCCGCCGTTCTTGTCGCCACGACCGACCCAGCGGCCCGCGGCCATGGCCGCCGCCTCTGTCACGCGGACCAGCTCCATCGCGAGGTTGCGGTCGGGCGTCTCGGCGATGATCTGGTCCACGTCGATGCTCATGCTGCGCACCCTAACGCCGGTGGCAGAGTGGGCCCGTGCGCCGCGACTACGACCCCTCCGTCCTCGGTCGTGCGATCTACCCCCTGCTCAACAGCGTCGTGGTGCCGCGCCCGATCGCCTGGGTCTCGACCCGATCGGCCAACGGCGTGGACAACCTCGCGCCGCACTCGTTCTTCACGATCAGCTCGGTCAGCCCCCCGGTGGTGCAGTTCACGTCCGTCGGCGCGAAGGACTCGCTCCGCAACGCGCGTACGACGGGGGAGTTCGTGATCAGCCTCTGCCCCGAGGAGCTGATCGAGTCGGTCAACCGCACGGGCACGGACTACCCCGCTGACGTCAGCGAGTTCGACGCGGTGGGGCTGACCCGCGAGCCGAGCCGGATGGTCACCCCGCCCCGGGTGGCCGAGTCGCCGGTCGCGATCGAGTGCCGCGTGGTGGGGACCCGCTCGTTCGGCACCGACGAGCAGCCCGGCGACTCGACCGTCGTCTTCGGACAGGTCGTCTGGGTGGCGGTCGACGAGCGGGTGCTGCGCGACGACCGGCCGGCCATCGACCTGCTCAAGCCGGTGGCACGCCTCGGCGCCAACGAGTGGTCCACCGTCGGCGAGGTCAGCGCCCGGCGACGCGTGCCGTACGCCGAGATCGCGAGCGGTGCGTGAGCACCGTCTCGACGCGACCGGGTCGCGCGGCCACGACGCGCGGCGCGCTGCTCGACGCCGCCCGCGAGGTCTTCTGCGCCTCGGGCTTCGCGGAGGCGTCCATCGCGGAGGTCGTCGCCGGAGCCGGCGCCAGCGTGGGCAGCCTCTACCACCACTTCGGCGGCAAGGCCGAGCTCTACCTGGCGCTCTACGAGGACTTCCAGCAGCGCCAGGAGGCGCGCGCGGTGGAGGCGGTACGCGTGGCGGCCCAGGGCGGCGAGTCCGACCCGGTGGCCCTGTTCGTGGCGGGGTCGCGTGCCTACCTCGAGGGCTGCTGGACCGAGCGCGACCTGGCGCGGCTGTTCCTCGCCGGCGGCGGCCCGCCCGGCTTCGAGCTGGTGGCGCGGCGTCGCTACCGCGAGTGGACCCGCCGGAACGCCACACTGCTGTCGTCGGGTCCGGAGGACGTCGAGCCGTGGGGTGATGCGCTGGTGCTGGTCCTGACCACCGTCGTGAGCGAGGCCGGCCACGAGGTGGCGGTCTGCGACAACGAGGACGCTGCGCACCGGCTGGCCGGCGACGTGCTCGAGCTCATCGCCCGCATCGGACGACCGGGGCCGACGTCATGAGCCTGTTCGACGACGAGCCGCCGCGGGCGACCCGCAGCGGAGCCGACTGGGAGAACCACCGCAAGCACCGCTCGCCGCAGTCCGGCCCGCCCGAGGACGAGGTGGGCGTGCTCGCCCTGTCGTCCTTCCTGCTCGCCCGGACACCGGAGGTGGTGGTCGCCGTGCGCGGCATCACGGCCTACTCGGACGGCCTGCACCTGAGCGCCGTCGTGCTCTTCGCGGACGAGCAGAAGTCCGAGGACATCGCGTACTCCATGAACGACTTCAGCCGCAGTCCCGGGCGCTTCCGCTTCGGCATCGTGTTCTCCGACGGGCGCTCGGCCAAGAGCGGCACCCGGGACGCGCCGGTCGTGCAGGGCGGCGAGCCGGGCCTGGTGCTGCTCGGCTCGAAGACCGCGGGGCTGAGCTGGAACGGCGAGTACTGGCTGCACCCGCTCCCGCCGGCCGGTCCGCTGGTCATCGGCTGCCGCTGGCCGGACCGCGGGATCCCCGAGACGCTGGTCGAGATCGACCCCGCTCCGCTGCTGGCCGCCGCCGCGACCTCGGGTCCGGTCTGGGGGACGCCGACCGGGACGGCTCGTCCGTGAGCAGCCTCCATGACGACCTGATCAGCCGGCGCGCGGACTACCCGGTGCTGGAGCGCAGGACCTACCTCGCCAGCCACACCCTCGGCGCGATGCACCGCGGGACGCGCGAGCGGCTGGCCGAGTTCACCGACCTGTGGGCCGAGCAGGGGGTCGTGGCCTGGGAGACCTGGGCGCCGTTCGTGGAGCGCGTGGCGGACCTCGTCGGCTCGCTGGTCGGCGCGCCCCCGGGCACCACGGTGATGCGGCAGAACGTCGCAGACCTGCTCGGCGACCTCGTGGTCAGCCTCGGCTGGACCGGGCCGCGCAACCGGGTGGTGACCAGCGCGCTCGAGTGGCCCGGCAGCCTGCACACCTGGTCGCAGATCGGCCGGCTCGGCGGCGAGGCCGTGGTCGTGCCCGGTGAGCCGGACGGGATCTCCTTCGACGTCCAGCGGATGGTCGACGCCATCGACGAGCGGACCCAGCTCGTGGAGTGCAGCCACGTGCTCTTCCGCACCTCGACGATCGTCGACCTCGCGCCGATCATCGAGAAGGCCCACGCCGTCGGCGCTCTCGCCGTGGTCGACGGCTACCAGGCGGCGGGCACGCTGCCGGTCGACGTCGTCGAGCTCGGCTGCGACGTCTACCTCGGCGGCTCGGTGAAGTACCTCTCCGGCGGGCCGGGCAACGGCTGGATGCACGTGAGCCCGGCTCTGGTGGACCGGCTGGAGCCGGTGACGACCGGGTGGTTCGGGCAGGTCGCGCCGTTCGCGTTCGACCCCGAGAACGCCTACGCCCCCGGCATCCGCCGCTTCGCCGGAGGCACGCCGGGGGTCCCCGCGGCGTACGCCGCCGAGCCCGCCTACGCCGCCCTCGCCGAGATCGGCATGGCGCGAGTGCGCGATCGGTCCCAGTCGATGACGCGGCCGCTGCTCGAGGCGGCGCTCGAGCGGGGGTTCACCGTGCGGTCGCCGCAGGACCCGGCGCAGCGCGGTGGCCACGTGACGATCGACCCGGGCGACAGCACCCGCGTGCACGACGCGCTGATCGCCCGCGGCACCGTGGTCGACCACCGCCCGGGCGTCGGGATCCGCGTCTCGCCGCACTTCTACAACACCCTCGACGAGGCGCTCGGCGTGCTCGACGACATGGCCGAGGTGCTGGCCTCCCGCTGACCAGCGACACTGATGGGGTGAGCACGCAGGTCGAGTCGCCCGTCGAGGCGCCGAAGAAGAGCAAGCGCGGCCGCGAGACGGCGCTCGACATGGTCCGGTCGCTCGGCCTGGTGATCCTGGTGATCGTCCCGGTCTGGCTGCTCGCCCGCGCCCCGTCCAGCGACGAGGCGGAGATCCGCGTCGTGGATCCCTCGCAGGCGGTCGAGGCCTTCACCCGCGACGCGCCCGGCGTCCCGGTGCCCGGGGAGCTGCCGGCCGGCTGGCAGGCCACCTCCGCCACCTACGACGGCGCCGCCCGCTCGCTGCGCGTCGGCTGGGTGACCCCGGAGGAGGAGTACGCGGAGTTCGCCGCGGGTGCCGCTCCGGGACTGCTGGAGGAGCTCGTCGGCGACGCTGCCGTGCTGGACCTCGTCGTGGTGGACGGCGTCGCCTGGGAGCAGCGCCGGGACGCCGACGGCTCCCTGTCGCTGAGCCGCTCCTACTCCGGCGTCACCGTGGTCGTCGGGACCTCGCGGGCAACGGCCGACCGGGCCGAGCTAGAGGTCCTGCTGCGGGCCCTTCGCCAGCGCTGAGTCGAGGCGGGCCTTCGCCCCGTCGAGCCACTCCTGGCAGACCTTCGCGAGCTCCTCGCCGCGCTCCCACAGCGCGAGCGACTGCTCCAGGGAGGCGCCGCCCTGCTCGAGCTGGCGGACGACCTCGGCCAGCTCGTCGCGCGCCTGCTCGTAGCCCGGCCTGGGAGACTCGCTCACGTGACGACCCTACGGCGCGCGAGCGTCGGTGATGCTCCCGACCTGACCCGGCTGCGCGGCCTGATGCTCTCCGCGATGGGGCGCGACGTGAGCGTGCCGGGTTGGGCGGACGCCTGCGAGGCCGCCTTCGTCCGCCGGCTGGCGGAGCCGGACCGCTTCGCCGCCTGGGTGGTCGAGGTCGACGGCCGCGCGGTCAGCAGCGGCGTCGGCTGGCTCGAGGAGCACCTGCCGGCGCCGGGCACGGTCGACGGTCGGCGCGGGCACATCGCGTCCATGTCGACCGAGCCCGCGCAGCAGCGACGTGGCCACGGGCGGCAGGTCTTCACCGCGCTGATGGAGTGGTTCGCCTCGCTGGAGGTCCCGCGGGTGGACCTGCGGGCCACCCCTGACGGCCGCCCGCTCTACGAGGCGTTCGGCTTCCGCGAGCTCGGCGGCGCCACGATGGCGTGGACGGCGGCGGGCACGCCGGCACCGGGGCTGGGGTTCGTACGCCCGCGCTGAGCGCTCCGGCCGCTGGCCACACAGGCCTTGATGACCGCCGCGCGGTGACTGTCCGACGTGGTCGCCACCTGCCCGAGCACCTGCTTGCCGCGGTGATCCACGGGAGGTCGTGGGTGCTTCGCGTGACGGATTCCACCCACGACCTCACGTGGATCACGAGCCTGCGGACGAGGGCAGGGGTGACGACCAGACCGGACAGTCACCGCGAGGCCGGCACCACGTGTGGCGCCGCCGCTGCCCGGCGTGCGTCGGCCGATGATTCACGCGCATCTCCAGGTGGATCACCCGCCCTGGAGCACCTCAGGCTGCGCGTGGATCACTCGGCGGTGACGAGCAGCTCTCCCTTGGCCAGCCGGACGCGCAGGTCGGCGCCCGGCGGCACCGCATCCGCGTCGCGGACGACCGCGTCGTGCTCGTCCTGCACGACGGCGTAGCCGCGGTCGAGGGTCGCCTGGGGGGAGAGGGCGAGGACGCGGGCGCGTACGTGGTCGAGGTCGGTGCGGGCGTGGTCCAGGCGGCTGGTCGTGCACCGGCGGGCCCGCTCGAGCAGCGACAGCGCCTCGTCGCGGCGGCGGTCGACGAGCACGTGCGGGTCGGCGAGCACCGGGCGGCTGCGCAGCGACTCCAGCCGGGCCCGCTCCGAGCTCACCAGGTGCGTCACCACCCGGCGCGCGCGGTCGCGGGCCTGGCGCACCCGCTGCGCCTCCTCGCGCACGTCCGGCACCACGCGCTTGCCGGCGTCGGTCGGCGTCGAGCAGCGGACGTCGGCGACCAGGTCGAGCAGAGGGCTGTCCGGCTCGTGGCCGATGGCGCTGACGACGGGCGTGCGGCAGCGGGACACCGCCCGGCACAGCGCCTCGTCGCTGAAGGGGAGCAGGTCCTCGACCGACCCGCCGCCGCGCGCGATGACGATCACGTCGACGGCCGGGTCCGCGTCCAGCGACGCGAGGGCCCCCATCACCTGCTCGACCGCGAGATGGCCCTGGACAGCGACCTCGCGCACGTCCACGTCCACCGCGGGCCAGCGTCGCCGGGCGTTCTCGAGCACGTCGCGCTCGGCCGCGCTCGCCCGGCCGGTGATGAGCCCGACGCGGTTCGGCAGGAAGGGCAGCGGCTTCTTGCGCTCGGGCGCGAAGAGCCCCTCCTGCCCGAGCAGCGCCTTGAGCCGCTCCAGCCGGGCCAGCAGCTCGCCGACCCCGACCGGGCGGATCTCGATCGCCTTGAGGCTGAGGGTGCCGCGGCCGGCGTAGAACTCCGGCTTGGCGTGCACGACGATCCGCGCGCCCTCCTCGAGCGGAGGGACCACGGCCTCGCAGACCTGTCGCGGGCAGGTCACCGTCAGGCTCATGTCGGCGACCGGGTCGCGCAGGGTCAGGAAGACCGTGCCGGGCCGGCGGGAGACCTGGGTGACCTGGCCCTCGACCCAGACGCGGCCGAGCCTGTCGATCCACTCGGCCAGCGACCGGGCGACGGTGCGCACCGGGAGCGGCGACTCCGCGCTGTTGGCCAGGCCCACGCGGCGCAGCCTAGGGGGACTAGGAGCTGGGCTTGCTCGCGCCGCCCAGCCCGCCGAAGGCCACGGTCGGGTTGCTCGCGCCCGAGTCGGCCGTCTGCGGCGACACCTTGGAGCCGCCCGCGGGAGCGGCCTTCTCCTCGGGCGTCTGACCGCCGCTGCTCAGCGGGGTCGTCGGGTCGGTGGCCAGCTTGGCGATGCGGTTGTCGAGCATCGTCACGATCGGCAGCCGGTTCGCGTGCGCCTTCTCGTAGTCGCGGATCTGGATCAGCTGCGGCAGGTCGAGGCTGCGCATCCGGCCGCGCAGCGAGCCGAGGGTGAGGTGGTCGTAGTCCGGCAGCGGCAGCTCGTCGTGGGAGACGACCTCGCCGCCGACGGTGGCGGAGACCTCCTCGACCTTCTCGACGATCTCGGGGCTGGCCGCGGTCTCGACCTTCACGGCGTCGACCTTCGGCGCCGACGGGGTCGGCTCGCCCTTCGGGGCCTCCGCCTCCGGGACGTCCAGGTCCAGCTGGGCAGGCTTCTCGGCGACCTTCTTCGCGGCCTTCTTGGCGGGCTTCGCCACGGCCTTCTCGGCCTTGGCCACCGGAGCGGCCGCCTTCTCCGCGACGTCCTCGACGGTGTCGGCGGCCTTGTCGAGCGTCTCGCCCGCGGAGCGGCTCGCGCTGCCGGCGGCCTTGCGGGCCTTGGTCGTGCCGCTGCGCACCAGCTGGGTCACGGTCTCGGCGGCGTCCTCGAGCCCGTCCTCGATCTTGTCGTACGGCCGCGCCAGCGGCGTCCCCCGCAGCCGGTCCTCGAAGCCGTCCTCGAGCTCGTCGAACGACGTGCCGCGCAGCTTCGCGATGAGCCGCTCGCCGCGCTCGGCGAGGTCGTCGTAGCCCTGTCGGACGGTGCCGATGCTGGTCAGCGCGTGGCTCACCGCGTAGACGGGCAGCTGCACGGCCTTGCCCGGCAGGCTGCGCACGCCGTCCAGCACGGTCGGCACCAGGCCGAGAGCAGCGGCGACGGGGGTCGGGACGGGGCTGGGCATGACAGGTCCTTCGGTCGAGTGGGGGTTGCGGAGTGCCTGCCCGCGGCTGCCCCTCGTACACGCACCGAGGGGAAGATCACCGGGCAGGACGAGCCTACGGACGTACGATGGAGGTCATGACGCCGACCTCGAACCCGACCGCGAAGCGGGTCCTGGTGGCCAAGCCGCGCGGCTACTGCGCCGGTGTGGACCGCGCGGTGCTGACCGTCGAGAAGGCGCTCGAGGTCTACGGCGCCCCGGTCTACGTCCGCAAGCAGATCGTGCACAACGCGCACGTCGTGCGGACGCTCGAGGAGCAGGGCGCGGTCTTCGTCGAGGAGACCGAGGAGGTGCCCGAGGGCGCCACCGTCGTCTTCTCCGCGCACGGCGTCGCGCCGACGGTGCACGAGGAGGCCAAGGCCCGGCAGCTCAAGACGATCGACGCGACCTGCCCGCTGGTGACCAAGGTGCACCTGGAGGCCAAGCGGTTCGCCGCCGAGGACCTCGACATCGTGCTCATCGGGCACGAGGGGCACGAGGAGGTCGTCGGGACCACCGGCCAGGCGCCCGAGCACATGCACCTGGTCGACGGCGTCGACGAGGCCGCGACCATCGAGGTGCGCGACCCGAGCAAGGTCGCCTACCTGTCGCAGACGACGCTGTCGGTCGACGAGACCAATGTGACGGTCGAGGCGCTGCGCAAGCGCTTCCCGCTGCTGCAGGGACCGCCCTCGGCCGACATCTGCTACGCCACCCAGAACCGGCAGGTCGCCGTCAAGGAGATCGCCGCGGAGTCCGACCTGGTGCTCGTCGTCGGGTCGCGCAACAGCAGCAACTCGGTCCGGCTCGTCGAGGTGGCGCTCGACGCCGGCGCGGGCGCGGCGCACCTGGTCGACGACGCGGGCGAGATCGACGAGGCGTGGCTGGAGGGCACGACCACCGTCGGGCTGACCAGCGGGGCGTCGGTGCCGGAGGCACTGGTGCAGGGCGTGATGGCCTGGCTGGGCGAGCGTGGCTACACCGACGTGCAGGAGGTCGAGTCAGCGCAGGAGCACCTGCTCTTCGCGCTGCCGCCGAACCTGCGTCGCGACCTGCGCGCGGCCGGCGTCCCCGACTCCTAGCGCCGCCCGGCCGCCCAGCGGTAGACCGCGACCACCAGCGCCGCGGCCGTCGCGGCCAGCAGCACCGGCGCGCCGAGCACCAGCGCGTTGACCAGCTCCAGCGCCTGCTGGGTGAGGAACGACCCGGTGGTGGCGGTCCGCTCGACGGCCCCGCCGACCAGCGCGAGAACGACGTAGACCAGCGGCGGCATCACCACGGCGGCGACGAGGTCCTCGCGGTGCACGGTGAGCGCGGCGATCAGGCAGCCGGCGACGAAGCAGACCGCGAAGACGGTCCGCAGTCCCGGGCCGGTCACCACGTCGATGGCTCCGCCGACGATCCCGAGTCCCAGCGCGACGGCGACGGCCCCGGTGGCGGTCAGGCCGCGGCGGTCGCCGACGTGGGCGCCGGCGGGCAGCGCGTGCCCGGTTGCGGCAGGGGGCGGAGCAGTCACGAATCGGACGGTACCCCCGTAGCGGCGTTCTCCCACGCGTCCTACGGTGTGCCGCGTGTCCCCTTCTCCCGGTCCTGAGGCGTACGGCGAGGGCGAGCGGCTGATCGGCCCGCCGCAGGGGACGTACGACGCGGACTGGGTCGCCAACACCGCGCGGACGGCGGACCCGGGACTGCCGGAGGAGGTCGCCCGGGAGCTCGCCGTGCACGCGTGGGAGCACCTGCGCGAGGTCGGCGAGCTGGACGCGCCGGAGGTCGCCCGCCGGCTGCTGGCCGAGCACCCGGCGACCGGGGCCACGGCAGCCAACGTCGTGGCGAAGGCCGCGGTGGACTTCTGCGTGGCGTACGAGGTGCGTCCCTAGCCCGAGAGCCGCTCCTCCCGCACGACGAGGGTGAGCTCCGGTGACACCAGGGGAGAGGCCACGGCCTCCACGGGTCGCGGCCCGGGCAGCTCGCTGTCGACCCCGGAGAGATCCGCCATCCGGCGCGCGCTGGGGAGCAGG
This sequence comes from Actinomycetales bacterium, assembly GCA_036675425.1. GTDB lineage: Bacteria > Actinomycetota > Actinomycetes > Mycobacteriales > SCTD01 > SCTD01. The sequence continues at coordinate 14,213 of JAKFFB010000313.1, read as the reverse complement.
CTGCGCTCCAGCGAGCCGACGGTGCGGTTGTAGTCGGTGACGGCGGTGTTGAGGGTGCGGCCGAGCTTGTCGACGTGGGTGCCCAGCGTGCCGAGCCGGGAGTAGAGCTCCTGCCCGGCGCTGACCACGGCGCGGGCGTTCTCGGTGAGCCGCTCCTGCTGCCACGCGTGCGCCGCCGTGCGCAGCAGCGAGACGAGCGTCGTCGGTGTCGCGAGGTGGACCCGCTTGGAGAAGGCGTGCTCCAGCAGTGCCGGGTCGTGCTCGAGCGCGGGGGCCAGGAAGGCCTCGCCCGGGACGAAGAGCACGACGAACTCGGGGGAGTCGGGAAGCGCCGCCCAGTAGGCCTTCTCGGCCAAGCGGTCGACGTGGGCGCGCAGGTGGCGGGCGTGCGCGGCCATCCGGGCGGCGGCTTCCTGCTCGTCGTCGCACTCGACGGCCTCGAGGTAGGCGGCGAGGGTGACCTTGGCGTCGACCACGATCGAGCGGTCGCCGGCGAGCCGGACCACCAGGTCGGGCCGGAGCACCGAGCCGTCGGCGCCGGGCAGGCTCTCCTGCTCGGAGAAGTCGCAGCGGTCGACCATCCCGGCGTACTCCACGCAGCGCCGGAGCTGCACCTCTCCCCACCGGCCGCGGGCCTGCGGTCGGCGCAGCGCGTCGACCAGGGACGCGGTCTCCTTGCCGAGCAGCTCGCTGGTGCGGCGCACACCGGCGACCTGCTCGCGCAGCTCCGCCTGAGCGCGCGCCCGCTCGACCTCGAGGCCGCGCAGCTGGGACTCGACCAGGTGGAGCTGCTCGCGCAGCGGGCCGACCAGGTGCTCGACGGCCTGCCGCTGCGCGACGGCCTCGCGGTCGGCCTCCTCGCGGGTGCCGGCGAGGGCGCGGGAGGCGAGCCCCTCGAAGGAGGTGAGCAGCACCTGCTCGTCGCGGCGGGCGAGCAGTCGGCCGGCGAGCAGGCCCGCCGCGAGCCCCACGGCGAGGCCGAGCAGGAGGGAGAGGAGGACCGTCATGAGGGCACCGTCGCACCGGCCTCCGACAGAACCGCCCGACACGCCGCGCCGGCCGCCCCGACCTCGCCCCCTCTCGTTTCATGATCCACAGAAGGATCGGCCGCCTCAGCCGGTCGTACGCAGGCTGAGCGGGCCGATGCTTCTGTGGATCACCCGCGGGGACGGGGCGGGTACGCCGCGCCGGTAGCGTCGTACGCCGTGAGTCTCTCCCTCGGCATCGTCGGCCTGCCCAACGTCGGCAAGAGCACGCTCTTCAACGCGCTGACCAAGAACGACGTGCTGGCGGCCAACTACCCGTTCGCGACCATCGAGCCGAACGTCGGCGTCGTGGGCGTGCCGGACGAGCGGCTGCCGAAGCTGGCCGAGGTGTTCGGGTCGCAGAAGATCATCCCCGCGACCGTGGACTTCGTCGACATCGCCGGCATCGTCAAGGGCGCCAGCGAGGGCGAGGGGCTGGGCAACAAGTTCCTCGCGAACATCCGCGACAGCGACGCGATCTGCCAGGTGATCCGGGTCTTTCAGGACGACAACGTCGTCCACGTCGACGGCCGCGTCTCGCCGAAGGACGACATCGAGGTCATCAACACCGAGCTGATCCTCGCTGACCTCCAGACGGTCGAGAAGGCCGTGCCGCGGCTGGAGAAGGAGGCGCGGATCAAGAAGGACGTCGTGCCGCAGCTCGAGGCCGTGCGCGAGGCGCAGAAGGTGCTCGAGAGCGGTCAGACGATCTTCGGCGCCGGCCTCGACCGCGGTCCGCTGCGCGAGCTCCACCTGCTCACCGCGAAGCCCTTCCTCTACGTCTTCAACCTCGACGAGGACGAGCTGACCGACGCCGACCTGCGGGCCGAGCTGGCTGGGCTGGTCGCACCGGCCGAGGCCGTCTTCCTCGATGCGAAGGTCGAGTCCGAGCTGATCGAGATGTCCGACGAGGACGCGCTGGAGCTGCTCCAGTCGATGGGTCAGGAGGAGAGCGGGCTGCACCAGCTGGCGCGCATCGGCTTCGACACCCTCGGGCTGCAGACCTACCTCACGGCCGGGCCGAAGGAGGCGCGCGCCTGGACGATCAGGAAGGGTGCGACCGCCCCCGAGGCCGCCGGCGTCATCCACACCGACTTCCAGCGCGGCTTCATCAAGGCCGAGGTCATCGGCTTCGACGACCTGATGGCGGCCGGCTCGACGCAGGCCGCCCGCGCCGCCGGCAAGGCGCGCATGGAGGGCAAGGACTACGTGATGCAGGACGGCGACGTCGTCGAGTTCCGCTTCAACGTGTAGCTGCCCGGCGCGGTGCGGGGGCACCGTTGAGGCGCCGGACGCCACGGGGCTGCAGGCCGAGCGCCGAGCCGGTTAGATGGCGCGCCCCCGTTGCCCAGGTGGGAGAGCCCCTCAACCACTGGAGTGCTCATGCGCGCCCTGCTCATCGTCGCCCTCGTCGCCGTCGCCACGCTCGGCTCGCCGGCAGCCCCCGCGAGCGCCGACGACGTCTGCGACCCGGTGAACCAGGTCCTGGCGCGCTACGGCACGCACGTCGACTGCGTGTAGGCCCGCAGGCCTCTGCGCCGACGCTCCGCGGCGGCTCCTGCCCGCCGGGGCGTGGCACCTCCCTTGCGCCGGCAGGACGAACCAGGGCAAAGTAGAACAGGTTCCACCACCCAGCCCTGGAGAGCGAGCGCGTGACCACGTTCCTCGCGTTCACGACCATCGGCCTTGTCGCCGGCTGCATCTACGCGCTGACCGCGACCGGGCTCGTCGTGACGTACACGACGTCAGGCGTGTTCAACTTCGCGCACGGCGCCATCGGGATGGTGGCTGCCTTCACGTACTGGCAGCTGTCGGTGGAGTGGGGCTGGCCGGTGCCGCTCGCGCTGGCAGCCGTGCTGCTGGTGCTGGCCCCGCTGTTCGGCGCGCTCGTCGAGCGCCTGCTCATCCGTCCGGTGCAGGGCGCCGCTGTCGACCTCAGCCTCGTGGTCACCCTGGGCCTGCTGCTCTTCCTGATCGGGCTGGCCAGCCTGCTCTGGCGGCCCACGACGGCGCGCAACCTGCCGGAGTTCTTCCCCGGCCAGAGCGTCCAGGTCGGCAGCCTGGCCGTGAAGCACAACCAGCTGGCGATCGTGGCCGTGGCGCTGATCGTGGCGGTGGGACTGAAGTGGTTCTTCTCCCGCACCCGCACCGGGATCGCCATGCGCGCGGTCGTGGACGACCCCTCGCTGGCGGCGCTCGCCGGCTGCACCCCCGCCCGGATCCAGCAGCTGTCCTGGGCGCTGGGGGCCACCCTCGCCTCGCTCGCCGGGATCCTGCTCGCACCGCTCGTGACGCTCGACATCTTCGTGCTGACCCTGCTGGTCATCAACGGCTACGCCGCCGCGCTCGTCGGGCGGCTGAAGAGCCTGCCGATGACGGCGGCCGGGGCGATCGTGCTCGGGCTCAGCATCAGCTACGCCGTCGGCTACCTGCCGAGCGGCGGCTGGCTGTCGGAGGTGCAGGGGGTCATCCCCATGCTCTTCCTCTTCGTGGTGCTCGTGCTGCTCCCGCCCGCCCGGCTGCGCACCGGCGGCGGCCAGGCGCCGGCCACCCCGACGGTGCCGGGACTGCGCCAGTCGCTCGTCGCCGCAGGTGGTCTCGTGGCCGCCGCCGTGGTGCTCTCGCTCCTCCTCGGGCCCAGCGGCCTGGCCACGGGCGGCCGGGTCTTCGTCGTCGCGCTCACGCTGCTGTCCCTCGTCCTGCTCACCGGTTACAGCGGTCAGGTCTCCCTCTGCCAGCTCACCTTCGTCGGGCTGGGGGCGTACGCCATGGGCACCTGGGGGCACGGCGGCTCCCTGCTCGGCGTCGTCGGGGCGGTGGTCCTGGCCGGCGCCGCGGGCGCCCTGGTCGCGCTGCCCACGCTGCGGCTGCGCGGGCTCTACCTCGCGCTCGCGACGTACGCCTTCGCCAACGCGATGGACGTGCTCTTCTTCGGCCAGCGCTTCGGGCGGGGCAGTCTCGAGGTCGAGCGCGTCAGCCTGCCGGGGATCCCGACGGAGTCCGACCGGGCCTTCTTCCTGCTCACCGCCGTCGTCTTCGCGGTCGCGGCGGTCGGGGTGCTCGCCCTGCGTCGCGGGCCGTTCGGCCGACGGGCGACGGCCATCGCCGACTCGCCCGCCGCCTGCGCGACGCTCGGGCTCGACGTCAACCGCACGAAGCTCGTCATCTTCACGCTCTCGGCTGCCCTGGCCGGCCTCAGCGGAGCGCTCCTCGGCGGCCTGCGCGGCACCGTCGGAGCTGACGAGTTCGCTGCCCTCGGCAGCGCGCTGCTGCTGCTCGTGCTGCGCATCGGCGGCATCAACACGGTCACCGGTGCGCTGTTCGGCGCGCTCGTCGTGTCGCTCTTCCCGGTGCTGCAGGACAACGTGCCCGGCCTGTCCAACCTGTCCTACCTGCTCACCGGGCTGGCCGCGCTGAGCGTCGGCCGCGACCCGAACGGGATCGGCGGCCGGCTGTCCGAGGCCGGCGAGAAGCGGCGGCACCGCAGGGCTCTACCGCCACCGCCGCTGCCTCCGACGCTGCCGGCCCAGCCTGACCGGGAGGCCGACCTTGTCCTGCGCTGATCCCGTGCTCGCCGTCGAGGAGGTCTCCGTCCGGTTCGGCGGGGTCCAGGCGCTCGACGCGGTCACGCTGTCCGCGCATCCGGGCCGCGTCACCGGGCTGATCGGGCCGAACGGCGCCGGCAAGACCACGATGTTCAACGTCATCACCGGTCTCGAGACGCCCGGCTCCGGTCGCGTCACCATCGGCGGCCGCGACGTCAGCGGGCTGTCGGCGCACAAGCGGGCCCGGCTCGGCCTGGCCCGGACCTTCCAGCGGCTCGAGATCTTCGGCTCGATGACGGCTCGCCAGAACGTGCTGGCCGCGGCGGAGTTCCGCAACGGCTGGGCCCGCGACCGGACCGACGCCGGTGCCGCCGCCGACGCGATCCTCGAGCGGGTCGGGCTGTCGGCGGTGGCCGGCGCGCGCGCCGACGCGCTGCCGACCGGGCTCGCCCGCCTGGTGGAGCTGGGTCGCGCGCTCGCGACCCAGCCGTCGCTGCTGCTGCTCGACGAGCCGGGATCCGGCCTCGACAGCACCGAGACCGAGGCGCTCGGCGACCTGCTCCTCGACCTCGCCGCCGGCGGCATGGCCGTGCTGCTCGTCGAGCACGACGTCGAGCTGGTCATGCGCATCTGCGACACCGTGCACGTCCTGGACTTCGGCCGCCGCATCGCGAGCGGCAGCCCGGCCGAGGTCCAGGCGGACCCCGCCGTGCAGGCGGCCTACCTCGGCGCCGAGGCGGGTGCGGCATGAGGACGCCGCCCGCGCTCGAGCTCGTCGGCGTCAGCGCCGGCTACGGCCGCATCGAGGTGCTCCACGAGGTCAGCCTGCAGGTCCCTGCCGGCTCGGTCTTCGCCCTGCTCGGGCCCAACGGCGCGGGCAAGTCCACGACCCTGCAGGTCGCCTCGGGCGACGTCGCGCCCACGGCCGGCTGCCTGCACGTGGCCGGGACGCACGTCAACGGCAGCAGCCCCGACGCGCTGGCCCGGGCAGGGGTCTGCCGGGTCCCGGAGGGACGGGGCGTCTTCCCGAACCTCACCGTCGTGGAGAACCTCCGCATGTGGACCTACGCGGGCGGTCTGAGGCCGGCCGAGGTGCAGGAGCGGACCTTCGCGCGCTTCCCGAAGCTCGGCGAGCGACGTCACCAGCTCGCCGGCACGCTCTCCGGCGGCGAGCAGCAGATGCTGGCGATGTCGCGCGCGATCGTCGCCGACCCCGACGTGCTGCTGCTCGACGAGATCTCGATGGGCCTGGCGCCGCTGGTGGTGGCCGAGCTCTACGAGCTCGTGGGATCCCTTGCGCAGCAGGGGATCAGCCTGCTGCTCGTCGAGCAGTTCGCGCGCACGGCCCTGGCCGTCGCGGACTACGCGGCCGTGATGACGCAGGGACGGATCGCGATGGTCGGCCAGCCCGGCGACGTCGCCGACTTCGTGTCCGAGGCCTACCTGGGAGGCGCCGCATGAGCATCCGCACCGTCCGTGCCCTGAGCCTGCTCAGCGGTATGGCCTGCCTGACCACGGCGCTGATCCCCGCCGTGACGGCCAGCGCCGAGGAGGAGCCGGGGTCGCAGCTGGACTCGTACGCCCTGCACGCCGACGCCTCGTCGTTCCGCGTGCGGCAGGGGACCGAGCAGACCGAGGTCGTGCTCCCGCAGTCGCTCGCGCAGCTCCGCAACGGCCCCGTCGGCTTCGCGCAGTCCTCGACCGCGTGGCCGGGGACGTACGCCGGCAACGTCGGGTCGTTGCTCATCCTCGCTGCGGACGCGCCTCCCGAGGCCGCGGCGCTCAACAGCCCGCTGCGGGCCGAGGCGAGGACCGGCTCCGGCCCGAGCGAGGTCACCAACACCGACTTCCCCGGCACGACCATGCGCGCCGCAGCCACCGCGCAGGAGGTGGCCGCCGAGACGACGAGCGGTGCGATCGCGGCGCTCCCGGTCGGCGAGCTCGGCAGCAGCGGCTCGAGCAGCAGCGCGACGCTGACCGACGCGCGTACCGGCGTCTCGGTGGCGAGCAGCGTCGTGCGCGACATCTCGCTGCTCGACGGGCAGATCACCATCGGCGCGGTCGCGTCGACGGCGAAGGCCACCACCGACGGCGTGCGCACGACGGTCGAGGGCCGCACCGTCGTGACCGACCTCGAGGTGGCCGGGCAGGCGGTGGGGATCACCTCCGACGGCATCACCGCAGCAGGTCAGGACGGTCCGGACCCGAGCCCGGCCGTCGACGCCGCGAACTCCGTCCTGGCCGCCGCCAAGGCCGTCGTCGCCCTCAGCGAGCCGATCGCCGTCCAGGACGGCGGGAACGCCAGCTACACCGCGGGAAGCCTCGTGCTGTCCTTCACGCAGAGCAGCGGCGCGGTCTTCACCCTGCTGATCGGCGGTGCGAACGTCTCCGTCGCCGCGGTCGCGGGAGAGCCGGTGCTCGCCCTGCCGGACCTCCCGCCGGCGGAGTCCGTCGCGGCACCGCCGCCCCCGCCTGCCTTCGACGTGGGGACCGGCGAGGTCGTGGCCGCCCCGCCGCCGCCGGCCGCCGGGGCTCCCGCCGTCGCGGACCCCGCGGCGCCCCCGGTCGTCGTCCTGCCGGCGGAGCGCGCAGGCTTCGCCCTGCCCGCTCCGCTGTCGCCCGCCTGGCTGGTGCTCGCCGCTCTCGGCTCGCTGCTCGTCGGGGCGGCCCTGACCAAGGTCCCGGCCGCCGTGGTCGCCGGCGGCGCGGCCCGTCCCGGTCCCCTCGATGAGAGCCCATGAGCGTCGTCGCGGTCCCCACCGCCCAGCGGTCCGAGCGACTCCGGTCCCGTGCCGCAGGGCTGAGGAGCCGGGCGCGGACCGCCGAGCCCGGCCGGCGCGTGCTCCTCGTCGGCGGGATCCTGCTGCCTCTCGGCGTGCTGCTGGTGCTGATCGGCTGGCTCGGCACTGCGCGCACGCCGCTGGTCTTCGAGCAGGTGCCGTACGTCGTGTCCGGCGGGCTGCTCGGCATCGCCCTCGTCGTGATCGGCGGCTTCCTCTACTTCTCCTACTGGCAGACGCTGGTCATCCGCGCCCTGCGCGAGAACGCCGACCAGCTCGGCGCCTCCCTGCTGCGCATCGAGGAGCTGCTCGCTGCGGACAAGGGCACCGGCTCCCGGCCGGCGGCCGGCGGGGACGAGCTCGTCGCGACCGCCACGGGAACGATGCTGCACCGCCCGGACTGCAGCGTCGTCGTGGGCCGCGACCGGCTCCGGCCCGTGCCGGCCGAGGCCCCCGGCATGACGCCGTGCTCCCTCTGCCAGCCGCTCGACGCATGACGACCGCCCCCAGGAGCTCTTCGATGCGCCGCACCGCCCCCCGCCTCGTCCTCGTCGTGCTGCTCGGCGTCTTCGCCGCCGGCTGCGGCACGCACGTCGACCCCGAGATCCGCCGGCAGGCCGCCGATGCGCTGCTCTCCGGGGGCGGCGGGGGAGGCACCGGCAGCAGCGGCACGGACGGCGCGGGCGGCACGACCCAGGACGGCGCCGTCGCCGGGGGGGACGGCGCGGCGACCGAGACGGGCGCGGCGACGACGGCGACCGGCGGCACCTCCGGTGAAGCCGCCACCGGCGGCGACCCGGCGACGTCCGGTCCGGCGGGGGCGGGCGCACCCGCACCGGCCGGCGGCAACGGCGGCGCGACCGACGTCGGCGTGACCGACACCGCCATCACCATCGGCACCGTCGCCTCGCTGTCCGGGCCGATCCCCGGCCTGTTCGAGGGCGCCGTCAACGGCACCAACGCCTACGTGAAGTACGTCAACAGCACCGGCGGCGTCTACGGCCGGCAGCTCAAGATCGCGGTCGGCGACGACCAGAACGAGTGCGGTGCCAACCAGAACCGCTACCGCGACCTCAGCCCGAAGGTCTTCGCCTTCGTCGGCGGCTTCAGCGTCTTCGACGAGTGCGCCGCCCGGGTCATGGAGCCGCAGCCGAAGGTCCCGCTCGTGCAGTACGCCCTCAGCGGCGCGGCGAACGCGCTGCCGAACCTGTTCAGCCCGCAGGCCTCGGTCCCCGGCTACGCCACCGGGCCGTTCGAGTACTGGGCGAAGAAGTACGGCGCCAAGACCAAGAAGGTCGGCACGGTCTACTCGCAGAACGCCGCGGCCGCCGACTCGCACCGGGCCATCAGCGCCGCCGCCAAGTCGGTCGGCTGGGAGTTCATCTACGAGCGGGGCGCGGCGAGCACGGAGCAGGACTTCACCGCCGACATCGTGCGCATGCGCCAGGACGGCGTCGAGCTGGTCTTCCTCATGGCCACGACCGCCCAGAACGCCGCCCGCATCAAGCGGGCTGCCGACAGCCAGAACTTCAAGCCCGTCTGGATCGTGCAGGTGGCCTACGACCAGAGCTTCATCACCTTCATGGGCGGCCCGGAGGCGGCCGAGGGGGTCGAGGGAGCCAACCTGTTCTCGCTCTACTTCGGGGAGGACGAGGCGAAGCGCGTGCCGGAGGTCTCGCTCTACCAGCAGTGGATGAAGCGCAACAACCCCAAGGCCAACCTGGACGTCTTCTCGATGTACGGCTGGACCTCGGCCAAGCTGTTCGTGCAGGCGCTCAAGGACGCCGGGCCGAAGGCCACCCGCGCCGGGCTGATCGCCTCGCTCAAGAAGGTGCAGGACTACGACGCCGACGGCATGCTCGCCCCGAGCGGCCCGGCCTCCAAGCGGCCGGCCACCTGCTACGTGCTCTGGCGGATCCAGGGCGGGAAGTACGTCCGCGTCGACACCCCGGCCACCGGTTACCGCTGCGACGGGACGTACTTCAGGACCGGCGGCTGACGCTCCACCGAGCGCGTTGCCGGGATCGCTCCTAGCCTGGCAGCCGTGACCGCACCTACCGAGGATCCCGTCGCCGACTTCTTCGCGAGCTCGTCGGTCGCCGAGCACGTCCTGCGCGGCGTGGTCGGGCTGCTGCTCGCGGTCGGCGCGGTCCTCCTGGCGCCGGCGCACCCCTGGGCGCTGCTCGGGCTGATCGGGACGGTCGTCGCCTGGCGCGGCTGCCCGACATGCTGGACGCTCGGGCTGATGCACACCCTCAGCCGCGGGCGCACCGGCTGCGCCGAGGGCGCCTGCCGCTAGAAGGGCACCGTCGTCGCGAGCAGCCCGCTGCCGCTCCCGCGTCCGGACACGACGCGGCAGAACTCCACCGCGTCCATCGAGATGGCTTCACCGCCAGCGCCTTCCGTCCAGCTGCCGCCGGCCGGTCCGGTGAGGACGAGGGAGTACGGACGGCCGTGCGCGCGCGCCCACTCCTCGACGACGTCGGCCACGATCCGGCCGTCGTGGTCGGGCGTGAGCAGCAGCGGACGCCCGGTCGTACGCGCGATGTCGACGCGGTGCATCCACGCGTCACGGGTGTAGATCCGGTCCATCAGGTAGCCGAGCGACCGCACGCCCAGCGGTGGTCCGAAGGGGATCCGCAGTGCGCGCAGGGCGCGCGGGAGGCGGGCGCGTGCACGGACGCCGCGTCGGCCCGCGTCGGCCAGGTCGGCGCGGAGCTGCGCCGGCGGGACGCCGTCGCGCTCGGCGACCTGCACCGCGTTCATGCCGTCGACGCCGGGCTCGCCGGGGCGCGCCTTCCGCCCGAGCCTCGCCTGCCGCAGCATCTCCCGGACCCGGGCGTTGGACTCGGCCGCGCCGACCAGGTGGGCGACGACCTGCCGGACGTCCCACTCGGAGCAGTCGGTCGGTCGCGACCAGTCCGCGGCGTCGAGCTCGGACAGGAGGGCGTCGAGCCGCCGGTACTCCTCCGTCGCCGCGAGCATCCAGTCCGCGTGCCTCATCGGTCCCCCTGCGCGAGCGGTGTCGACGGATCTGGTCATGGCAACCCCCTCGTCATGTCGATGCAGCGAAGCGTGCGCCCGCCGGCTTCCTACTGTCAAGAGGAAGTCCTAACGGTGTTAGGATGAGGTGTGACGATGACGGATCGCCGAGCGACACGGCACCGGGCGACGAGGCAGGAGATCCTCTCCGCAGCCTGGGATCTCGCTCGCCGGGACGGCCTGGGCGGCTGGTCGCTGCGGGACCTCGCGACGGCCGTCGGGATGCGGGCACCCTCGCTCTACGTCTACTTCGACAGCAAGAACGCCGTCTACGACGCGCTCTTCGCCGACGGCTACGCCGCGCTGCTGGAACGGATCGACGCGGTGCCGCATGAGGAGGCCGACCTGCGTCGAGCAGCCCATCTCTTCTTCGACTTCTGCGTCGAGGAGCCGGCGCGGCACGCGCTGCTCTTCCTGCGCACGGTGCCGGGCTTCGAGCCGTCCGCCGACTCCTACCGCCTCGCGCAGGAGGCGCTCGCGCGGCTGACGCGGCTGCTGGCCGGCTCGGGCGCGACCAAGCGCGCACAGGTGGACCTCTGGACCGCGCTGTGCACCGGGCTAGCCACCCAGCAGATCAGCAACGACCCCGGTGGCCGCCGGTGGGCGCGGCTGGTCGACCGCGCCGTCGACATGTACGAGGCGACGCAGCTCAGCTGACCCCCCTGTCGGGAGGATGACAGGCCGAAAGGGGCGACAAGTCCGACCTTTTCGGCTCAGACTGTCGGCGTTCTCACGATCCGCACACGGGGAGGCACCACGATGACGGAGAACTTCGGACAGGACACCACGCCGGTCGCCGAGATGGACGAGCTCGACGTCGAGGGTCACGGGCTGCGCGAGGTCGCGATCGGCCTGAGCGCAGCCACCGCGATCGCCGGCGGCGCCGGGGCGGCGGCACTCGCTCTCGACAACCCGCTCCCGGGCACGACCAGCGGCGCGCGGGCGGTCGTCGCGGGTGCGCAGCAGGACGTCCAGGAGCGAGCGGACTGGGCCGTGCGCACGGCCGGCGGGCCGGTCGGCGTCGCGACCAGCACCGTCGACGGCGCCGTCGCCGACGCGACCGCGCTGGCGGACGCCACGACGGCGACGGCGCTCGGCACGGTCGACGACGCGCGGGAGCTCGCCACGGGCATCGCCCGCGACCCGCTGGGCACCACGGACCGTGCCGTCGACGCCACGATCACGACGGCACGGCACATCAGGGACGGCGCGCTGGCGACCGCCCGCGCCACGGCGGACACCGCCACGGGGCTGGCCACGTCGACGGCGGAGAGCGCCCAGAGCACGACCGAGAAGGCGGCTGCCAAGGCCGCGTCGCTCGCGACGGCGACGGCCGAGGAGGCCTACGCCACCGTCGATCCCAGCGTCGAGGTGCAGACCTCCGACGGCGTCAGCGCGACGGCGGAGGTCGCCGGGAAGTCCGTGACCGTCTCCGCGGGGTAGCCGTCGGCGCGGAGCAGGGGGGAGGCGGCCGGTCCCGGACAGGGGCCGGCCGCTGCCGCGCGCTCAGCCGACGGGCGCGCTGTTGCGGGACACGGCGCGCAGCACGGCCTTCACCTCGTACGGCGTGAGGTGCGGGTGCTTGGCCAGCAGCAGCGCGACCAGGCCGGTCACGTGCGGAGCGGCGAAGGAGTTGCCCGTCGTCACGACGGTGCCGCGCCCGGTCCAGGGCGCGCTCACGTCGATGCCGGGTGCTCCGAAGTCCACCGGCGGGGTCGGGTTGCAGTCCAGGTCGAAGGCCGTACGCCCGTCGTTCGCGGCGACGCTCACGACCGCGGCGAACTGCGACGGGAAGCTGGGCCCGGGCGCGTTCGCGATCGCGCACACCAGCACCACCCCGGCGAAGGCCGCCTCGTCGGCGATCTCGTGGAAGAGCCCCTGCAGCTCGGCCTTCCCGGTCGACAGGCTGAGGTTGACCACCCGGGCGCCGCTGGAGACGGCGTGCCGCAGCCCGGCGGCGAACACCTCGCCCTTGCCCAGCAGGTTCTCCCCGAGGACCCGCACGCTGTGCAGGCGGCAGTCCGGCGCGACGCGGCGGACGATCCCCGCGCAGGCGGTGCCGTGCCCGAACAGGTCGCCCGCCACGCCGTCCTGGCGCAGCACGCGGCGGGCCGTCGCGTCCCAGCCGAACGCCACCGAGGACTGGACCGGTCCCACCTCCGGGTGGTCGGCGTCGACGCCGCTGTCGACGACGGCGACGTCCACCCCCGCGCCCGTCGACCCGCCGAAGGCCCACTCACGGTCGATGCCGCGCGCGTGCACCGGCACGGGCCGGAGCGACTCCGCGCAGAACGGCTCGGACCAGGCCGGCCTCAGCCCCCCGGACGTGACCCCGCCTCCTGACCGACGTACGACAGCACCTGCTGGACGAGCTCGACCGCCAGCCGCCGGGCGGCCGGGTCGCGGCGCTGCAGCTCGGCGAGCAGGCCCGCCAGCGCGACCAGCTCCGGGTCGTCGGCGGACGGGCCGCGGGCGGCGAGGGCCTCGCCCAGCGGCGTGCCGCGCGTGGCGGCGGCGGACAGCGCGTCCAGCAGCACGTCGGCGAGCCCCCGGAAGGCGCGCGCACCCTCCAGCGCGATGGCGGCCTGCTCGCAGAACACCTGGAGCAGCAGCAGGTCGTCGTCGGCTCCGGGACGCCCGGCGTCACGGTCGAGGACGGTGAGCACCCCGAGCACGCCGCGGTCCGAGCTGACCGGCGCCGCGAGCAGGGCCTGCGGGGCGTAGCCCGTCGACCGCGCCACGTCGGGCGCGAAGCGCGGGTCGGTCCCGACGTCGCTGACGGCGACCGGCTGGCCGGACTGCACGACCCAGCCGGCGATCCCGCGCGTCACCGGCATCCGCAGCCCGGTCACGGACGTGGCACCGGCACCGGCCGCGGTCGTGTAGACCAGCTCGCTGGCGTCGTCGGTCAGCAGCGCCAGCGAGCACGCCTGCGCGCGGAACAGCCGCCGTGCCGTCTCGGCGAGGGCGGTGAGCAGCCGCTCCGCGCCCGGTGGCTCGACGGCGCCCACGAGGGCGCGCGCCACGCCGGCCATCTCGTCGAGCAGCTCGTCCGGCGCCATGACGTCAGGCGGGCTCGCCGAGGCCGGCGCGCCGGCGGAGCGCCGGCTCGTCCAGCACGTGGATGCCGGCGGCGTCGACGCGCAGCAGGCCGCGCTCGGCGAACCGGCGCAGCACCTGGTTGAGGCTCTGCCGGCTGCCCCCGGCGAGCTCGGCGATGCGCGCCTGGCTGAGGGTGACCACGGGGGGTGCCGGCGGTGTGGGCGTCAGGACCACAAGCGCCTTCGCGATGCGCCCCGGCAGGTCGAGCAGGAGCTGGTCGGCGGCCTGCTCGGACAGCCGCCGGACGAGCCGGCCGAGCGACTGGAGCAGCGCGTCGAGGAACTCCGGGTCGCCGTGCACCAGGGAGAGCAGGTCCTGCCGCCGAAGCTCGAGCCCGGTGCAGGGATGGACCGCCTCCACCGAGGCGGTGCGCGGCGCGCCGTCGAAGAGCGTGACCTCGCCGAGGGTCGTCGGCGCCTGCAGGTGCGTGAGGGCGGCGCGCGAGCCGTCGGACGTCTCGCGGTAGACCGTGGCCGCACCCTCGAGGAGCACGATCAGCGACTCGCCGGGCGCGTCCTGCTGGACGATCAGCTCGCCGGGCTGCCAGCTGCGGCGGCGGACCCCTGCGGCCAGCCGGTCGAGGATCGGCAGCGCGAGGCTGCTCAGCAGCTCCACGCCTGCGAGAGCCTCGCGCACGTCGGGGGTCGTGGCCTGCACGCGCACCCCCCGGTGTCACCCCGGGCCCACCCCGGACGGGTGCATTCTGTCCGCAATCGCCC
>JAKFFB010000287.1:0-3851 GCA_036675425.1 Actinomycetales bacterium | reverse complement strand
GACGACGCTGACGGCTCCGAGTGCCCCGGGCAACTACACGATCACGGCTTCGCGCCCGACCGGCGGCTTCGCCCCCGCGTCGTTCAGCGTCGTCGCGCCGCAGGTGGCCGCACCGGCCCCGACGGCACAGAACACCGCTCCGACGGCTCCGGCCGCGACCCCGACGCAGGCGGCGCAGACCGCGCCCGCACCGACGTTCCGGTCCCCGAGCGTCGCCCGTAGCCAGGCTCCGGCCTCGGCTGAGCGGACGACGGCGACACCGAGTCGCTCGACCGCGCGCACGAACAGCACGCGTTCGAACGGCACCGTGACGTCCTCCTCGGGCCAGCAGGTGTTCTCGGGCTCGACCGCTCAGGCGGCCGCGCCGGTCCAGACGTTCACGACGACGCCGGCTCCGGCCGTCCGTCCGTCGCGCTCGTCGACCTCGTCGCGTACCGCGCCCGCCTCCTCGGCTCCGGCCCAGCAGGCAGCGCTCAGCGACCTGTTCAGCAACTACGAGCCTGGCCGCACCCCGTCGCTGACGGGTACGAGCTCCGGTGCACCGGCCGGCGGTGCCGGATCCGGTCTCGGGCTCGGTATCGGTCTGCTGGCCTTCGGCCTGTTCTCGCTCGTCGCGGGACTCGGGGCCGCGGAGGTCCGCAGGCGCCGCGCAGCCTAGGCGGCAGGCAGTCTCATGTTCGACCGCGGGGCCGGCTTGTGCCGGCCCCGCTGCGTTTAGCAGCGCAAACGGCTGTAGATGTAGTCCTTCTCTATTGCGTTTTACATCTAGATAGGCGTAGGTTGCTCCTGATGCCAGCTCGAAATGGATTTCACCGGCGGTTGAGGTTCCTTCCCGTCGTCGCACTCGTCACGGTCGCACTGCCGGTCGCGTCCGCCGCCGCGCAGGCTCCCGGCCTGCCGCGCACGTTCAACGTCACCCGCGTGGACTCGCCGACACCGGTCGGGGGCGGAGCCTTCGGCTGGGGTCTGTGGAGCGCCGACCTGACCGGCGACTTCAAGCAGGACCTGCTGGTCGCCCAGGCGCAGATCGGCACCGCGTCCGACCCGAACAAGGTCTTCGTCTTCAACGGCCTCAACGGGGCGCTCGTCGACACGATCGTGCCGCCCGAGAACAACCCGCTCGAGTTCCCGGCCAACGCTCCCGCCGGCACCATGGCGAGCGTGTATCGCAGCCCGGAGATGGCGTTCGTCTACGTCGAGACGATGCCCGACATCGGCAGCTGCGTCGGCGGCGACGGCGCTGACGCCGACAAGATCTGCGACCGCGCCACGATCGGCGCGGGCGACGGCATCCCGGAGATCCTCATCGGGTCACGCAACCTGCGCGTCAACGAGACCAACGGCGCGACCCCGGCACACGTCGACGATCCCAACGATCCCAACGACGCGGCGACCGACCCGCTCATCGGCCGCGGCTACGTCATCGACGGTGCCACCCGGGCCATCCTCAAGCGGATCGACATGCCCTCCGCCGACCGCGTGGCGGTCCGCCAGCGCAGCGGTCGCAACACCAGCCCGGCGTTTGCGCGCACCATGTCCAGCCCGCAGGGCCTGCCGCCGTGCGCCGGCGACCGGGCCGAGAACAACGACGTCGGCGTCGGGCCCTGCCCGACCGACTCGCGGTACCCCAAGGCGGTCCGGATCGGCGACCTCAACGGCGGCGGACAGCCGGACATCGTCATCACGGCGCGCGGCTTCCCGGAGACCGGCAACCTGAACGCCAGCCCCGACGGCACGCTGCCGGCCGTGGCCGGCAGCGCGGCAACGGGCAGCCAGTGTCGCAACAACACGCGCACGCAGGTCAACCCGAGTGCGGTGACCGCACAGAATCCACAGGTGACCGCGTTCGTGTGCAGCGCGGGCAAGGCATGGGTGTACGCCGGTGAGGACATCGCCGGAACCGATCCGCGGGCGATCCTCGATACGACGATGCAGCGCCCGGGCCCGGTGGGCACGACCGTCACGAACCCCGACGCCCAGAACGGCGGCGGCGAGTTCGGCGGCAACCTCTGGCGCGTCGGCGACATCACGGGCCCGACGACGTCGGCGCCGGCGGCCGGGCAGCCCGACCTGCGTCTGCCCGACGGCGTGCCGGACTACATCATCCCGGCGCGCTCGCACGACCTGCCGCTGAAGAATCCCGACCCGGACGGCGGCCTCAACATGGGCTCCGCCTACCTCGTCAGTGGCTCCAACGGCGTGATCATCCGCACGATCGTCAGTCCCGAGCCGCAGATCCGCTCGCAGTTCAGCGGCAACTTCAACGCGGGTCGGGCCGTCGGCGATCTCGGCGCCACCGGGACGCCGGACATCCTGCTCCCCGCGCCCTTGCAGAATCTGGCGTACGCCGACCAGGGGCGCCTGTGGGTCCTCAACGGCGACACGACGGCCGGCGGCGGCGGCGAGCAGAGCTGGAACTTCGCGATGCTCAACGATCCCGAGCCGTACATCGGCGGCAACTTCGGTGGCGGCCTGACCGGCGTGGGGGACCTCGTCAGCGGCCCCGGCGCACCGGCCAACGAGGTGCTCGTGGGCGGGTTCCGGTTCGACAACTTCACCGAGGCGTCGCAGAACATCGGGCCGGACCTGAACTTCATGAACGCGACGCTCGATAAGAACCTCATGACGATTCCGCACCCGGAGGGCAAGACCGGCGACGGTTTCGGCGTCGGCATCACGCCGATGGGCGACCTCAACGGCGATGGCTTCCTGGACTTCTCCGCATCCGCGTACTTCGCTGACAATCCGCTCGGTGGTCAGGGGCGCGCGTGGATCTTCACGAGCGACAACTCCCCGCTGCCGCCACCGCCGGTGCTGCCAGGTCCGGTGGCGACGGGCCCGGCGGCGCCTGTGTCCGAACTGGTGCCCACGCCGGTCGCCGCGCTGCTGGCGGGCCGCTGCTCGAACCGCTCGATCGGCACCGCCGCCACCGAGACGTTGCGCGGCACGATCGCCGGCGACCAGATCTTCGGCTTCGGCGGCAACGACCGGATCATGGGCTTCGAGGGCGAGGACTGCATCGATGCCGGAGTCGGCAACGACTGGCTGTGGGGCGGCGACGCCAACGACAAGCTCCTCGGCGGAACCGGCAAGGATCGCCTCAAGGGCGACGACGGCCGCGACTCGCTGTACGGCGGGGCCAGCAACGACGTCCTCGACGGCGGGTTCGGGCGCGACATGCTCGCGGGCGGCGACGGCGACGACCAGCTGCTCGGCGGCGCCGACGACGATCGGTTGTTCGGCGAGGCGGGCACGGACCGGCTCGTCGGCGGCAAGGGCAGCAACCTCATCGACGGCGGCACGGGCAACGACTCCATCAACGCCCGCAACGGCGTCAAGGACCGCGTCATCTGCGGCGTCGGCCGTGACCGTGTGACGGCGGACAGCGTCGACCGGCTCAACGGCTGCGAGATCGTCACGATCGGAGGCAAGATCAAGTGAGCACGACAGCCGCACGTGACAGCGAGAACCAGACCCCGGGCGACGCGCCGCCACGCCGCGGACGACGGGGACGGGGACGGGGCGGCGCGGGTGGCGGAGGTGGCGGCCGCGGCCGCGGCGGTGGCATGCCGCTGCTGGCGCTGCTCATCGTGGCCGTCGCGCTCGTCATCGCCGGCGTGGGCGCGCTGATCGTCTCCTCGTCCTACGACACGCCGCGCAAGGCGGCCGTGCTCGGGGGGAACCTGGCGATCAACGACGGCGCCGCCAACCCCGCGGATCTCAACGCCAACAACTCGCCGACGCTCGTGCGCAACCCGATCGAGCAGGGCAACCTCGTGACCGTCAACCGGATCGACTCGCCGGCGTACTCGTGCTCGCTGAACGTCTCCTTCGACGGCGGCGGGCGCTGG
>JAKFFB010000129.1:0-3877 GCA_036675425.1 Actinomycetales bacterium | reverse complement strand
CCAGCGCCTGCGCCGCCACCTCGGCGGCGAGCAGGCCGGACTCCATGGCGTACGCGATGCCCTCGCCGTTGAAGGGGTTGACCGCGCCGCCCGCGTCGCCGACGAGCAGCACGCCGTGGCTGTAGTGCGGGGTGCGGTTGAAGCCCATCGGCAGGGCGCCGCCGCGGACCGGGCCGGTGGCGTGCTCCTCGTCGAACTGCCACTCGCCGGGCATCGAGCTGGTCCAGCGGGCCAGCAGGTCCTTGTAGTCGGTCTTCTGCCACGCGTTGGTGGTGTTGAGGATGCCCAGGCCGACGTTGCTGGTCCCGTCGCCGACGCCGAAGACCCAGCCGTAGCCGGGGAGCAGCTCACCGGTCGGCGTCCGCAGCTCCAGCCAGGACTCGAGCATGTCGTCGTGCGTGCGCGGGCTCTCGAAGTAGCGCCGGACGGCGACGCCCATCGGGCGGTCCTCGCGGCGCTGGATGCCCATGCTGAGCGCCAGCCGGGCGCTGTTGCCGTCGGCGGCGATGACGACCGGAGCCCGGTAGGTCGCCTCGGTGCGCTCCGGGCCGACCTTGGCGGTGACCCCCACGACCCGGCCGGCGGCGTCGAGGACCGGGCCGGTGACGTTGGTGAGCTCCTGCAGCCGGGCGCCGGCCTTCTGGGCGCTGCGGGCGAGCAGCTCGTCGAAGTCGAGCCGCGGGCGGACCAGGCCGTAGTCGGGGTAGGTCGCGAGGTCCGGCCAGGGCAGCTCGAGCCGCATGCCGCCGCCGATGATCCGCAGGCCGCGGTTGCGGATGAACCCGTTGCTCTCGCTGGTGTCGATGCCGAGGTCCACCAGGCTCTTCACCGCGCGCGGCGTCAGGCCGTCGCCGCAGACCTTCTCGCGCGGGAACGCGGTCTTCTCGAGCAGCAGGACGTCGAGCCCCGACTGCGCGAGGGCGTGGGCGGCTGCACTGCCGCCGGGACCGGCTCCGACGACGATGACGTCGGCGTCCGCGGTCGTGGCCGGCGTGGTCGAGGCCGGCTGCGCTGCCGTGGTCACTCCGGCACTCTCCTGACGCCGTCGCTTGTGAAAACTTTCACGAGGGAGTCTACGCCGGTCGTCGACCTCATGCCCAGCGCTGCTCCCCCGGTCAGGCCGGACGGGTGCCGCGGTGCAGGGCGACGATGCCGCCGGTCAGGTCCCGCCAGCCGACCCGGCCCCAGCCGGCCCGCTGCAGGTGACCTGCCAGCGCGGCCTGGTCCGGCCAGGCGCGGATCGACTCGGCGAGGTAGACGTACGCCGCCGGGTCGCTGCTCACCCGGCGCGCGACAGCCGGGAGCGCCTTCATGAGGTACTCCACGTAGACCGTCCGGAACGGCTGCCAGGTCGGGTGGCTGAACTCGCAGACCACCAGCCGGCCGCCGGGGCGGGTGACCCGCAGCAGCTCCTGCAGCGCGGTGTCGACGTCCTGGGTGTTGCGCAGGCCGAAGGAGATCGTGACCGCGTCGAAGGCGCCGTCGCGGAAGGGCAGCCGGAGGGCGTCGCCGGCCACCAGCTCGACGCCCTCGTGGCCGGCGCGGCGGCCGACGCGCAGCATGCCGAGGGAGAAGTCGCAGCCGACGACGTCGGCCCCGGTGCGCGCGAGCGCGGCGCTGCTCGTCGCGGTGCCGGCGGCCAGGTCGAGCACGCGCTCTCCGGGCTGGAGGTCGAGCGCGCGCGCCACCGCTGTCCGCCAGCCCCGGTCCTGCCCGAGGGACAGGACGGTGTTGGTGAGGTCGTAGCGGGCGGCCACCTCGTCGAACATGGCGGCGACCTCGGCGGGGTCCTTGTCGAGCGTCGCGCGGGTCATGGGTCCAGTCTGGACGACGTCGTCCCCGCGCGCTTATGCGAGCCGCGCACAGGGGAGGGCTGCACTCGTGGGCGCGGAACCCCGTGCCTGCTCGCCGTACCGCTCCAGGAGGTCCGCCTTGACCACGCTCCGCGACGAGGACATCACCACCATCACGAACACCACGCCCGGCGGCGACGCCGACCAGGGCGACAGCAACGACACGCAGGCCGACCCCGCGGGCAGCGACCCGGCGGGCACGGACCCGGCCGGCGGCGACGCCGACCAGGGCGACAAGGGCGACGCGGACGCCTCCGACTCCTGATCGCCCTGTCATGACGCAGCCGACCGCGCTCTCCCGTTGCGCGGCCGTCGACGCGGCGACGTTCGCGACCGAGCACTGGTCGCGCACGCCGCTGCTGTCGCGCGCCAAGGAGCTGCCCCGGCCCTTCGACGACCTGCTCTCCCTGCAGGACGTCGACGAGCTGGTGGCCGACCGCGCGCTGCGCTCGCCGTTCTTCCGCACCGTCCGCGAGGGCGACGGCCTGCCGCTGCCCACGCGGACGGTGACGGCCGGCGCCCGCCGGATCGGCGACCTGGTGGACCCGGAGGCGCTGGCCGCGCAGTACGCCGACGGCGCCACCCTGGTGCTGCAGTCCGTGCACCGGATGCACCCGCCGGTCGCCCGCTTCTGCCGGGCGCTCGCCGCGGAGCTCGGTCACCCGACCCAGTGCAACGCCTACCTGACCCCCGGCGGGCAGCACCAGGGGTTCGACTTCCACCACGACACCCACGACGTCTTCGTGCTGCAGGTCAGCGGTCGCAAGCGCTGGATCGTGCACGAGCCCGTGCTGCGGCTGCCGCTGCCCGACCAGCCGCAGGCCGGTGCGCACCTGGTGCCCGACGGGGCCGAGCCGCTGCTCGACGTCGAGCTCGAGGCCGGCGACGCGCTCTACCTGCCGCGCGGCTACGTCCACGCCGCGCTCACCACCGACGCCGACAGCGTCCACCTGACCGTCGGCGTGCTCTCCACGACCTGGTACGACGTCCTGCGCGACGCCGTCACCCTGGCCGCGGACGCCGAGGAGTTCCGCGAGGCACTGCCCGTCTCGCCTCGCGGGTCGCTGTCGGCGTCGCTGCCTGACTTCCTGCGGCAGGCGGCGACGTGGCTGGAGTCGCTGCCGGCGGCGTCGGTCGCCGAGGTGGTCGACCGGCGGCTGGCGCGCTCGGTGCCCGCCGAGCCGCTGTCGCTGCTGGCGTCGGCGGCGGCGGTCCGGGCGCTCGAGGCCGCGACCTCGCTGCGGCCGCGGGTCGGGCTGGTGGTCGAGGTCCGCGTGGGCCCCGACTCGGTGGTGCTGTCGCTGCCGGATCGGACGGTGACGCTCCCGTCGTCCACCGAGCAGGCGGTGCGCCGTCTGCTCGCCGGTCCGTCCACGCCGGCGGAGCTGCCTGGGCTGGACGAGGAGAGCGCCCTGGTGCTCGCCCGACGCCTGCTACGCGAGGGGGTCCTCCTGCCGGGCTGAGCTGCCGCGGGCCTCGCCGTCCTGGTTCCCGCCCCTCGCACCTCCCCCTCCCGCCGGCGCCCTCGCGTCGCCCCTCGCCGGCGACAGGTAGTGGTGTCGATTGCGCGGTGACTGTCCGACGTGGTCGTCACTCCGGATCGGCGCGCCAGCGCGGGCCGGGCGTGGCCGTGGCCGTCCCGACGGACGACGTCGACGGACGACGGGTGACGGGTGACGGGCGCCAGGCGCCAGGCGGCCACGTGACGGGCGGCCACGTGACGGGCGACCACGGCGGGGCACAGGTCTTGGTGCCGGTTGCGCGGTGACTGTCCGACGTGATCGTCAGGGGTGTGGGGTGCGCGGATTGAAGCTCCTATTGCTTGTCAAGGAGGAGCAGTGAGCGGTCGTGCTGGAGCGCGGCGTAGACCTCGCGGGCGACGTAGTCCCTGGTGCGCTGGTCGGTGCCCATGCGGACGAGCACGATCCGCCAGAGGGCGTTGTTGGCTCGCCGGTCGCCGCCGCGGTTGAGGCGGTGCCGGCCATTGGTCTTGCCGCTGGAGGCGGGCAGTGGCGCGACGCCGC
>JAKFFB010000233.1:0-3899 GCA_036675425.1 Actinomycetales bacterium | reverse complement strand
TGGCGGGCTTGGTCCCGGGCCGCGCGGCGTCGCCGGCCCATTCGATCGGCGCGCCGCTGTGATAGCCGCCGTTCCGCGTCGGGCGCGTGCGGAACATCCGGATGACCGACCGCGGCCCCCGACCAGGGGGTGGTGCGGAGCCGGGAGACCAGGGCGACGCTGCCGCCGCTGTCCAGGAGGCGGGCGAAGTCGTCGGCGGCGCGCGAGCCGAACGGGTTCATCGCGTCTCCCCTCCGACGACAGGACGAGCGCCCCGGTGGCGTGTCACCCCGGTCAACGACAGGTCCGGGCAGCCGGTGACGGCCTCGCGGCGGAAATGACCCGAAGTGACCAGGCCGACACCCAGACGGACCATCACAGCTCCACCCCCTCGGGGAGCAGCCGGCCGAGGGCGCGGATCGCGCGGTACTGCAGCGCCTTGATCGCGCCGTCGTTCTTGCCCATCGCCTGGGCGGTCTCGGAGACGGAGAGCCCCTGCAGGAAGCGCAGCACGATGCACTCCTGCTGCTCGGCGTTGAGCTGCTTGACGGCCTCGAGCAGCACCTTGTTCTGCATCGCCTCGAGGACGGCGTTCTCCGGCCCCTCCTGCGTGAGCGGCGCACCCGACTCCGACACGTCGTCGGTGGTCATCTCCAGCCGGTAGCGGCTGGACTTGTAGTGGTCGGCGATGAGGTTGCGCGCGATGGTGACGAACCACGCGCCGACGTCACGGCCCTGCCAGGTGAACGACGACAGCCGGCGCAGGGCCCGCAGGAACGTCTCGCTGGTGAGGTCCTCGGCGACCTGCGCGGACCCGACCCGGTAGTAGACGTAGCGGTACACGAGGTCGACGTAGCGGTCGTAGAGCTCGCCGAAGGCCTCGGTGTCGCCGTCCTGGGCGCGCTGCACCAGCGCCAGCGTGACGGCGGCCTCGCCCTCGGCCGGCGCGTGCACGACCTCGGGCCCGTCGTCGCCGGCGGCCGTCGGGACGGGCACCGTGACCTCCGCAGGGCGCGCGGCCACTGCGGCCGTCGTGCCGCTCATGCGCGGCCCCGGTCGAGGGCGCGCGGGAACCCGGCAGCGACTCGCGGCGCGCGACGCACGGGGTCTCCTGTCGGCACGGGAGGGACGCCCACCTCCAGACCCGGCGGGTCGCGAAGCGGGCGTACCGTACCCATGGTAACGGCACGGCTCCTCACGGTGTCGGCAGTTCTGTCCGGTTCCCTGAGCGTCCGTACGGCGGAGCGTCCGCGCACCCAGCGGCCCAGTCGGCGATCAGTCCCGGCGGGACAGCGCCAGGGTGAGCCGGGACAGCTCCCGCTCGAGCCTCGGGAGCCCCTCGACCTTGCCCAGGCAGAGCGCGACGCCGGCCTGGGCCGCCTCCTGCTCGATGGTGGCGTCGAGGTAGGCGGTGTAGAGGACGATCTGCTGGCCGGGGCGCACGGCGCGGATGCGGCGGGTGGCCTCCAGCCCGTCGATGCCGGGCATCCGCAGGTCCATCACGACCACGTGCGGGTCCAGCTCGACCGCCATCGCGACCGCGCTCTCGCCGTCCGCCGCCGCGCCCACGACGTCGAAGCCGTCGATGGAGAGCATGTCCGCGACGAAGGCCCGCAGGTGCTCGGTGTCGTCCACCACGAGCACCCGCGCCTTCGGCTCCGGCCGCGTCATGGCGCACACCATGCCGCACCCGGGCGCGGCATGGTGCACGGACGTACGCTCGGATCATGTCGTCGAGCGCCGTCGCCCGCCCCGGCCGCGCCGGTGCAGGCCGTCAGGCGCGACCCCCGGGAGCACCCCGGAGGCTGTCCCCCGCCGCCCGGCGCCGGCAGCGCGGCCGGCGCGCGGCCCGCGTCTTCCTCGTCCTGGTGCTGGCCTTCGTGGTCGGCGTGACCACCTTCGTGACGGGTCTGCTGGCCGCGCCGTTCGACGTCCGGGCCGTGCCCCCGGCGCCGAAGTCAGTGCTGCTGCTGGCCTCCGACGGCACCCAGTTCGCGCAGATCCGGCCTCCCCAGCGGCGGGAGGTCGTGAAGGCCGAGGACATCCCCGAGGTCATGCGCGAGGCCATCATCTCCGCCGAGGACGCGCGCTTCCTCGACCACTCCGGCGTCGACCCGCTGGCCACCATGCGCGCGGCCTTCCGCGACCTGACCGGCGGGCGCAAGCAGGGCGGCTCGACGCTGACGCAGCAGTACGTCAAGAACGTCTACGTCGGCAACGAGCGGACCCTGCTGCGCAAGGTGAAGGAGGCCGGCCTCGCGGTCCGGCTGGAGAACCGCAAGAGCAAGGAGGAGATCCTCACCGACTACCTCAACGTGCTCTACCTCGGCAACAACGTCTACGGCGCCCAGGCCGCGGCGAAGTACTACTTCGGCGTCGACGTGAAGGACCTCGACCTCGACGAGACGCCCGGCCGCAACAACCGGCGCGACCCGATCCTCGCGCTCGCCCGGGCGTCGATGCTGGCCGGGATCGCGCCGGCCCCGTCGGCGTGGAACCCGGTCAAGGACTTCGCGACGGCCCGGGTGCGCCAGCGCTACACGCTGAACCAGATGGTGGCCAACGGCCACATCACCAGCAAGGAGGCCAGCGACGCCTTCACCCGGCGCTCCGCGGTGATCCCGCTCAAGGAGACGCCGCCCGAACCGCCGAGCACGGCGCCGGAGTTCGCGGACCTGGTCAAGTCCCAGCTGCGCGCGAAGTACAAGGACGACGAGGACGCGCTCTACCGCGGCGGGCTGCGCGTGAAGACGACGATGGACGCCGACCTGCAGGAGGCGGTGACCCGGGCGGCGCGGGAGGTGCTGCCCGACGACGACGACCCGCAGGCCGCGGTGGTCGCGGTCGACATCCGCAACGGCGACGTCAAGGCGATGACGACGCTGCGCCGCTACCCGGCCCTGGTCGACAGCAAGGGCAACCGCCGCGAGCCGGTGAGCGGCTACGAGCGGGACGACTTCAACCTCGCGACCAACGCCCAGCGCTCGACCGGCTCGACCATCAAGCCGTTCACGCTGGCGGTGGCGCTGGAGAAGGGGCTGTCGCTCAGCACCCGGCGCAACGCCCCCGGCTGCGACACCATCCCCGACAAGTTCGCCGAGGGCGGGGTCTACCGCTACTGCAACGCGGCGGGCGAGGGCGGCGGGGGCCGCGGCCGGATCACCCTCCAGCGCGCTCTGCAGGGGTCGGTCAACACCGTCTACGTGCCGCTGGCGATCGAGGTCGGCCGGGAGCGCATCAAGGAGCTGATGCTCGACTCCGGCGTCGTCGCCAACGAGGAGAAGTTCTTCACCAGCATCAGCTCCTTCGGCCTCGGACCGTCCGCGCTGGTGACGCCGCTGTCGATGGCCAACGCCTTCGGCACGCTGATGAACCACGGCGTCCACATGAAGCCCCGCTACGTGCGCGAGATCCGCACCCAGGAGGGCGGTGTGGTCACCGAGGAGGCGGACAAGCCGAAGCCGGTCCGCCGCGCCCTCGAGGCGGAGGTCGCCGACCAGGTGGTCGAGGCGATGTCGGGCGTGACCAAGCCCGGTGGCACGGCCGTCGCCGCGCGCCAGGACTTCCCGGTCTACGGCAAGACCGGCACCACCAACGACAGCACCGACGCGTGGTTCATCGGCTGCGCGAAGTCGCCGCAGAACCTCTGCCTGGCGGTGTGGATGGGCTACGAGGACCAGAACTGCAAGGGCGTCGAGGGCAGCGCCTGCGGCGGCATGAAGAACGTCAACGGCGTCAAGCAGGTCTACGGCGGGACGCTGCCGGCCAAGATCTTCGACCGGACCTTCGAGATCCTGCGCGAGATCCAGGCCGACAAGCGCCGGGCGGCCGCGGGCGAGGCCGAGACCACGGCGGAGCCGTCGCCGACCTCGAAGCGCGGCCGGGGCCCGCGCACGCAGGCGCCGGCGCCGTCCGAGCCG
>JAKFFB010000145.1:0-19869 GCA_036675425.1 Actinomycetales bacterium | reverse complement strand
GGTGACGTCGCCGTCGAACGAGACGACGCCCACGTAGACGTCGTCGGGCACGGTGTCGAGGAAGGTGAGGGCGGCGGCCTTCGCGGCGTCGAACCGTGCGCCGCGCATGGAGTTGCTGGTGTCGATCGCCAGGACGGCCGTACGTCGGACGGTGGTCGTCGAGTCCGCCGGCGCGGCGGTCGAGGCGGTCGGGGTGCCGTCTACGGCAACGCTCACGGCGTCCAGGTCGACCTCGGCCTCGGCCGGGACGGACACCAGGAGCTGGAGCCCTTCCTTGGTCGACTCGACGTGGGCGATGGTCGCCTCGTCGGCGGCAGTCGCCGGAGCCGCCACGGTCCCGATGCCGACCAGGGCCACCAGCGCCACCAGGACCGCGGCCGCCGGCCGCGAGCGTGACATCAGATCCGGTCCGTGGCGAAGAGCATCGGGTCGACCGTGACGTTGGCGTAGGCCATCTTCTCGAGGAACTTCGGGCGCAGGCCGGTGGACCGCAGCCGCCCCAGCGCCTTCCCGTCCTGGTCGAAGCCGCCCGAGTGGTCGTAGACGAAGATGTCCTGGAGCGTGATCACGTCACCCTCCATCCGCTCCACCTCGGTGATGTGGGTGATCCGGCGGGAGCCGTCCTTGAACCGGGTCTGGTGCACGATCAGGTCCACCGCGGACGCGACCTGCTCGCGGATGGCGCGGACCGGGAGGTCCATGCCGGCCATCAGCACCATCGTCTCCATGCGCGCCAGCGTGTCCCGGGGACCGTTGGAGTGGAGCGTGCAGATGGAGCCGTCGTGACCGGTGTTCATCGCCTGGAGCATGTCGAGCGCCGAGGCGTCGCGGACCTCGCCGACGACGATGCGGTCGGGCCGCATGCGCAGCGAGTTCTTCACCAGCTCGCGGATGGCGATGGCGCCACGACCCTCGCTGTTGGCCGGCCGCGACTCGAGACGGAGCACGTGCGCCTGGTGCAGCTGCAGCTCTGCGGCGTCCTCGATGGTGACGATCCGCTCGTCGTCGGGGATGGCGGAGGACAGCACGTTGAGGGTGGTCGTCTTGCCGGAGCCGGTTCCTCCGCTGACCAGGATGTTGAGTCGACCGCGTACGCACGCCTCGAGGAAGCCCCAGGTCGCTGGGCTCAGCGTGCCGAAGCTGATCAGGTCGTCGGACCGGAACGGGTCGGCAGCGAACTTGCGGATGGTCAGCATCGACCCGTCGAGCGCGATGGGCGGTACGACAGCGTTAACGCGGCTGCCATCAGGGAGACGGGCGTCGACCATGGGGCTGGCCTCGTCGACCCGCCGACCGACCCGCGCCACGATCTTGTCGATGGTGCGGCGCAGGTGCGCCTCGTCCGCGAACTGCGCGCTCGACAGGGTCAGCTTGCCGGAAGCCTCGACGTAGATGGAGTCGTGTCCGTTGACCATGACCTCCGTGATCTCCGGGTCGCTGAGCAACGGCTCGAGCGGTCCGTAGCCGAGGATGTCGTCGGCGACCTCCTGGCTGAGGCGCGCCCGGTCGGCGTTGGACAGCGGCGTCTGCTGCTGGTCGACGACGACTTGCAGCGTGTGACGCACCTGCGCCTCGAGCTCCGACTGGGCCATGTGCGGGTCGTAGAGCTTGGGGCCCAGGCTGGCGAGAAGCTCGACGTGCACGCTGCGCTTCACCTCGGCGAAGGGGTCCTTGCGGCCGACCGCGCGGACCCGCGACTCGACGACGGGTGCTTCGCGCTGCTGCGGTGCCTCGACGATTTGTGAGCGCTTGGCCTCGGCCAGCCGTGATCCGAGGCTCACGCGGTCACCTCTGCGGCGGCCTTGCGGCGGAGGTTGATGCCGCGCCTGCGGTGCGAAGCCGGCTCCTGCGCCTGCTCGGCAACGACGTCGCTCA
Source organism: Actinomycetales bacterium (assembly GCA_036675425.1). Classification (GTDB taxonomy): domain Bacteria; phylum Actinomycetota; class Actinomycetes; order Mycobacteriales; family SCTD01; genus SCTD01. The sequence goes on along the minus strand of JAKFFB010000145.1, from coordinate 17,994 downwards.
GCAGCTTCTCGGCGAAGGTCCTGATGCTCGTGCTGACCGCGTGGCCCGGCGACTCCTGGACGATCGCGACCCCGCGGTTGACCGATGCCGGGACCGCGCGGCTGGAGGGGATCTGCGCAGCGATGGGGATCCCGAGGGTCTTCTCCACGTCCTCGACCGCAAGCCCGACCTTGGAGTCCGCGCGGTTGAGCACGACGTTCCACCGCTCACGGGCGTACCCGAGGAGCTCCAGCGTCTCGAGGGTGAGCTTCAGGTTCTTCAGCGCCGGGATGTCCAGCGTGGTCACCAGCGCCATGTGGTCGCTGGCGTCGAAGGAGGTGAGAACCTGGTCGGTGAAGGCTGGTGGGGTGTCTACGACGACGACGTCGTACATGCCCTTGAGGCACTGCAGCAGCTCGCCGACCAGGGTCGCGGAGATGTTCTCGGCGATGCCGGGCTCGACAGGAGCGAGCAGGGTGTCGAAGCGGGGGCTGTGCGAGGTGACGATGGCGGCGACGGCCTTGCGGTCGACGGCGTTGCTGCGGCCGACGACGTCGGCGATCCCGCGCTCGGGGAAGAGCTGCAGCGCGATGGCGACGTCGCCGAAGGCCAAGTCGAGGTCGACCAGGCAGACCCGGTGGCCGCGCTTCGCGCACGCAGCCCCGAGGTTGGTGGCGAGCGTGGTCTTGCCGCAGCCGCCCTTGGCAGAGAAGACGGTGATGAGCCGGCCGAGACGACCGCTGTCCGCGGCCACCTCGCTGACCCCTCCGCGGAGCTGCTGCGACACCTCGCGCGACTCCCGGCAGGCCTCGGTGAGACCGGTGAGGTCGTCGAGCTTCACGACCTCACGTACGCCGGCCTTGAGAGCCTCCTTGAGGATCGCCGTGTCCAGCCGACGGCGGACGAGCACGACACCCAGCGCGGGACGCGCGACGCGCTCGGTCGACGTGAAGTCGTCGACGACGCTCATCTCGACGTCCGGGCCGATGACGACCAGCTCGTGCCGCGGGTCGTCGACGAGCAGCCGGCGAAGGGCGACGAGGTCGGGGACGACGACGGTCTCCGGCGAGATCGCGGCGGAGAGGGCGGAGGCGAGGAAGGGGTCGGTCTCGAGAAGGATGCTCATCGTTCGTTCGCCTTAGGGAAGAGGTTGAGGTTCGAGACGCCCTGGCCGGGGCCGGTCTTCGAGGAGCTGCTCAGCAGGCCGAACCACAGGTCGCCGGTCTGCGCGCTGTGCACCAGGCGGGCGGCGTCCTGCTGGTTCACCGCGACGGTCAGCACCGCCTTGGTGACCTCGTCCTCGCCCTTGTCCTTCTCGTCCGGATCGGGACGAAGGGTGGCCGGGCCGACGGCGATGACCGAGACGCGGGGGAGCAGGAGGTTGGTGTAGTCGTCGTCACCCTCGGCCTGGACGTTCACCGTCGCGCTGCTGTCGGTCACGTCGTTCGCTGTGGCCTTGGCCGTGGCGTCGACCTTCTTGATGGTGGCGAAGATGGCGACCTCGGATCCGGGGACGACGAAGCCGGCGACGCGCTGCGGGTCCTCCAGCTCGATGGAAATGGCGATGGTCTCCTTCGGGATGACCAGCGCACCGGTACGCGCGGTCTGGTCCGCGAACTTCGCCTTCAGCAGCACCTCGCCGGCGAAGACGTCGCTGACCAGCGTCTGCTCGCCGACCTCTTCCAGGCTGGTGAGCGCTCCCTCGGGTACGGACTTGCGCGGCATCGAGGAGAGCTGCACGAGCTCGCCCTTGGTCGCCGTCGCCGCTGAGGTGCCGGCGGGCATCCGCTCGGCGGCGACGAGGACGTCGATCATCTCCGCGCCGGCGACCACGTCGGCCTCGACCTTGCTGACGTAGCTGAAGACGGCCATGGTGCCGAGCAGCGCGACGACGAGCGCCGTGGCGAGCAGTCCGAGTCGTCGGGTCATGGGTGCCTTCTTCATTCGGGATCAGGAGATGAGCTGGACGACGTTGGCGCCGTACGAGGTGGCGCTGCCGACGCGGCTCGGTACGGGCGCGAGGGCACTGGTGAAGAACCCGCTGATGCAGCGCTCCTGACCCGTGCAGGGCCAACCGCCGGTGACGAGCGACGGCTGGTCGCCTTCCCCGCCGAGCTGCAGGTTGTAGCCGGTGATGTAGAAGGCGGCATAGCCCTCGACGTGGTACCAGACGTCGTTTCCGCCGCCGTTTGTTGTCTGGACGCCTTTCACCGTGAAGTAGTCGAAGACGGGGAGGAAGACCGTTGTGCCAGGAGGCGGAAAGACCTTCTTGCACTCGCTGGGGGTCGTGTTCCCCTGGGCGTTGTCGTAGCCGAGCTCTCCGTCCGGCGACACGGTGGTCTGGACGGGGCATCCCGAGATCCCGCTGGGATCATCGAGCCAGCCGAAGCTTCCGGCCGCATCGCCGCCCGGGGACGTTCCCGGGCAGGCGATCTGGGCGGCGGTCTCACCGGACGTGTCATGTGTGAAGAAGACCCGCTCATGGGCAAGCCCGCCCGTGGAGCTCTGCAGCCAGCTCGTGGAGTAGCCGAGGTCGGGGTACGCCGTGTAGTCGGGCTTCGGGGCGAGCCCCCCCGTGGTGAACTCGTCGAATTCGCAGCTGCTCAGCGTCACGGGGATGTCGCTGATGGCGCTGGAGGCTCCCCCCCAGATGACGGTCGCGGAGGCACCGACCTGCGTGCCCTCGTAGCCCGGAACAAGCATCCGGGCAAGGGTCGGCGGCACGAGATGGGCTCCGCCGATCTCCTCGGTTCGCACGGTGACGCGGACGTAGCCGCTACCGAGCAGGCCGGAGGGAGGATCGGTGCAGGCGGGCAACCCCGGGGCCCCGGCACCGCAGACTTCCGTCACGTCGGTGACACCGTCGAGGGCGTTGGCGTCGGCGAAGTCCTCCGCGTCTGAGTCGAAGGTCCCGCAGGCTCCACCACCGCAGGCCTGCGCAACCGCGAGTGCGGCGGCGTCAGCGCCGGCCTGAAGCTGTCGTCGTTCCGAGTAGAGAGCGCCGACGTCGATGACGAAGGCCCCGAAGCCGAAGAGGACCACCGACAGAAGGGCGACGAGGACGGCGACCGCCCCGTCGTCGTCGCTCAGCCGCCGCATCGCATGACCCCTTCCGCGCTGAGTGAGGTGAGTCCGGGTGCGAGGTCGGCGATGAGGGGAGTTGCGAAGCCAAAGGTCGCCGTAACCGTGACCGTGGTCGCTTGACCGAAGGTGCATGTGGTCGTGGTCGCCGTGACCCCGGAGAGCCCGGCGGCGGTTGCCTGTGCGCGGGCCGTAGTGTCGGCAGCCGTGCCGCCGAGAGCCCAGACGCGTGCAGCCTCGCGGGCAGAGTGCGAGAGCGTGATGCGGGCGTTGTACGCCCGCCCAAAATCCACGAGGCCGCACAGCAGGAGCAGGAGTATCGGCAGCACCAGCGCGAACTCGACAGCGGCACCGCCGCGGTCCGAACTCAATCGAGGCATAACGAAATCTCCTTGCGCTGCTCCTGTGAACGCCTCGGCCCCGGAGAAGGAGGTCTCCGGGGCCGGCAGCTGCTAGGCGAGCTTGAGCTTGTCCAGAACCTCGGTGAAGAGCGTGTTCAGCTCGGTGCCGATCAGTGCGACGGTCGCCATGATTGCCACGGCGATGAGAGCGACCATGAGGCCGTACTCGACGGCGGTGGCGCCCTTGTCGTCGCGCTCGATGCGGTCGGCGATGAAGGACTGGAGGGTGACGTAGAAAGCGAGCATTGGAGTGCCTTCCTGGGAGAGTGGCCGGCCGATCTGGCCGAGGAGCTGTCGGCCGGTGCCGACCTGACGCCGCTGAGGTTCCGCCGCGTGCAGGGCGCACTGAATCGGCCGATCGGACGGGCTGCCTGACCGATCGGTGACCCGAGTAGTCATGGTGTTGAGCCGCCTCAACACCCCTTGCGACGAGCCTCCGCCGGGCATGCCGCTTCTGCCGGGAACACGGTGATCTTGTCTAGTTCTCGCGCTCAGCCGGACCAGGTGAAGCGCCTTGCGCTGGCACTTTCGGGCCATGACGCGCCGGCACGAAGAGGCCAGTCCTACGTGGTCATCGCATCAGGCATGGCCGACCACGAGGTGACCATGACCTGACCGTGGCGTCTGGTTCGTGATGACCATCCCCGCCTGGCCCGCCCCCGCTGCCAGCGACGGCAAGAAACCCGTACTAGCGTCGGCCCGTGCCGCCTCCCACGACCGCCACTCGCAAGCCCGCCGTCCGCAAGCCCCCGGTCCGGAGGGCGCAGACCCCCGACTACCCGATCGAGCGGTTCACCCTCGACAACGGCCTGCGCGTGGTCCTGAGCCCCGACCCCAGCAGCCCGGTCGTGGCCGTCGCCGTCTACTACGACGTCGGCATGCGCAGCGAGCCCGAGGGCCGCACCGGCTTCGCCCACCTCTTCGAGCACCTGATGTTCCAGGGCAGCGCGAGCCTCGGGAAGACCGAGCACTTCACCTACGTGCAGGGCAACGGCGGCACCCTCAACGGCTCGACGCACGTGGACTACACCAACTACTACGAGGTCATGCCGAGCGCGGCGACCGAGCTGGCGCTGTTCCTCGAGGCCGACCGGATGCGCAGCGTGGCGGTCACCCAGGAGAACCTCGACAACCAGATCGCCGTGGTGCAGAACGAGATCCGCGTCAACGTGCTTAACCGGCCGTACGGCGGCTTCCCCTGGCTGCTCATGCCGCCGGTGCTCTTCGAGGACTTCGCCAACAGCCACAACGGCTACGGCGACTTCGTCGACCTCGAGAGCTCGACCCTCGCTGACGCGCAGGGCTTCTTCGACCGCTACTACGCCCCCGGCAACGCCGTCCTCACCGTCGTCGGCGACATCGACGTCAAGCAGGTCACCCACTGGGTGCACGACCACTTCGCCGACATCCCGGCACGCCCGACCCCCCAGCGCCCGAGCTTCGCCGAGCCGTGGCCCACGGAGGAGCGACGGGCGACGGTCCACGACCGGCTGGCTCCCGCCCCGGCGGTCGCCATCGGCTGGCGCGTCCCCGATCCGGAGAACCTCACGACCTACCTGCCGTACGTCGTCCTGGCCGAGGTGCTCACCGACGGCGACGCCAGCCGGCTGCAGGAGCGGATGCTGCTCAAGGACCGCAGCGCCACCCACATCAGCGGCTACCTCGGGCTTCTCGGCGACCCGCTGGACGCCCGCGACCCCACGCTGATGCTGATCGAGGTGCACCACCCCGAGGAGACGAGCCTCGACGCGGTGCTCACGACGATCGAGGAGGAGCTCGACCGGCTGGCGCAAGCCGGGTTGGACAGCGACGAGCTCGACCGGACCGTCGCCCGCATGACCGCGCGCTACCTGCGCGAGGTCGACAACGTCCTCGGCCGCGCCACGACGATGTCGGTCTTCGAGCAGCAGCGCAGCCGCGCAGAGCTCGTCAACGAGCTGCCCGCGCTGCTCCGCGAGGTCACCGCGCAGCAGATCCAGGACGCCGCCGCCACCCTCACGAAGGACACCCGCACCGTGCTCGAGCTCCGCCCCGGGACCGACGCATGACCGACAAGCGTCCCGTCCCGCCGCTCGGCAAGCCGCGTCCGCTCAAGCTGCCGAGCGTCGCCGAGCGCACCCTCGACAACGGGCTGCGCGTGCAGGCCGTACGCCGCCCGGGCGTCCCGCTCGCGGAGCTGCGGCTGCGCGTCCCGTTCGCCGGTCCGAGCGGCAAGAGCGGTCGCGCGTTCACCGCGCAGGCAAGCCTTCTTGGTGACACGCTGCTCAGCGGAACCGACAAGCGCGACGCTGCCGAGCTCGCCGCCGACCTCCAGGCCCTCGGGGCTCAGCTCAGCGCCAGCACCGACGCGGACCGGCTCGGCTTCGGCGGCTCCGTCCTCGTCGACGGGCTGCCCGGGCTGCTGCAGCTCCTCGGCGAGGTGCTGACCGGCGCGAGCTACCCCAAGCGCGAGGTCGTCGGCGAGCGCGACCGGCTCGTCCAGGAGCTCGCCATCTACCGCAGCCAGGCTGCGGTCGTCGCGCGAGAAGCCCTGCTGCGCAGGCTGTACGGCGATCACCCCTACGGTCGCGAGCTCCCCGCGGCGGAGGAGGTCGACGACGTCAAGCCGACCCACCTCCGCGCCCTGCACGCCAAGCGCGTCGTGCCGGCCGGCAGCATCCTCACCGTCGTGGGCGACCTCTCGCCGTCCAAGGCGATCAACCTCGTCGAGGCCGCTCTCGGCGACTGGAGCGCCACCAGCAAGGCCGTCGACACCCCGAAGCTCCCCGAGACGCCCAAGGCACCCGCGCTGCTGCTCGACCGCCCCGGCGCGGTGCAGACGACGATGCGCCTGGCCGCTAGCGCGCCCAGCCGCAGCAGCGAGGACTACGCCGCGTTCAGCCTGGCCAACCTGGTCTTCGGCGGGTACTTCTCCAGTCGCTGGGTCGCCAACATCCGCGAGGACAAGGGCTACACCTACAGCCCCCACGCCCAGGTCGAGCACCCGCCGGCCGGGTCACGCGTCACGATGAGCGCCGACGTCAGCACCCCCACCACAGCGGCCGCGCTGCTCGAGACCCACTACGAGCTCGGCAGAGTCGCGACGACGCCGGTCACGCAGGGCGAGCTCGACCAGGCCCGCCGCTACGCCATCGGCACCCTCGCCCTCGGCACCTCGAGCCAGGCCGGCCTCGCCAGCACGCTGTCGCAGCTGGCCGGCGCCGGTCTCGGGATCGACTACCTGCGCGACTACCCGAAGCAGCTCGCCGCCGTCACCGTCGACGACGCGCTCGCCGCCGGCAGCCGCTACCTCGCGCCGAACCGGCTCACCACGGTGCTGGTCGGCGACGTGGCCGAGGTCGAGGGACCGCTGCGCACCCTGATCGACCTCGAGCTGGAGTGACAACACCCCACGACGCTGCTCTCTGCGCTCACACCGCCGCGGGGACCCCGTGAGCCGACCTGCGCTGTCCCGGGCGACCGTCGACCGCGACGCCAAGACCCGCGATGACGAGCAGGCTCTTGCTGCGGCGTGGGAGGCCGCCCGCGTGCTCGTCGTCGACAACGGCCGGGCGCTGGTCGACGAGCAGGACCGACCCCGCCTGGTGCTCACGCCGAGCAGCGACGCGCCGGACGGCGACCGGCTCTACCTCGGCCACGACGACGACGGCCCCGTCTTCGCCGTCGTCGGCACCCTGCCGCGCAAGCTCGGCGCCCGCCCGCTCGACCTGCGCGAGGTCGGCGCGCTGCTCGACGACCGCGACGCCGGGCTGCTCGTCCACGCCGTGGGCCTGGCCAACTGGCACGCCACCCACCCCCGCTGCTCCCGCTGCGGAGCGCCGACCGACGTCGTCCGCGGCGGGTCGGTCCGTCGCTGCCCGGAGGACGGCAGCGAGCACTTCCCCCGTACCGACCCGGCCATGATCGTGCTCGTCCACGACGGCGCCGACCGGTGCGTGCTCGGCCGGCAGAGCGTCTGGCCCGCAGGCCGTTTCAGCACGCTGGCCGGCTTCGTCGAGCCGGGCGAGAGCGCCGAGCAGGCGGTCGTACGAGAGGTCGCCGAGGAGACCGGGCTCGCCGTCGACGAGGTGTCGTACGTCGCCAGTCAGCCGTGGCCCTTCCCCTCCAGCCTGATGCTCGGCTTCCGCGCCCGCTGTGCCGGCGACGCCGTCCCGCGGGTCATCGACGGGGAGCTCGAGGAGGTGCGCTGGTTCACCCGCGACGAGCTCCGCGAGGCGTCGACCTGGGGCGGGCGGAGCACCGGCGTCCAGCTCCCCGGCAGCATCAGCATCGCCTCCCTGCTCATCAGCGGCTGGCTCGCAGACGGCTGATCAACGCCGCACTTCCCCAGAAAAGCGTCGCCGAGAATGCGGGCAAACCCGGCGTTGATCACGGAAGAGGGGTCGGCCGCGTTCCGCGCCGGTCAGCACGGGGCAGGACCCGGCCATGACCACCACGATGGACGACGCCGAGCAGGCCGCCCGCGACGTCCACGACAGCAAGCCGGTCGAGCTCCTCGCCCGCCTCGGTCTCGCCTCGCGCGGCCTCGTCTTCGCCGTCCTCGGCGTCCTTGCGCTGACCCTGGCCCTCGGCAGCGAGGCCCGCGCCGACCACAACGGCGCACTGCGCGCGCTGGCCGACAAGCCCCTCGGCGAGCCGCTGCTGCTGGTGCTCGCGGTCGGCTTCGCCGGCTACGCGACCTACCTGCTGCTGTCGGCCGCCGTCGGCCACCGCTCCGAGGACCACCGCACCGCGATGCGCCTCAAGGACGGCGCCAAAGCAGTGGTCTACGCAGCGCTGTCGTTCAGCACGTTCGCCTTCCTGGCCCGAGGTGAGGGCGGCGAGTCGACCCAGTCGCGCACCGCCGACCTGATGTCACGCACCGGCGGCCGCACGCTCGTCGCGATCGTCGGTCTCGTCGTTCTCGGCATCGGGGTCTACCTCGTCGTCAAGGGCCTTCGCCGCAAGCACGCCGAGTGCCTCGAGCAGTACAGGATCCCCCGCGCGCTCCGCCGTCCCGCGATCGCCGTCGGCGCCGTCGGCTACGTCGGCCGCGGCGTCACCGTCGGCCTGATCGGCGCCTTCCTGGTGCAGGCGGCCGCGCAGACCGACCCCCAGCAGGCCAAGGGCCTGGACGCCGCGCTGCACTCCGTTCTCGAGCGGCCGTACGGTCCCGTGCTCCTCGGCCTCACCGCGATCGGCGTGCTGGCCTACGCCCTCTGGTCCTTCATCGAGGCGGCGTTCCGCAAGATCTGACCAGCACCGCCGGCCGCAGCGGGTCCTCCGCCCGCACCAGCACGTCGCAGACCTCGCTCGGCCGGTCGACGCGGTCGTAGTCCGCGAACGCCGGCAGCTGCCACTCGGGCACGCCCCGCCGGAGCAGCGCGGCCGGCGACAGCGCCACGTGCACGGTCAGCTCGGCGGGCAGCCCGCGCCCGAGCAGCAGGATCCCGTCGACGAGCAGCACCGCGCCGTCCGGCACCGGCTGCACCGCCCGCCGGGCGGACCGGTCCGCCGCGCTGTCCCACAGCGCCGGCAGGTAGACCCCGGATGCCGACAGCACCTCGCGATCGAGTGCGGCAGCGTCGAGCCAGGTCGTACGGAAGGCATCGACGTCCTCGCGGCCCCACTCGAACCGCTCACCGGCCGGGCGCAGGAAGTCGCCGGCCGAGACCTGCAGCGGAGCCCGGCCGGCGGCGGCCAGCCCCGGCAGCAGCGAGTCCGACAGCGCCCGCGACCCGACGCCGTCCAGCAGCACGCGCGCGGGGGACGGGAGCGCGACGAGCAGGTCGACGAGCTCCGCGGCCAGCGCCGATGGCGAGCGGGGGGAGAGCGTGGGGCTCAGCGCCGCCCGGCCAGCTCGGGGGGCAGCGGAACGGCCGGGTCCGTCGCCGACATCACGATCTCGCGGGACAGGTCGTGGACCTTGCGGCCGCGAGACCGGGCGACCTTGCGCAGCCGCTCGAAGGCCTGCCGCGGGCTGCTGCGCTGCCGCTCGCTGAGCACGCCGATCGCCTGCTCCACCACGACGCGCGCGGCGAGCGCGTGCTCGAGCTGCTTGACCGACATCCGCAGCTGGCCGACCTCGTCGAGCGGGGCGTCGGTCTTCGCCGGACGGACACCGGGGGACAGGTCGGCCGCGAGCAGGTCGGCCAGCACCATCGCGCTGGTCAGGTCGCCGGTCGACTCCTCGCCGACCGCCCAGCCGCCCTCGGGCGAGCGGCGGATGACGACGCCCTCGGTGAGCAGCGGGCCGAGGTGGGCGGAGATGACCTGGGCGAGCTGCTCGAGCACCGCGATGGTGTCGGGGTCGACGTCGACGGCGCTGCGGTCGATGCCGCACAGCGTGGCGACGACCTGCCCGGACCCGTCGCGGATCGGCACCCCGACGTACGACGTGATGCCCAGGGCCTCGGTCGCGGGCGCCAGGCCGTAGTCCTCGTCGCCGGGGGCGTTCGCGGTCGTGGCGGAGGCGCCGTTGAGCAGCCGGTGGCACAGCGAGGACGTCCGGTCGAAGGCCTGCCCCTCCTCCACCCCCGGCCACTCGGCGCGGGCGTGCACCTTCTCGAAGGTGAAGGTGTCGTCGGTCAGCCCGCCGAGGAACACGATCTCCATGCCCAGCAGCGACGCAGCCGTGCTCATCACAGCGTCGATCGCGGGGTGGTCAGGAAGGGGGAGGGACACAGGACGCTTCCGGGACGAGGGACGTGGCGGGACAGGGCCGGGCCTTACCTGCCCGTTCCGTGCCCCATCATGTCCTGTTGCGGGCTTTCGCGGGGCGACTTCAGGCCGCCAGCCGCTCCTTGACCTGCGCCAGGCTGGGGTTGGTGAGCGCCGTGCCGTCGTGGAAGACGACGGTCGGGACGGTCTGGTTGCCGCCGTTCACGCTCATCACGTAGTCGGCCGCGCTGGGGTCGTCCTCGATGTCGACCACGGAGTACGACACGCCCTCCCGGTCGAGCTGCTTCATCAGCCGGTGGCAGTAGCCGCACCACTGCGTGCTGTAGATCGTCAACGGGGCCATGGTCGGAGCGCTCCAGCTGGTCGGGGGACGGTCACGGCTGTCAACAGCCTGCGCGCCCGAGTCCTTCCCGCTCGCGGCACCTGGGACACTGGCCCGGTGAGCCCGGATCGCACCCCTGACGCCGTCCTGGCCGCCCTCGACCCCGAGCAGCGGGCCGCCGCGGAGGCGATCCACGGGCCCGTCGTGATCCTCGCGGGGGCCGGCACCGGCAAGACCCGCACCATCACCCATCGCGCCGCCTACGCCGTCCTGACCGGCAGCACCCCGGCCTCGGCGCTGCTCGCCGTCACCTTCACCGCACGTGCCGCCGGCGAGATGCGCACCCGGCTGCGAGCGCTCGGCGTCGGCGGGGTCCAGGCCCGCACCTTCCACTCCGCGGCGCTCAAGCAGCTCGGCTACTTCTGGCCGCGGGTCGTCGGCGGCGCGCCCCCGCGGCTGGTGGAGAACCCGTTCGGCATGGTCGCCAACGCCGCCGCGCGTGTCCGGCTGCGCCCCGGTACGAGCGAGCTACGCGACCTGCTGTCGGAGCTCGAGTGGGCGGCCAGCAGCCTGATCGGGCCGGAGGACTACCCCGCGGCGTCGGTCCGCGCCGGGCGCGAGGGGCCGTACGACCCCGCTGTGGTCGCGCAGGTCTACGACGCCTACGTCGACCTGAAGTCCGCGCAGGGCGCGGCCGACTGGAGCGACCTGCTGCTGCTCACCGCCGGTGCGCTGGAGGAGCACGCCGGGGTGGCCGAGGAGTTCCGCTCGCGCTACCGGTCGTTCGTCGTCGACGAGTACCAGGACGTCACCCCGCTGCAGCAGCGGCTGCTCGACGCCTGGCTCGGCGGGCGCGACGACCTGTGCGTGGTCGGTGACGCCCAGCAGACGATCTACAGCTTCACCGGCGCGACGCCGGACCACCTGCTCCGCTTCCGCCAGCGCTTCCCGCACGCCACCGAGGTCCGGCTGGTCCGCGACTACCGCTCGACCCCGCAGGTGGTCGGGCTCGCGAACGCCGTGATCGCCAAGGCCACGACGACGCACGCCCGGCTCGAGCTCGTCGCGCAGCAGCCGCCCGGCGCCGAGCCGGTCTTCACCGAGCACGACGACGAGCCCGCCGAGGCCAAGGCGGTCGCCGCCCGATGTCGCGAGCTCATCGCCGCCGGCACCCCCGCCAGCGAGATCGCCGTCCTCTACCGCGTCAACGCCCAGTCGGCGGCGTACGAAGCGGCGCTCACCGACGCGGGCGTCCCCTACCTGATCCGCGGCGGGGAGCGCTTCTTCGACCGGGCCGAGGTGCGCGAGGCGATCCTGCTGCTGCGCGGCGCGGGGCGGGCCTCCGACGCAGACGCGCCGGAGGGGCTGGCCGACCTGGTCGCCGACGTGCTCCGGTCCGGTCTCGGCTGGGAGCGCGACACCCCGCCCGCCGGCTCCGGCGCCACCCGCGAGCGCTGGGAGTCGCTGGCCGCGCTGCACCGGCTGGCCGGCGACCTCGCCGCCGCGACCCCGGAGGCCGGGCTGCGCGAGCTGGTCGCCGAGCTCGAGGAGCGCGCGTCCGCGCAGCACGCGCCGAGCGTCGAGGGCGTCACCCTCGCCTCGCTGCACGCCGCCAAGGGCCTGGAGTGGGACGCCGTCTTCCTGGTCGGGCTGGTCGACGGCACCCTCCCGCTGGTGCACGCCGACACCCCGGAGGCGGTCGAGGAGGAGCGCCGGCTGCTCTACGTCGGGGTGACCCGCGCGCGCTTCCACCTGTCGCTGTCCTGGGCGCTGGCCCGCTCGCCGGGCGGCCGCGCCAGCCGCCGGCCGTCGCGCTTCCTCGACGGGCTGCACAAGGCGGCCAAGCGGCCCGCTCCGGCAGCCGGCTCCGCGCGCGCCGCCCGTCGGGAGCGGAGCGGCCCGGTGACCTGCCGGGTGTGCGGCACGTCGCTGGTCGCAGCGGTCGACCGCAAGCTCGGCCGCTGCGCCGGCTGCCCCTCGTCGATGGACGAGCAGCTGTTCGAGGCGCTGCGCGAGTGGCGCGCCGGGCGGGCCAAGGAGCTCAGTCAGCCGGCGTACTGCGTCTTCACCGACGCCACCCTCACCGCGATCGCCGAGCAGCGCCCGACGGACGTCGCGGCGCTGGTCCGGATCCCCGGCATCGGGCAGGCGAAGCTGGACAAGTACGGCGAGGACGTGCTGTCGCTCGTGGGTTCCTCAGAACTCGCCGAATAAATCGCTTGCACGCTCCCAGGAGGGCCTCTACCTTCCTCGGAGCCGGGACTTCCGGCCCAGACGAACGAGAGGAGGTGGACGACGTGGAGAGCTACACGACCTCGACGCCGGCCACCGGCCTGTCCTCGTTCGTCGCGCGGGAGCGGTCCCTCACGGCGCCGAAGACGGCTGCGCACGGGACCCTTGTGCCCATCGCCGGCGCTTCCGCTGCTGCTGCTCAGGTCGCCGTCCTCGGCGCCCGCGTCACCGATCTCCCGGGTTCTGCCCCTCGAGGTGCACCGGTCTGACCACCAGACCCTCAGCGCCTCGAGGCCGCGGAACCCGACACGGGATCCGCGGCCTCGTTGCGTTTCCGCCAACAGCCGCTCGGCCCACAGGGCCCCGACTCCACACAGAACACGGCCCCACCGGGCCGCAAGCAGATCGAAGGTGACCAACGGTGCTCGCCGCCCTGACCGCCCTGACCGAACCGACAACCCTTGACCTGACCGACGAGACGGTCCTGCCCTGCTGGACCGCCGACCCCGACCTGTGGTTCGCCGAGTCGCCCTCCGACGTGGAGGACGCCAAGGCGCGCTGCGTCCCGTGCCCGCTGCGCGAGGCGTGCCTCGCCGGTGCGCTCGAGCGCCGCGAGCCGTGGGGCGTCTGGGGCGGCCAGCTGGTCGTCGCCGGAGTCGTCGTCCCCCGCAAGCGCCCCCGTGGCCGGCCCCGCAAGGTCGACCTGGCAGCCGACGCTGCCGCCGGGGCCGCTGCCTGAGAACCCCTGCCGCACAAGACTTCCCGCTAAGGAGCACTGCCGTGTACGACACCACCACGCACCTGCTGCTCGCCTCGCGTGAGCACGCCGAACGCACCTCGCACGCGGCCGAACGGTCGCGCGCTCTCCGCCTGGCACGTCTGCGCCGGCTCGACCGCCGGGCCCAGACGGCCGCCGCTCGCGCCCGGCTCGCCCGCCTGGCGCTCTCCTGACCGCCCACCTCCGGGGGGCGGCACCGCCGACGCCCCTGCACCCACCCCGGGTGCAGGGGCGTCGTCATGTCCCGGGAACGGTCCTACGCTGATCGCGTGCCCCTGCCCTCGCGCGACCTGACCGCCTCTGCCGTCGTGCAGGCCGGCCTCGTCACGCCGGCGCTGCGGGACCGCGCGCTCGACGTGCTGCTCGACCCGGCGCTCGCCGAGATCGTCGACCTCGTCTGCTGGTTCGAGAAGGGCCTGGTGCACGTCGCCGACAGCGCGGGCCACTCCGCGCTCGCCCCCGACGGCGCGACCACCGTGCTCGCCGGACGCGACCCGGTCGCCGACCAGGACCCCTTCGGCGACGACAGCTACCCGTTCGCGGCGGCCCGGCTGCACTCGCTCTTCCGCGACCCGCGCGCACCCGACCTCGCCGTCGTGCACACCGGACGGCACTGCTGGACCGAGCGCGGCGGCCACCTCGGCGAGCACGGGTCCCTCAACGGCCTGCAGTCGCGCGCGCCGCTGCTGCTCTCCGGACCGGGCGTGCAGGCCCGCGGGGTCGTCGACGCCGTCGCCCGGACCGTCGACGTCGCGGCGACGCTCGCGCACCTGACCGGCGGGTCGTACGACGAGATGGACGGCAGGCCAGTCGATCTCGTCACCCCGGGTGCGCCGCACGTCGTCGGGCTGCTGTGGGACGGAGCGCCGAGCGCCGACCTCGTCGCGCTCGCGCAGGACGGCACGCTGCCCAACGTCGCGCGGCTGCTCGCTCGCGGCTGCGCGCTGCGCGGCGGGGCGATCGCGGAGTTCCCGAGCGTCACGCTGGTCAACCACACCTGCGCGCTCACCGGCGTCGGCCCGGGCACGCACGGCATCGTCAACAACGCCTACTACGACCGGGTCCAGGGCGAGCAGGTCGTCACGAACCACTCGGTGTCGTGGCACCGGGCCGCCGAGTGGCTGCGCCCGGGGGTGCGCACCGTCTGGGAGCGCCTGCCGGACGGGCTGATCGGCGCGTGCATCAACGAGCCGATGGACCGCGGCGCGACGTACTCGACCTTCGCGCTGGTCCGCGAGTCGGGAAGCGGTGGCACCGGCTCGATCTCGGACTTCCTGCCGCCCGCCGCCGACGACGCGCACGCGACCCAGGAGCACGTCGCGGCGAACGGCGACTACGCCTGGGGCACGCAGGTCGACGCGATCGGGCTGATCCAGGTGCTCGACCTCTGGCGCGAGGGGACCCCGCCCGCGCTGACCTGGTGGAACACCACCCTGACCGACGGCGCCCACCACGCCGGAGGTCCGGGGTCGGCGATCGCCCGCGCCGGGCTGGTCGACGCCGACCGGCGGCTCGGCGTCTGGCTCGACCTGGTCGAGGCGCGCGGGCTGCTCGACGACGTCGTCGTCCTGCTCACCGCCGATCACGGGATGCAGGCCGCCGACCCGGCCTGCACCGGCGACTGGGACGAGGCGCTGACCGCGGCCGGGATCCCCTTCCGCGACGAGGCCTACGGCTTCCTCTACCTGGGCTGAGCCCGCCCCGGCAGTCGAGCGCGCGCACCTCGCTGCGCGGCGACCCGGTCCGGAGTCCTAGAGTCCGGCCATGCCCTCGGCTGCACTCACCCTCCCCGGTCACGCGAGCAGCGTTCCGGCGGCGCGACGCTTCGTCGAGACGGTGCTCGACACCTGGGGTCGGCCCGAGATCGGCTGGTCCGCAGCGCTGTGCGTCAGCGAGCTCGCCGGCAACTGCGCGCTGCACGCGCGGACCGACTTCACCGTCGCGGTACGGCTCGAGCAGGAGGTCGTCCGGGTCGAGGTCACCGACGGGTCGTCGCGCCCGCCGCAGCAGCGGTCGTACTCCGAGGACGCGACCACCGGGCGCGGACTGCGGCTGCTCGAGGAGTACGCCACGCGCTGGGGGGTCGACCCGCGCCCGACCGGCAAGACGGTCTGGGTGGAGCTGTCGGTGCCGGTGTTCGGCACCGACGAGGACGACGTGGACGACGAGGGATCGGTGGAGGCGCTGCTCGCCGCCTTCGACGACGACGACGAGGCAACGACCGCGCACGCGCACGGCGAGGAGAGGCTGGCCGCATGACGTCGACCGACGAGCTGGCGGAGGTGCGCCTGCTGCAGGTGCCGGTCCCGCTGTGGTCGAAGGCCCAGCAGGTGAGCGACGAGCTGCTGCGGGAGTTCGCGCTGGCGTCGGCCCAGGCCGATGACGACGACGAGCACCACCTGCCCACCCGGCTGACCGCTCTCATCGACACACTCACCCAGCGCTTCGAGGGCATGTCGACCGAGCAGGAGCAGCGGCTGATGGACGCGGCGGCCGCCGGCGAGGAGGTCATCGACGAGCTCGTCTACCTGATCCCGCCGGAAGCCGGGCCTGCGTCGAAGGAGCTCGGCGACATGCTCGACGAGGCCGACGTCTACTGCCAGGAGGGCCAGCACCTGCTGACGCTCGCCGCCCCCGAGGACGTCGTGCGCTTCCGTCGCTGGTACCTCTGGTCGTTCATCGACCAGCTGTCCGGCGGCAAGCCGGTCGCCTGGCCCGACTACGACGGGTACTGGCCCGCTTAGCCTTGCGGGGATGACCACCCCCACGACCTTCGCCGCCCTCGGACTCCGGGAGGAGCTGGTCGCGGCGCTGGCCGCCCTCGGCTACGAGGAGCCCACGCCGATCCAGGCCGAGGCGATCGGCCCGCTGCTCGAGGGGCGCGACCTGCTCGGCCAGGCCGCGACCGGAACCGGCAAGACCGCGGCCTTCGCGCTGCCGCTGCTGCAGCGGATGGAGCCGCGCGGCAAGCGCAACGCGCCGGTCGCGCTGGTGCTGGCGCCCACGCGCGAGCTGGCGATGCAGGTGAGCGAGGCGACGCACCGGTACGGCCGGCAGCTCGGCGCGCGGGTGCTCCCCGTCTACGGCGGCCAGCCGATCGGCCGGCAGCTGCGCGAGCTCGAGCGCGGCGTCGACGTCGTCGTCGGCACGCCGGGGCGGGTCGTCGACCACATCAACCGCGGCACCCTCGACCTCTCGACGCTGCGCACCGTCGTGCTCGACGAGGCCGACGAGATGCTCGACATGGGCTTCGCCGACGACATCGAGGCCATCCTCGAGGCGACGCCGGTCGACCGGCAGACGGTGCTGTTCTCCGCGACGATGCCGTCGCGGGTGGACAAGATCGCCCGCCGCCACCTGCGCAACCCGGTCCGCATCCTCATCGCCCGCGAAGCAGCCCCCGCGGGTGAGGCACCCAAGGTGCGGCAGAGCGCGTACGTCGTCGCTCGCGCGCACAAGCCGGTCGCCCTCGGGCGCGTGCTCGACGTGGAGTCGCCGGAGGCGGCGATCGTCTTCTGCCGCACCCGCGAGGAGGTCGACTCGCTGACCGAGACCCTCAACGGGCGCGGCTACCGGGCCGAGGCGCTGCACGGAGGCCTGAGCCAGGAGCAGCGCGACAAGGTGATGGGCAGGCTGCGCGGCCGTACGGCAGACCTGCTCGTCGCCACCGACGTCGCCGCCCGCGGCCTCGACGTCGACCACCTCACCCACGTCGTGAACTACAACGTGCCGTCGGCGCCCGAGGCGTACGTCCACCGCATCGGCCGCGTCGGCCGGGCCGGGCGCGAGGGCGTCGCGATCACCCTCGCCGAGCCGCGCGAGCACCGGATGCTCAAGCAGATCGAGCGCTCGACCGGGCAGAAGATCAACGTCGAGAAGGTGCCGACGGTCGCCGACCTGCGCTCGCGCCGGCTCGAGCTCACCCGCGCTGCGCTGCACGAGGTGCTCATCGCGGACGACCTCGAGGGCTACTCCGCCGTGCTCGACTCGCTCACCGACGAGTACGACGTCGTCCAGGTCGCGCTCGCCGCCGTGAAGCTCGCGCACGAGGCGACGACCGGGCCGGCGGGGGAGGACGAGGAGGAGATCCCGACGGTCGCGCCGCGGCCGGAGTCGTCGGGACCCGCTCCCTCGAAGGGCCCGCGGCCGGCGCGCAAGCAGCTGGCCGACAGCACGCGCCTGTTCATCGGCCTCGGTCGCGCCGCCGGTGTGCGGCCGCAGGACCTCGTCGGCGCCATCACCGGCGAGTCGTCGCTCAGCGGGCGCGACATCGGGGCGATCGAGATCGCCGACCGCTTCGCGCTCGTCGAGGTGCCGTCAGGGGCGGCCGACGAGGTGGTGCAGGCGCTGCGCAAGACCAAGATCAAGGGCCGCAAGGCCACGGTGCGCCTCGACGCCGGCTACGCCCCCCGCTGATCCCCCCTGTTGATCATCCGCAGCATCGCCGCCCTCAGCGCTCCGGCGGGGCTCAGTGGCCGGGGATCCTGCGGATGATCAACGGTGAGTGGGCGTACGAGGGGCAGTCGGCGCAAACCCGATCG